>JAGTRY010000140.1 GCA_018262235.1 Pseudomonadota bacterium
GCCACCATCTCCGGCGAATACTTCAATGCGTGCTTCGTCGTAAAACTTCATGATTTGGAATTCCTGATTGGGTCTTGCTGTGGGGTCTCTGCTCAAGCTTAAAAACAAAAAGCCCTATCGCGGCGCGACAGGGCTTTCTTGCGATCGCGCGGAAGCTGTTTAGGCCTGGGCTTCCGGGACGATGACGACGGTACGACGACGCAGCGGACCCTTCACGACGAACTGTACGCGGCCGGTCTTCAGCGCGAACAGGGTGTGGTCTTTGCCCATACCGACGTTCTCGCCGGGGTGGTATTCCGTACCGCGCTGGCGAACAAGGATGTTGCCAGCCAGAACGAGTTGACCACCGTAGCGCTTGACGCCGAGTCGTTTTGCTTCTGATTCGCGGCCGTTGCGTACACTGCCGCCTGCTTTTTTGTGTGCCATGGCGATTAGCTCCTGCTTAGGCCGAAATCACGTCGATGCGGATTTCGGTGTAGTTCTGACGATGACCTTGGTGCTTCTGGTAGTGCTTACGACGACGCATCTTGAAGATTTCGATCTTCGCGTGACGACCTTGGGACAGAACCGTAGCCTTGACACTTGCACCAGCAACCAACGGCGCGCCGATTTTCACGGAATCGCCTTCGCCGACCATCAGAATCTGGTCCAGCGTGATTTCAGTGCCAACGTCTGCAGGTATCTGTTCTACTTTGATTTTTTCGCCAGCGGCAACGCGATACTGCTTGCCACCGGTTTTTATGACCGCGTACATGTTGGACTCCAATTACAAAGAGCGTGGGAAACCGAGAATTATGTTGATTAACAAAGGGAAAGTCAAGATGATTCTGTTGGGCAGGAATTGCTCGGCGAGGGGTTTGTCGAGGAGGGCGGAGGTCGGGCGCTATCAGTGCCGCCCGCCATTATCATAGTGCTCTTGTTGGGATGTGCTTGAGATATCCTGTCTTTGCGCCGGCAGACGTAAGGCAAGCGTTCAGCGCTATTTGAATGAATCCAGTCTTGACGATGTCGCGCTGCCCCTCATAACATCAAACCTTTACCCGATCCTACGCGTGCCTGTCTTGCAACTCGAACAACTCTACGCGCCGGTGGCTGCTGACATGGAAGCGGTTAACGGTGTCATTCGCAAGCGACTGCATTCCGATATTGCCCTGATCCGCCAGGTGGCTGAATACATTATCGCCGCCGGAGGAAAACGCATGCGCCCGGCACTTCTGCTGCTGGTGGCGAATGCATTGAGCTATCGGGGCACTCATCATCATGATCTGGCTGCGGTGCTTGAGCTCATTCATACCTCCACGCTGTTGCATGACGATGTAGTGGATGAGTCTGATCTGCGGCGCGGGCGCAGTACCGCAAATGCCACGTTCGGGAACGCCGCAGCCGTGCTGGTGGGGGATTTTCTGTACTCACGCACCTTTCAAATGATGGTTGATGTGCAGGATATGCGCGTGATGCGCGTACTGGCCGATGCAACCAATGTCATTTCGGAAGGTGAAGTGCTGCAGCTGCTGAACGTGCATAACGCCGACGTAACTGTTGAGGCCTATTTGCAGGTCATCCGTTACAAGACCGCGATGCTGTTCGAGGCGGCGGCACGTCTTGGTGCAATTCTTGGTGGACTGGATGAGGCTGGGCAGGATCGCATGGCGGACTTTGGCCGTCATCTTGGTACGGCATTCCAACTTGTTGATGATGTACTGGATTATTCCAGCGATGAAGAAACGACAGGCAAGCATCTTGGCGATGATCTGGCCGAAGGGAAACCTACTTTGCCGTTGATTCATGTCATGCAGCATGGTTCTGCTGTGCAGGCCGAGCTGGTACGCAAGGCCATTGAGGAAGGCGGGCGTGATGCTTTCCCTGAAGTAATCGAAGCGGTGAAGAGTTGTGGTGCGCTGGAGGCTACGCGTGAGTTTGCGAGTCTGGAGGCACAACGTGCGGCAGAACTGATTTCTGCTTTGCCGGCTTCCGTTTTTAAAGAGAGCCTGCTACAATTATGTTCTTTCGCTGTTGCGCGAAATTATTAACGCGCAGCAACAAGCGGGGTGTAGCTTAGCCTGGTAGAGCGCTACGTTCGGGACGTAGAGGCCGGAGGTTCGAATCCTCTCACCCCGACCAGGAATATCTTGGAGGCGATGACTTGAAAAAGTTCTTCTCCTCCTTGGTGGAAATAAGCACCGCAAGGTGTTGCAGAAGATTCAGGAAAGTGTATAATTCCGCTTCTGTTTTTTGCACCCATAGCTCAGCTGGATAGAGTACCTGGCTACGAACCAGGGGGTCGGGCGTTCGAATCGCTCTGGGTGTACCAAGTTTGTGTGAAAAGGCCAGTCGAAAGACTGGCCTTTTTGCTTTCCGGACTCCCGTGGTTTTTGTCTGCCTTTTGGTGTGCTCGTTGAGCATCACTGCCGTCTGCACAGTATGATGTTTCCTGTGTTAACGCGCCCGTCGCCGCCACAATCCATGAGTCTTGAATCTGTACCCCAATCCCTTTCTGTTTCTACCGGTGAGTTCGCACTATTGCCCCCTGAGCGTCAGGCGCTTGCGGTCGTGCAGGATGCTGCGGGTTTCATCAATCGGGGTCTGGCAATTCTCTGGCGGGATGTTGTTGGTGATGACCTGAGTGTACATTACGCTGAAGCGCTGAGTTTGATTGAGCGGGATGATCTGGCGGGGCTGGGGCGATTGCTGCATGCACATCCTGGCTTGGTGGAGCAGCGCGGGGCGGATGATGAAGGCCTGCAATTGCTGCATGTTGCGGCGCGTGGCGGATCCCCTGCGTGCATCGGCTTGCTCATTGAGCACGGGGCGATACTGGATTCTCCTTCCGGCCTGTTGCAGGCCAACGTAGAGGGGTTCAGGCCAGGGGTTACGCCTTTGTTGATCGCCGCCGATACGGCACGTGTGGAGGCGGCGATGACTTTGCTGGCAGCGGGAGCGGACGCCAATGCGTGCTTGCCGAACGGAGGCGAATCGGTTTTGCAGATTGCCGCGGCACGTGGTTCGCTGGTTCTGGTTGAAGCCTTGATCAATGCGGGAGCGCAGATCGATGCGTTATCTTCCTGGCATTCCTATGATGATCAGCTGGGGACGTACTGCGGGAATGGCGCGCTCCATGCGGCGGCGCTAAGTGAGCGTGCCGAGATTGTTCGCCTGCTCCTGAAAGCAGGGGCAGAGCGGGACATCTGTGCGGCGGATTTGCGGACGCCCTTGCATTACGCCGCGGCACGAGGTTGTGTTGCTGCAGTGGAAGTCCTGCTCGCGGCAGGGGCGGATCCGGATGCGCTGGATATTTGTGAGCTGGACGGGCTGACGACAAGGATGTCACCACTGCATTACGCGGTGATCAATGATCATGTGGCGGTGGCGGCAATGCTTTTGTGCTATGGGGCCAATCCTGTCCTGGTCGAGACTGGCAGTGGCGAGAGCGCCCTGCAGATGGCAGAGCGCAGCGATGATCCGCAACTCGTGAGCTTGCTGGTTCGAGCCTGGCGTGGCGAGGTAGGCGAAAGCATCTTCAGTCATCTTGATGATCAATACATAACCTGTCTGTCGACAACCTATGTGGAGTTACGTGCGTTCTTGCTCAACTTGCTGTCTGAATTCCCGGTTGGAAGCAAAAGTCTGCTGGTGCTGAGTGACTGGCTGGCCGAAATGCTGGGGGCGGAAAATCGTCCGCATCTGGTCCGTGCCTATCGTGAGAGTCTGACTAAGGGAGCGAACTGAGTGTTTCAATGGCTCAATCGCGATAAACCGGCGCCTGAAGCGCTGGAACTGGATGCCAAGCTGCAGCAGCTTGAAGTGCTTGAGGAGCGTTATGCGGAGGTGCAGACCGAACATGTGACCCTGCAAAACGCATTGGCGGCGTTCAAGTTGCGGTATTCGCGGCGGGTCGGCGCCTTGTATGCGCGTCTTGACGAGTTGCGTGCCGAGATAGCCAGAGTGCGAGCCCGTTTGCTGCCGCGCGATCCGTTGCGTCAGGCTGCAGTGAAAGCTGCGGCGACCCAGGCTCAGGCCAGTGCCGATGCTGCGCGCGAGATCCATGTGGAGGCGGGAAGTGAAGAATTCGAGCCCAGCGAGGATTTGCGCAAATCCTACCGGCTGGCCGCCAAGATAGTGCACCCGGATCGCGCCGGGGATGATGAGGACCGTGATCTGCGCGACGAAATCATGTCGCGCATCAACGTGGCCTATCGCGATGGTCATGTGCATACCATCCAGGCCCTGATCGACGAATACCAGATGCGCGCACAGACCGGTGAGGACGATGCGGCCACGCGCCTGATCCGGACCATCCGCTTGATGTCACGGGTGCGTGAGCAGATTGGCGAAATCAGCCAGGCCAGCGTGACCCTGCGCGAATCCGGCCTGTACCGGCTCTTCAAGACCGTAGAGGACGCCGAGACGCGTGGCGAAGACAAGCTGCAGGTGATCGAAACCGGCATCCGGCGTGACATCGCCCGGGCCGAAGGCGAGTTGCAAACACTGCAGCAACAGCTCAACGCGCGCTTGCTGGGCGAAGCCGTACCGAAAGCTGCCGCGGCTGTGGCAGTGGCACAATCCGTGGCAGAGGAAATGTCGGTCGCATGTGAGGCAGAGGTGCCAGAGCCTGCGGCATCAGCATCTGTCCCTGAACCTGCGCGTACGGCGCAAGTTTGCAGTCCAGCCGAGCTTGAGATTGCGCGCTTGCTGGACGAGGCAGGCTTGGCCTGTTTCTATCGCCAGGCGCTGAAAGGAGCGGTTCGTCCGGGAGCGCACGCGCCGAGTTTCACGATTCCTGACCGGGACGGGCAGCCCATGTTGTGGGAGCACCTGCCGCACACCCAAAGTGAAGATGAGCGTATCCGCTGGCAGGAACGTCAAGCCTGGTATGCCGAGAATGGCTTTGATGCCGGCATCAACCTTTTTGTAACGCGCGACGAGCCTGACGGCTCATTCAATCCAGCAAGACTGCGCAAGGTGGCAGAGTACCTCCGCAGTCTGTGCGCTTGATGTCCGGACACTGCCACTCATCCTTGTGCTCAGTACGTGTGCTCAGCCCCTGGAAAGCTGCTGTCCTTCACTGCCGCAGCATAGGCCGCTACGGCTGCATCAATGCTTGGCGCACCGGCCATGAAGTTTTTGACGAAGCGTGCGGTTTTGCCCGGATAGATGCCCAGCATGTCGTGCAGGACCAATACTTGTCCGTCACAGTCCTTGCCCGCACCGATACCGATAGTCGCCATGCTTTTCAATGAGGCGGTGAGTTCCGCAGCCAGTGCCGCAGGCACCATTTCCAGCACGATCATCGCTGCGCCTGCTGCTTCCAAGGCAGAAGCATCGGCTTTCATCTGTGCCGCGCCGGCTTCGGTCTTGCCCTGTACGCGGTAGCCGCCGAGTTGGTGCACGGATTGCGGAGTGAGGCCTACGTGGGCACACACCGGTACGCCGCGTTCGATCAGGAAGCGCACCGTCTCGGCCATGTAGGCGCCACCTTCCAGCTTCACCATCTGCGCACCGGCAGCCATCAAGCGCGCGGCATTGCGCAGCGCCTGGGCCGGGCTTTCCTGATAACTGCCAAATGGCAGGTCGGCGATGACCCAGGCACGCTGGGTGGCGCGGGAGACGCATTCAGTGTGATAGACCATGTGATCCATCGTGACCGGTAGTGTCGTCTTCTGTCCCTGGATGACGTTGCCCAGCGAATCGCCGACTAGCAGTACATCGACCCCGTTGCGTTCGCAGAGTGCCGCGAAGCTCGCATCGTAGGCCGTCAGCATGGCAATCTTGCGACCTTCCTGGCGCATCTTGGTCAGCTCGGTGAGAGTCACGGGTTTGGTGTTTTCGAGGTAGCTCATGTCATCTCCAGTGCTGATCCGTCCGGGTTGGCCGGGCACGATCCAGTGGGGGCGAATTGTCCGCCATTCCGATGATCTCGGGCATCCAGTGTTTTTATGCCTTCATCGGCGCTACTCAAGGTTCGTTGCCTGTCTGGCTCAGGCGTAGCTGAAGTATTCGCGATAGCCGCGCATGGCTTGCAGCCGCTGCAGGATCAGCTCGAAATCGTCCTCCTCCTCCACCGGGTTGAGGACTTCCGCGTTGATTACAAACAGTGGCGAGGCTTCGTAAGTATGGAAGAAGCTGGCATAACGCTCGGAGACGGTTGCCAGATAGGCCTCGGTGATCTTGCGTTCGGCATCCATGCCGCGTTTGCGCACACGCTCGATCAACACGTCAGGCTGGGCTTGCAGATAGATCACCAGATCAGGTTTGAGCGGAGCCGGGCGCAATTGGGCGAATATCTGCTCGTAGAGACGAGCCTCGTCTTCGGTGAGGTTGAGGCTGGCAAACAGGGGATCTTTTTCCAGGATGAAATCACTGACCACACGGTGACCCGCTTGCAGGGCTTGAGCCGCTTCAGCAAGCAGTCCGGTGCGCTGGAACAGGAATTCGATCTGGGTAGCCAGCGCCCAGCGTTCGCGTTCGGCGTAGAAACGGCTGAGAAAGGGGTTCATCTCGGGCTGTTCCAGCACAAGATTGGCGGACAGGCGTTCCGACAGGCGCCGTGCCAGGCTGGTCTTGCCGGCGCCGATGGGGCCTTCGACGACGATGTGGCGGAAGCGGCCGAGCATCAGGCGGCGTTGCGATCGATCCGCGGCAGCCGTTGCAACGCGGCGCCTGCCGTGTTGGCCAGCAAGCGGGCCAGGCAGTCGGCGACTTTCCCCTTGCCGGGGATGGGCTGTT
>JAGTRY010000141.1 GCA_018262235.1 Pseudomonadota bacterium
TCGTCTCTGATTGCAACCAGCATGCCGCGTGGAGCACCGAATCAGCGGTTCTCATGAACACCAGCTTCCAGGAGCTGGATCCGATCTCTGATCATTTCGCACTCGGTCGTGCTTTCGGGCACACCGGTCTGGCCAGTTCGCTACTGACCCTTGCCCTTGCTGCCATGCATGCACAAACAGAAGAACGCCCGGTTCTGGCTGCTAGTGTGGCAGATCCCATCGAACGAAGTCTTGCCGTGCTGAAGCCCTGGCAAGTTTCCCCCACCTGACTTTACTGACCCCAATTCAAGATGAGCCGGATCATTTCCTTTCTCTTTGATACCCGCGTGCTAGCCGTCATCGGCTTTGCTGCGCTGGCTGCATTTCTGCTGCTATCTGCGTCAACGCTACAGATAGCCTTGGTCTGGGTGGGCATCGTGCTCGTCATCGCCGCCCTGATCTGGCTCGGCGTATGGTTATGGCGGCGCCATCAAGCCAAGCAGGGCTCAGACGCAATCTCCGGCATGATTGAGGCCGAAGCCGAACGCGCCGTACAGGCTGCCGCGCCGGACAAGCGGCCAGAAGTCGAAGCGCTGCGCAATCGGATGCTGGAAGCAGTCAAGACCATCAAGACATCCAAGCTCGGTGAGCTCAGCGGCAAGGCTGCGTTGTACGAGTTACCCTGGTATCTGGTGATCGGCAATCCGGCGGCGGGCAAGAGTTCTGCCATTGTGCATTCGGGTCTCCACTTCCCGTTTTCGGATCTGAGTGGAAACGTCATTCATGGACTTGGCGGCACCCGGAATTGCGACTGGTTCTTTACCTCCGAAGGGATTCTGCTCGATACCGCCGGGCGCTACTCTGTTTACGAAGCTGACCGCAGCGAGTGGCTTTCATTTCTCCATCTGCTCAAACGACATCGCCCGAAATCTCCGGTCAATGGCATCATCATCGCGGTCAGCATCGCAGAACTCAGCCAGAACCGCCCGGAATACGCCATCAATCTTGCCAAGCAGTTGCGCTTGCGCGTGCAGGAACTGTCCTCAGAGCTAGGCGTCTTTGCCCCGATCTACGTCATGTTCACCAAGGTCGACCTGATCGCCGGATTCTCGGAGTTCTTTGAGGATGCGGATACCCAGGAAAGAGCTCGCGCCTGGGGGGCAACACTACCTTACGATGCTGATGGCAAGACTGATGCGGTCAGCGCTTTTGAAGAGCATTTCTCGAAACTTCTGGATGGTTTGCACGAACTTTCCGTCGCCCGCATGTCGATGAGCCTGGATGGAAATATCGGAGCAGGCGTTTTGAGTTTCCCGCTTGAATTCGAATCGACACGTGCCAGCTTGCGCGCCTTCATTGCCACCCTGTTCGAAGAAAATCCCTTCCAGTACAAGCCGGTTTTTCGAGGATTCTACTTCTCCAGCGCTGTACGCGAAGGCTCACCTGTCAGCACCTCCGATCAGCGCATGAGCGAGCTTTTTGCTCTCAAGCCCATCACCATCACACGCCCGCCTGTTGCGGTCTATCAGGGGGCTGGCTTTTTCTTGTCCGACCTGTTTTCAAAAGTCATTTTTGCTGACAAGAATCTGGTCCGGCAGTTCAGCTCACGCGCCCATCAGAAGGCCCGCGCCATCGGCTTCGTCGCGGCGGCTCTCGGCCTGTCGATCGCGCTTTCCGTATGGACCTGGGCTTACCTTGCCAACGAGAAGTTACTCAACAATGTACGCGCCGACCTGGACCGGGTTACCGCCATCCAGCTCAACAAAGTGGATGTTGCCAGCCGCCTTGAAGCGATTGAGCTGATTCAAGATCGTATCCAGCAACTGCAGAACTTCCGCCAGAACAAACCTTTGGCATTGGGGTTCGGCCTGTATCAGGGAGATCAGATCGAACAGCATCTACGCCAGGAGTATTTCAATGGCATCCGCGCTATTTTACTTGGCCCGGTCACCGAATCCATTGAAGCCTATCTGGCCGATGTGAACGCAAATGCTGACAAACTTGTACCACAGGCTGCCGGTACGCAGCCTGCACAAACAGCACAACCCGCTGCAGCAAAGCAAGCGGTCACGCTCTATCGTGAAGTTTCACCAAGCAATGTAGAAGACGCCTACAACGCACTGAAGACTTACCTGATGCTGGCCAACCATGATCGCCTGGAGCCTGGACACCTCAATGACCAGATCACCCGTTTCTGGCGAGTCTGGCTTGACGCCAATCGCGGCACGATGCCCCGCGAGCAGATGATCAAGAGTGCCGAGCATATCCTGAGCTTCTACCTTAGCCAGACAGCACAGCCAGACTTCCCGAAGATCGAGAACAAACTGGCCATGGTGGATCAGGTCCGCGACAACCTGCGTCGGGTCGTGCGTGGCATGCCCGCACGCGAACGCGTCTACGCCGAGATCAAGGCACGGGCCGCCACACGCTTCCCACCGCTCACAGTGGCACGTGTGGTGGGTGATGACGACAGCAAGCTGGTTGCAGGCAGCTATGCCATCTCCGGAGCTTTCTCGCGCGAAGCCTGGGAAAAGTACATAGAGCCCTCGATCAAGGAAGCGGCCAACAAGGAACTCCAATCCACCGACTGGGTCCTCCAGACAGCCAATCGCGAGGATCTCACCCTGCAAGGCAGTCCAGAGCAAATCCAGAAAGCTTTGGTCGAAATGTACAAAGCGGACTACGTCACCGAGTGGAAGAAATTCCTGCAAGGCGTATCGATTAGCGGCTTCCCGGATTTCAGCGCGGCAGTCGCAGGGCTGAACCGGCTAGGGGATCCCAGTACCTCACCAGTCAAACGCCTGATGGAAGCGCTCTATCGCGAGACATCCTGGGACAACCCCTCACTCATCAACCAGCAACTGGCCGGTGCCCAGCGCGGAATCGTCGCCTGGTTCAAGGAGACCATCCTGCGCCAGGCGCCGGGTCAGGTGAATGTAAATGTCAATATTGCAGGTACCACGAACGGCATGCAGATGGGACTGGTCGGCAAGGAGTTCGCCGCCATCGCCTCACTGATGATGCCGCGTGGCGACAACAAGGAAGTCCTGCTCGACGCCTATCTGGCCAACCTCTCGCGGTTACGCACCCGTTTCAACCAGATGAAGACTGGAGGCGATCCTGGGCCGGCAGCGCGCCAGCTCATGCAGCAGACTTTCGACGGCAGTTCGGAACTGGCCGACACCTTGCGCTATGTGGATGAGAGCATGCTGATCGGGCTTTCCGATTCACAACGCGCCACGATTCGTCCGTTACTGGTGCGTCCGCTGATGGAATCGTTCTCCGTCATTGTCAAACCGGCCGAAACGGAACTGAACAAAATCTGGCAAGCACAGGTTTACGAGCCCTTCAGTCGAAGCCTTGCCGGCAAATATCCGTTCCAGGCCAACTCAAGCATTGAAGCCGGTCCAGCTGAAATCGCCCAGGTATTCGGACCTGACGGGGTAATCTCAAAGTTTACCAGCGGCACTTTGGCGACGCTGGTCGTCCAACGCGGGCAAACCTTTGCGCCGCGTACCTGGGCAGAAATCGGGATTTCCCTCAACCCCGAATTCGCGACCAATTACCCGCGCTACGTTGCGGCGCCTGGCGGTTCAGTTAATACAGCAAGTGGAGGTACCGGCTCAGGTGGAGCTCCCGAGACGGTATTCCAGATCATGCCCATCCCTTCGTCCGGACTCACTGAATACACCGTAGAAATCGACGGACAAACCATGCGTTATCGCAACGGCGCTACCGCCTGGAACCGCTTCCAATGGCCAGGCACGGGCACACCTGGAACACGCATCACGGCCATTGGTTTTGACGGCCGGACGATGGAGTTGCTGAACATCCCTGGTCGCTTCGGCCTGGAAAAAATGATTGGCGCAGCCCGCCGTCAACGTCGTGACAACGGTGATTTCGAGCTCAGTTGGGGTGATGGCGGCAATACCGTCTCTATCGTATTACGCATCATTAGCCAACAAGCTCCCGCAGAAGCCGCCAGCAACTCACCTGCACCGGCACAATCCCTCAAAGGGCTCAAACTCCCCATGGTCATTGCTGGAGCGCCCTCCCCTGCCACAGCAGCATCAGGGCCCATCATGGCCGAGGCCCACTGATTCATGAACGCCCCTTTCACCCTCCATACCGGTAGCGAGCCATTGATCTACTTCGGCAAGCTCCCCTCGCGTGGCGATTTCGTGCGTAGCAATAATGGCAGTGCCGTAATCCAGTCGCTGGATCGATGGCTGTCTTCCTGCCTGGAGCAACTCGCCACAGATGCTGACTGGAAACGCCATTTTGATGCGCTGCCTGGTATCCAGTTTGCTTTTTTGGGCAGCCGAACCCCCAGTCTCCTGGTTGGCCGGATTGCAAGCAGCCGTGACAGTTCGGGGCGCCGCTTTCCGTTTCTGGTCGCTGGCAGCCTGCGCACAGAGCCCCCATTAGCCTTCCTCCCCAGCCTCCCCCTGAGCATGCTTCCCGCATGGAGCGAGATGGAGCGCTTGATGCACGCTGCCCAGCAAGCCGCCAATATCGAAGAAGCGCTGGCACGTATTGAAGTAACGCCGTTACAGGTTCAGGAATATTCTGAAACCCTGAACGAACGGCTTCAATCTCACCTCACAGAATGTACGGTGGGACGCCTGCAAACCCAATTGAGCGATGCAGGCAACCTTCTGGTCTTGCGCCACAGCATCATTGCACTAGGCCTGTTGCTCTCTCCCCTGCTGACCAATCCAAGCGGTGGTGCCAGCAGAGGCTTGGCTCTACCCCTACCTGAAGATAACGCAGCGGCAGCCAATGCCGCCATGTTCTGGCTCAGCCTGGTAGCACCATTCCTGACCCGTGGTGATCATGAAATCAGCCTGATGCGCAGTCGTCTGGCAGGACGGCCACAGTTGATCATGGGCTTCAGTGGCGCCTGCCCGCGCACACTGGAATCCGTCTTCAATCCGGCGCTGGCTTTTGAAGCCAACATCGATCTGTGTGAAGCCGAATGGGTTGAGGACTACATCGCGACCGAGTATGCGCTGACCAAGTTATCCAGTTATCTGGAGCATCCCGATCTCTCTCTCGCCCAGGCACTAAGCACCTTTGGCGAAGTGTTCCTCGGAACCTGATCCTCACGAGACCATCATGCAAAAGTCATCCCTTCATGTTTTGATCGCCATTCTTGTCCTGATCACAGAAGCCGTTCATGCACAGATCCCGGCGAATCCCGGCACAACTCAACGTCCGGTAGTCATCAGCGGAACGGTTCCTGATGAAGCAACCCGGCAAGCCATTCTCACCAAGTTGCGCACCGTCTACGGCGCTGATCGGGTAATAGACCAACTTGGCATCGGCAATGTGGCGGCTCCACCGAACTGGTCAGAGTATGCACAACGCCTGATCAGCGACGACCTCAAACAGATCAGCAATGGCGAACTGGATCTGAATGGCAACAGCCTCAGTGTCCGGGGCGAAGTCAGCAACGAAGATCTGCGACAACAAATCCCCGGTCAGCTTGCCTCCCGATTGAACCCAACTTATCAAGTACGCAATGGCCTGCGCGTAGGGCACGGCGAGCAGCAATTGCTGGACAAGACCCTGGCCAACCGCATCGTCGAGTTCGAATCAGGCGCAGCCACGCTCACGCCACGTGGCATACAACTTCTGGATGAAATGCTTGCGGTGATCAGTCAGTTGAATAACCGGCAGATCCAGGTGATCGGGCACACCGACAGCTCCGGCCGCCCCGAATCCAATGCCGTGCTGTCCCAATCGCGTGCCGAAGCCGTACGCCAGTATTTCATACAGCACGGCATTGCAGGCGAGCACCTGCTCGCCATCGGCAAAGGCTCACAAGAACCGGTGGCCTCCAATACCAGCTCGGAAGGACGAGCGCGTAACCGCCGCATTGAATTTCGGATCATCAATTGATCTTCCAGTCCGGACCACAGATGAACGAACAACCGAACACCACCCCCTCCACAGCGCCTGTACGCCCTGACCTGTTCGCAGCTCACACATCAGGCAAGGGCGCTCCGCAGCGTATCAGCGTCCTCGCATCGCTGGGCCAGGCTCAACAGCACACGAAGCGCACACGCCGCTGGCCACTTTTCTTGGGCCTGCTTCTGGGGTTGTCCTGTATGGCCATGCTGGGTTTCTACTTTGCTTCACGTCCGACACCAAAGGCCATTCCAACGCCCAGCGCTGTTCGACAAACGCCCCCACCTCCGCTCGCCTCGGCACCACAAGTCACCCTGCCTATCGAGGCCAGTGCCCCCACGGCTCCCGCGAGTATCGAAACGCTATCGCCCGAAACATCGCTCGTCACGCCCACCCGCACGACACCTGAGGTGTCCGACTCTTCCCCTATCGCCCCTCCACCAACGCCCGAGCCTTCGGCTGCGCATGGCAAGCGTTCGCTGCTCAAAGCGCTCAGCGCGCCCGCCGCCGACACCTCAAAACCTGCCAAAGACAAGGGAAAAGGGAAATCCGTCGCGGCGCGTTCAAACAGGAAAAACCAGCAGACTTCCGACACGGACAATGTGGATACCGATGTGATTCTCCTCGAAGCACTACTCTCCCATACCAAGACAAAAAGTCCCGGCAGTGAAGGCGCTACTTCCAGCAAGAAGGCCATGCCATGACCTCTGCAATGTCAGCCTTCGCCTCCCCCTCCACGACGTCCCCATCCGCACTACTGTCGGGCTTGGCGGGCTTGGCGGGACTCAGCTCGGAAACCCGGCTGTATGACCTGG
>JAGTRY010000142.1 GCA_018262235.1 Pseudomonadota bacterium
CGGGCAATCGGCGGTACGCATTGCGGAAATGGCTGGAATCAAGGTTGCTCCCTACGCGAAGGTATTGATCGGCGAGGTCAGTTCCGTCGGCGCGGAGGAAGCCTTTGCGCACGAGAAGCTTTCACCCACGCTGGCGATGTATCGGGCCAAGGATTTCAGGGATGCCGTGACGAAGGCGGAAGCCCTGGTGGCGTTGGGCGGGATCGGCCATACCTCGGTGCTCTACACCGATCAGGATCAACAGGCCGAACGCATCCGTTACTTCGGCGATCGCATGAAGACCGCCCGCATCCTGATCAACACCCCCTCCTCACAGGGCGGCATCGGGGACCTGTACAACTTCAAGCTCGCCCCCTCGCTGACGCTGGGCTGCGGCTCGTGGGGCGGCAATTCGATTTCGGAAAATGTGGGCCCCAAACACCTGATCAACAAGAAGACCGTTGCCAAGAGGGCCGAGAACATGTTGTGGCACAAACTGCCGAAGTCGATCTATTTCCGTCGTGGCTCATTGCTCTTCGCCCTGGAAGACCTGGCCGGCAAGAAACGTGCGGCAATTGTCACGGATGCCTATCTGTTCAACAGCGGTTGCTGCAATGAGGCCATCCGCATCCTCAAACAGCTTGGCATGGCCGTCGAAGTGTTCTACGAAGTCCAGGCAGATCCAACGCTTGAGGTAGTGCGCAAAGGCGTACATATGCTCAACACCTTCCAGCCCGACGCCATCATAGCCATCGGCGGCGGATCTCCCATGGATGCAGCCAAGATCATGTGGGTGATGTATGAACACCCGGATGTGCACTTCGAGGATCTGGCCCTGCGCTTCATGGACATCCGCAAACGCATCTACAAATTCCCGAAGATGGGCAGCAAGGCCATGCTGGTGGCAGTTCCCACCACCTCCGGCACCGGCTCGGAAGTCACGCCGTTTGCCGTCGTCACGGATGAAAAGACCGGCGTGAAGTATCCGATTGCGGATTATGAGTTGACTCCCAATATCGCGATCATTGACGCCAATCTGGTGATGAACCTGCCCAAGAGCCTGACCGCTTTCGGGGGCATTGATGCCATCACCCACGCACTGGAAGCGTATGTTTCGGTCATGGCCAACGAGTTTTCGGACCCCTCGGCACTGCAGGCACTGCATCTGCTCAAGGAGCATCTCCCGGCAGCCTACGCGGAAGGCGCAAAGAACCAGAAGGCGCGCGAAGCTGTGCATAACGGCGCCACCCTGGCGGGGATAGCGTTTGCCAACGCGTTCCTGGGCGTATGTCACTCCATGGCCCACAAGCTGGGGGCGGAATTCCACCTGGCCCACGGGCTGGCCAACGCGCTCCTGATCAGCAATGTGATCCGCTACAACGCCGTGGATATCCCGACCAAGCAGACTTCTTTCAGCCAGTACGACCGGCCGCAGGCGAAGTGCCGCTATGCCTACATCGCGGACTATCTGGGGCTGGGGGGTAAGAATGACGACGACCGCGTTGCGCGCCTGGTCGCATGGGTAGACGAACTCAAGCAGACCCTGGGGATTCCGCCGTCCATCCAAGCGGCGGGAGTACCGGAAGCGGCTTTCCTCGCCGCCGTGGATCATCTGGCCGAACAGGCCTTCGATGATCAATGCACCGGCGCCAATCCACGCTTCCCATTGATCTCGGAGCTCAAACAGATACTGCTCGACAGCTACTACGGGCGTGAGTACCGGGATCTGAACTGACACTGCGTCCGTCACAAACCAGCCTGAAATCGACAGAGGGGTGGCCATGCCGGCCACCCCTTGTCGCAAGAAATGCTCGCACAGCCCCAGGGGCCATGTGCCCCCCCGCGAGACCATCTCAAGTTACCACGCCCCATCCCGATAACAATGACACAAGACCCATGCAAAACAGGGTCTTCGACGTGCGACAGAAGGCTCTCAGCAGGTCGGTCTTTGAATCTACCTTTGGGTTTTGTGCATGCCTCTCACCGATAAGAACAAGGCAGTCAGCCGGGGAATCTGGGCTGTCACGACGTTCATCCTGGTGACCACCTGGGTGTCAGTGTTCATCTTTTCTGACGTCTACAAAACCGGTCTTGTCGACGGGAAGCGTCAGGAACTCATCCAGATGAACAGCGTGGTGGCCCAGCATACAGCGGCACTGTTCAAGACGATCGAAACAGATCTGAGTGTCATCGCCTTGTGGCTGCAGACCACGCACAGCAAAGACCCCGTATCGGATCCGACATTCATCGAACTGGTCAAGCGCCTTAAGCAAAACTCGGAAAGCCTGGTCGACATCCGCCTGATCTCCACAACCGGGAAAGCTTATGCTGTCCCCGTCTTGGCGGACACGCCTGTCGTTGATATCGAGGATCGGGACTATTTCTATGAATCCCCCGCAGGAGAAAACTCGCAAATCCACATTAGCGACCCAATAGTCGGGCGCATCACGGGGAAATGGCTCATGCCGGTCCATCTCCACCTGAAGCCGGAAGTGGCCGGATTCCGGATGGTTCTCGCCGTCATCAACATCAGCAAACTTGTCGCCATCCAGAAAAACTGGATCATCGGCAGCCATGGCAGCATCGTACTGCTGCACGACGACGGCACCTTGCTGTCAAGAGCGCCGCATAAGGAAGGGCTGATCGGCCAGAACTTCAAGGAAACTCCCGGTTATCAAGAACGTAAAAAGTACTTGAAGGGCTGCTATATCAGCGACGGCAAAAACGCTGATGGCGTGAAACGCATCATCAGTTATGAGCGTCTGGATAAATTCAATCTGTTCGTCAGCGTCTCCAGAGGCTATGACGAAGCACTGCAGACATTCTACCGATTGCGTCAAGATGTCTTCTTCGGTGCGGGAATCCTGACGCTGTGCGTCCTCGGTGCAGTACTCGCCATCCAGCGGGCACAGAACACGCTTCTGCGTGTCCAGCAGGACTATCAGAGTCTGGCACTGATTGATGACCTGACCAAAGTCATGAACCGTCGCGCCTTCATGGCCAACGCAGAACTTGAGCTGACGCTCACCAAAGAACGCGGTGGCAGCCTGGCCGTCCTGATGATCGATATCGATCATTTCAAGCGCATCAATGATCAGTCCGGACATGCCGCCGGCGATGAGATCCTGAAGTCAGCAACCCAGCTATGGCGGGCCGCATTGCGTCGCGACGACATTCTTGGCCGCTTGGGAGGAGAGGAGTTCGGCGTGATCCTCCCGGCGGCCGACATGCCGCTGGCCATCGACATCGCCAACCGTCTGCGCAGTCTTACCGCAGAACAGACGTCCATAGGCACCGTAAAGGGGCCCCTGACCGTCAGCATTGGCGTGAGCGTCGGCGGAAAAGACGAAGACAACATCCGTGACCTGCTCCGCCAAGCCGACGAAGCGCTCTACCGGGCCAAGGAAAACGGCAGGAACCGGGTAGAACTCTACGCACCGACGGCCTGATTTTTCAATCATCACCCGTCTGCTTCCATTCTTGCGACGGCGGCTTCTGGACTTCCCCGAGCGCATCATGACACTTGCCCATCGCCCCATCGCGGTAGCCACTGTCGTGGTACATCGCTGATTTTTCACCGTAATCGCGCAAAACTTCTCGGTCAGCCCCAATTTGTTGACTGCAACACTTGCCTTGGAGTATCACTATTCGGCAATACCACGCTCCATTCTGAAGACATACAGACGAATCATGCTCAGCCTCATTCGCAATCTATTAAAAAGGGTCAAAAATCAGGAATTCAACACGGATGACTATCCTGTTGAACCCTTGACCACCACCATTGCTTTTCCAGATGGCAGCAAGGGAACGGCTCACCGTGTCAGCACGCGGCCTTCTCCGTTCGAAGGAGAGCTGGGCAAGCTGTTTGTCGATCTGCGTGCTGCCTACCCGCATGTGGCCGAAAAAATCTCCCTGACCTGGGGTTCGCCAGAGTGTGAACAGTATCTGGCATCACTGCTCTTTGATGACAGGGCGATGGACAAGGGGCACCAGTACGCGGCACGCAACGGCTTCTCACCGCAGATCATGTCAATCCTGATGCAATTGCAGGATGAGCATCACCGCTGCTTTGGCGGCCAAAGCGTCAAGAAGCATCTTCTTTAAAACACAAAAGGCCTGTGCGCCCTGAACAAAGCAGGCACTACAAAACCTTGAAATAGGCCACCTGCCCGCGCAATTGCTGTGCCATCACCTGCAATTTCGTGGCATTTTCAACATTGCCGTGCATCGTTGCATTGGTCTCTTCGGTCATCTGTGCCACCTGCTCGACATTACCCGCAATCTCGTTGGCCGCCACCGCCTGCTCCTGCGTGGCACTGGCCACTTCCACCGCCCGGCTGCGCGATTCGGTCGCCTCATCGGCGATGCGTCCAAGCATGCCGGAAACCTCACTGACCATTTTCAGGCCTTCCTTCATCCTCGGAGCTGCCTCCTGCATCCCGACCACGGTCTGCTGCGTTTCCTGCTGGATCTGTCCAATGACAATTGCAATTTCGTGCGTAGCCCGGGTCGTACGTTCGGCAAGCTTCCTGACTTCATCGGCAACCACAGCAAAACCACGCCCTTGTTCGCCTGCACGCGCCGCTTCGATGGCCGCGTTCAGTGCCAGCAAATTGGTCTGATCGGCAATCTCGCGAATGACACCGGCAATCCCGCCGATTTCTTCAGAGCGCTGTACAAGCCCGCTGACCTGCTCCGAAGCAACACTGATGGATTGCGCCATCGTCCCGATCTCATCGACCGCCAGATGGATCGCCGCCACGCTGTCCTGAGTCAGGCGTGCAGTGAGTTCTGAACTTTCTTCAGTGGCCTTGGCCAGCGCCGATACTTCATTGATGCTGACCGTCACTTCTTCAAGTGCGGAGGCCGACGCAGCAGAGGCCTGCGCCTGATGCTCGGTGGCTACACTGATCTCGGAGGTGGTGGTCGACAGGTGATCCGAAGCCGTTGAGATCGTATCCGCAGCCGTCCTCACCTCGCTGATGATGGTGCTGAGTTTGCCAACCATCTGGTGCATGGCATGCATGACCTTGCCAACCTCGTCCTTGCGCTGGACATCGATCTGGACGGTCAGATCCCCGTCCGCAATGCGTCGCGAACTGAGCACAAGACCATTCAAGGGGGCGATGACAATCCGGTTCAGGTAAAAACTCAGGATGCCGAGCAGGACTATCGTCAGCACCACCGTCGCACCGATCATGATGTTGCGGGCGCGGTCAGCCAGACTGAAGATCTCTTCGGTATAGCTGCCGGAAGCGACAATCCAGTTCCAGGCCTTGTACTCATTGAAGACCACGACCTTGTCACGCTCCCGGGTTTCGCCGGCAGCCTTGTTGACCCAGGGATAGAACGCTGTTCCGTTGCGCTGGGCAAGGATCTCCTTGATGAAATAATGGCCGTCGGCATCTTTTGAATCGGCGATGTTTTTCCCTTCCAGAGAAGGGTGGATCAGCAGGGTTCCGCCATCAGGCCCTGGGCGTCCATCAAGGACGTACGCATATCCTGTTTTTCCAAGCCTGATCTTTTTGATCGTCTGCCGCATGTATTCAAGCGAACTCATGATATCGATGCCGACAAAACGGATGCCGATGACTTGTCCTTGGGCATCCTTGATCGGATCGTATTTGGTCATGTACTGACGCCCGAAGAGCGTCGCCTTGCCGGTGTACGACTTGCCTTCGTTGATGCTCGAATACGCGGGATGCGCCTTCCCCAGACGCGTGCCGACAGCCCGGCTGCCATCTTCCTTCTTGACGGAGGTCGAAACCCTTACATAGTCGTCGCCTTGTCGTGCAAACAAGGTGGCCACATCCCCCTCGGTCGCGCCGCCGAAAGCATCCACTGCACGGGTGCTCCCGTTGATTGCCTCGCCATTCAGTTTGAGGACGGGGATCTCACTTCCCGTATCCAGGGTGAATTCCCCGGGCACAGAATTGGCAAAGGTCTGCGCCCAGCTCCCGACTTGCTGGCGCAAGATGGAATCCGTCTGGGCGATCATGTTGAGCACCAGTTGATTGGTGCCCTGCATCTTGGCGATCTCTTCCTGCTCGTTGATGCTGCGGATCTCGGAACTGAGAAACAGACTGAAGCTCCCCAGGGACAACACAACCGCCGTGGCAACAATCACTGCGATACGAAAATGTATGGAGTTCCGATCAACCATGGTTCAGCCTCAATCACTTTCCACAAATAGCGCCAGAATGGGTGGGGTCCACGCGAGCCTCAACAACCCGACGCCAGAGGCCGGATCAACGCGCCACGCAAAGATTGCTACCTCCGGAGCCCCGACTGCTGCGGCGGATATATTGCAAGCCAAAATACGCCTACGGTTACCTTATGCTTATCGGGAGTCATGCAGGGAACTTTAATCCGGTGCCCTTTTGAGACATATGTCCAGACCACCGTTTCCTCCCCTACCACTCCCGCTGAAATCCAAAAACATTTCCTTTTTGATCAATCACATGGCAAGAAACGCCGGGCGAGCAAGGCCTTCCCTTGCAGTTTGACAGCCCGTCTGATTCCCTGCATGAATCGTCCACACGTGGTATCAAGTCAGCCGGTCAAGGGAATCGGTTCCGGCACGCGTCACTTGATTACCCACAAGGGAACAAAGGCAATGTTTCAGGGTCGCAAGCTGGATGACAAGGCGAACCCTCTGCCTTTCCCATCCCGTGCCTCATCCGCGGAATAGCCCTTCAATCCCTCAAGCCCTGCGGGGCATGAC
>JAGTRY010000199.1 GCA_018262235.1 Pseudomonadota bacterium
GGCCTTCTCCGGCAAGCGTGTCAGCCAGGTGCTGGAGGGGCAGATTGCCTTCGACATGGTGCTGCGGTACGACGATGAGGCCCGGCGAGACCTGGAGGCGGTGCGCAACACGCTCATCTCGACGCCGCTCGGCCCCAAGGTGCCGCTGCATGCAGTGGCCGACCTGCAGGATGATCGGGGACCCAACTATGTCGGGCGCGAAGCCGTGCAGCGGCGGATCGTGGTGTCCTGCAACGTCGCGGAGAGATCGCTCGTGGATGTCGTGAACAAGGTCCGGCAACGAGTTGCCCAATCGGTGCAGTTGCCGCGCGGCTACAGGGTCGAGTACGGAGGCCAGTTCGAGAGCGCGGCTTCGGCCTCGCGCATCCTGGTTGCCCTGGGAGTCGTGGTGTTCATCGCGATTTTCGGGCTGTTGATCGTGGCATTCCACTCTACCGCGGACGCGGCGATCGTGATGCTGAATCTGCCGCTTGCGCTCATCGGCGGCGTGGCAGGAGCCTATGCGGGCGGTGGAGTGCTCTCGATCGCGGGCATGATCGGATTCATTGCACTGTTCGGGATCGCCGTGCGCAACGGTATCCTGCTCGTGTCACACATCCGCCACTTGAAGGAGGCAGAAGGGATTGTTGACCGGCGCGAGGCGGTCGCGCGCGGAGCGGTGGAAAGACTGGCCCCCATTCTGATGACCGCGTTGACGGCGAGCCTGGCGTTGCTTCCGCTCGCGTTGGGCGCGGGAAAGCCGGGAGACGAGATTCAGTCGCCGATGGCGCTGGTAATCCTGTACGGGATGCTCAGTTCGACGTTTCTGAACATGGTGGTTCTGCCTGCCATCTATTGCCGGTTCCGGCGCTTCTAAGGCACGTTGAATTGAGCCTCAATGGCTGTGGCGATGATGCCCATCCGGGAAATGCACGTGGTCATGGGTCAGCGGTTCATGGCTGTGCCGGTGGCCGCTCTTCGTGCCGGGTACCACCGACTCGTCGTGCTGATGCTGATGGTGCGCATCGTGGATATGTCCATGGTTGTGCTCCAGCGCATCATGTGTGTGTTCATGGCGGTGTCGTTCGGTCAGGTGCAGCCAAACGCCCAGCGCCATGAGCGAGCCAGCGATCAGCAACCGCCGGCTGACCGGTTCGCCCAGAAGCGGAATCGCCAGCACCGCGCCGAAGAATGGCGCAACGGAGAAGTAGGTCCCGGTTCTGGCCGTTCCGAGATGACGCAGGCCCACCACGAACAGAGCCAGACTAATTCCGTAGGCGACCCAACCGACCAGCATCGCTCCGGCAAGATTGGGCAGAGAGGGCCATTTTGCGCCCAGCAGAAGGGCAAGCATCAGGTTCACCCCACCTGCCGTCAATCCTTTGATCGCAGCAATCCAGGTCGCATCGGCGAGCGATACCATGCGCGTCAGGTTGTTGTCGATGCCCCAGGTCAGACAGGCCCCCAGGACGGCCAAAGCGGGCCAGGCGCTGGAGAACCGAGCTTCTCCCGGCCAAGTGAGCACAGCCGTGCCGGCAACGATTGCGACCATGCCCAGCGCGATGCGCCGGTCGAAGTTCTCGCGGAAGACGAACCAGGCCAGCAGCGCGGTGAACAAACCTTCAGCGTTGAGCAATAGCGATGCGCCCGACGCCGCCATCCTGGCAAGCCCAAACATCAGTAGCACCGGACCGACCACCCCACCTGCGAGAATCGCACCCGCCAGCCACGGCCATCCACCTGGCGGCAACTTCATCGGTGACGCGTTGCGCACACGGCGGTACAGGTAAAGGCCGGCTCCGGACCCGAGGTAGAGCAGGCCGGCCAACAGCCACGGATTGACACTTGCCAGCAGCCACTTGGCGAGCGGCGTACCGCCGCCGAACAGAAGCGCCGCGCCCAAAGCGGCCAGTACGCCAGGCTGGCGTAATCCGTGCTTCCAACTCACGGTCACCTCACGAAACGGATTGCAGGATGCCCTAGTTCCCTATCCGCTGGAGGGCAAGCATGCAAGTCTGCGGCGACGTAATCGCGGACAGATAACTGCACACGGGACTTGACGGCCTCCTCTGCAGTTCTGAGAAGAAGCTCCGTTGTCTCAGAGTTGACATATTCTTCGCCGCAGTTGGCGCAGATGTCGGCGGGAACGTTGTTCCGCTCCAGGGTTACCGTGGCTCTGCCCGGTCGCGTTTCACCCACCTTGCAGATCAGACACTTCATGGTTTCCTTCGCTTTCTGAAGCCTGGCTCCCACTCCTCCAAATCCGGCTCATAAACAGTGACGACAATCCTGCTTCCTTCTTCGGTGTTATCAGCCACCACCACATGGATCGGTCGTGATTCCCACCAGCCGAGGACAAGCCTGCTCGGATACGGCAGATCATCCGGGGTGCTCCCCATTCCGATCAAAGGTGTCTGCCATAAGAAACGGGGCGACCGTCTCTGTTTCCTGCGATCTGTTGGTCAAGATAATCGGCGCTACTGGCGTCCAAATTCAACCTAACGCTGCTTGCGAGTGAGCGTGGCCCGGTGCTGCTCCGAAATAAAGCCGTCGGCAGTGTTTCCAGGACCAAGTGTGCCTGGGCAGTGGCTCGCGATCGGATCATGCGGCATGCTGTCGGACCTTCCGGATATCGTATTCTGCGAGATCGGGGCGCAATAGCCACACCTCTCATCGGCGGGTAGCATCAGCAGTATCGATTGGCAAAGGCTGCTGCCTGAGAATCTGCTCCTTTCTAAGAGACTCGATATTGCCGGTAACCAGATGTCAGCGGACTTGGTTCACTTCCTCGATCTCATCGGGCCGCCAGGTCTTGTTGAACCACGGTTCGAGCGGGCCGTACAGGCGCAAAAGGGTATTCCAACCCTTGCCGGGGATGGTTTGCACCCAGTTGTTCTCTTTGCCTGCCTGCGCTTCGGGCCCGAAATAGACGTCTACGGAGCCATCTGGATTGACCAGCAGCCCCTTGTTCTGACTGGTCACCATTGGGTACTGCTGGTCAGTCTGGATCATGGAGCGCGTCTGGTTGTCGTATACGATCACCGACCAGAAATTCTTAATAGGGATGTTCGGGGGCAAGTGAAGCCTGTAGTTCTTTCCGCCGTTCAGCGGATTCCCGTTGGCGTCGACAAACGCCGCCGCGTATTGGGAACCCTGGCCAACCATCTTTGCCTCCATGGCCGGGGTCACGCCAGTGGCATAGAAGTAGAATGAAGAGAAAGCATCCATGTTGCGCACGCCCGGCTGGAACTCGAACTTGTAGCCGCCGGTGAACGGGATGCACCACGCGCTGTTCTCGTAGTAATAGTTCTCCTTTGCCCGCATTCGGAAGGTAAGGGCGCGGGCGGTGGCATCGCCCACGGCGGCGGCCTCGGTGAGAATTTTTTTCATGCGGGCATCGGGTGCAAAGGGCTTACCCTTCTCGATGCCGATCGAAGCAAAGTAACCGAGTGTCACCGGGTCAAGAGACTCGACGGGTTCCCCCTGGACGACCTGGTTGAGATATTCCCAGAACCTGTAATCGGCCGGAGCGAGGGTGCTGAAATCCCTGCTGGAGACGTCCACGAACTTGTTCGCAGGCGGGTTGGCCGCTTGCGACAAAGGATAGACGCGCGCCAACTTCTTCATACTC
>JAGTRY010000045.1 GCA_018262235.1 Pseudomonadota bacterium
GATCGGCTACAGCTATGCGGCCCATGGCGAACTGGAATCCGTCAGCATTCCCGGCGAAGGCAGCATTACCGTCAACCAGTTCAAATGGACCGCCCCGACGCAGATTACGCTGCCGGGCGGCAGTACTGTCACCAAGCTCTACGATGGCGTTCTTCAACCCGAAAGTGTTCAGGTCAAGACCCCGGGCCAGCAAACCACTCTGAGCCTCAAGCACACTTGGGGCAAGGCTTTCGAACTCCAGTTCGCCCAACTGAGCCAGACCGCTGGCGGCAGCACCTCAAGCCGTGACAGTACTTACACCTACGACGATGAACTGCGCCTGACTCAGGCCAAGACCGATACCGGCGGCCTCTTCGGCACCGACACCGAAACCTTCACGCTCGATGGGGTGGCCAATCGCACGGCGCACAGTAAAGTCAGCGGCTCCTGGACTTATGACGCCAACAATCGTCTGCTCACTCGTGGTAGCGCGGCAACGTATCAATACGACGACAACGGCAACCTCACACAAAAGAGTGAAGGTGCCAAAGTCACGCGTTACACCTACGACACCCTCAATCGCCTAATTGAAGTCACAGACGCCAGCAGCGGCGCCGCCAAGCTGATTGCACGCTACGGCTATGACCCGATGAGTCGGCGGATCTGGAAGGAACAATACCGTGATAAGGACAGCAACGCTTTGGCGCAAGCCAAGCGCACGACTTATTTGTACGCCGACGAAGGGCTGATTGCCGAAGCGACACAGGCCATCACGCTGAACAGCACGGATAACAGCGTCACTGCCAGCACGACGGATGCGCCACAAATCACGACGCAATACGGGCCGAAGCCAGACGCCCCCTTCACTACGGGCGTGCTCTTCGTGAAGACCAAGAACAGCAACGGCCAAGACCTTGTGGCGTATTACCAGCACGATCACCTGCAGACTCCGGTTCAGGCGACCGACAAGACCGGTCGGGTGCTGTGGGCGGCGGCGTACAACGCGTTTGGCGAGGCGACGATCATCACGCCGGCCGCCACGGCGGAGAACCCGACGATTACTTCAAACCTCAGATTACCGGGGCAGTATCTGGATGAAGAGACGGGGCTGCATTACAACTGGTATCGGTATTACGACAGTCAGACGGGGAGGTGTGTGACTCAGGATCCGATTGGTACGTTAGTGAATGGTAAGGTTGAGGTGCTTAGATGGGGCGATAAAAATGTTTTTGGTATTGTTTATGTAGGACAAATGGCTCGTTTTCGTTCTGGTTTTAATCATGTTTTTATATATGGAGAAGGATCTCCTGTAAGAAACTTTGATGATAGGGGGCTGATTTCTGTTGGTGCTGAAGCGTACGCTCCTTGGGGATGAGGAGGAGTGATAGCAGGCATTGACCCCAATACCAATGAAACATTTGTGTGTTTTCGGGTGGGTTGGGGCTGGGGGGGAGGCGTTACTGTGGATCCCTTGGGAGGGCGACCAGGAAGTGCCCCCGGAGGTAGCTCTGGAAAGTCTGGCGGTGGAGGTGTTGGTGTTTGGGGGGAGGTTGCTTTCGAAGCTGGAGGGGTGGCAGGGAAAATAGCAGGAAATGCCGGAATTCAAGCTGATTGGGAGGCAAATTGCGATGGCAGTGGTTTTAAAGACAAGGGGGTGCAACCATATGTTGGTCTTGGGCCTCAAGGTTCACTTGGGAAGCCGTCTGGAATAAAGGCCGTTGCTGCGGCCGGCCTGGAGGTTTGTTTTTATGGTAAAAAATAAAAAATCATTTTTAAGGGTTTTAAAAATACTCGTTATTATGTATTTTTCTGCATATTCTTTGCTGTACTTTACTGATGTTTATAAAAAGTCGAGCGAGCGATTTGTAGGTGGATTCGTTTTTATTGTTCCATTTGTCTCAAGCTTTAGAGTTTCCGGTGAGTATGGTTATGCTGAGTATTTGATTTTTATTCCGTTTGATGGTTTTTTTTGGGTTGTTGGAAAAAAAGAACATGGCGTTTGGAGTGTTGATTTTTTAACCAACCCAGCTAAGTAGCCCGGGTAGGGTGGATCAATTGACCTGCGCGGACAAACCGTCCGACAGGGAATGATTTTTGCTGTGTGGAAGGAAAATACGGGAGCAAGGGAGCATATCTAACATGCCAATATTTCAAATCTTCAATCTTCAACCCAGAGTCGGTCGTAAAAGGGAAAACGCGGGGTCTTACCTTTTGCCTGCTGTGGTTGATGGACTGAAGAACCGCGCGCAGCGGGTTTCTACAGGCCGATATGTTCGATCTGCTTCGTTCTTCGGGATTTGTGCCTGAAGAAGCCCGTCAGGCGAGACTCTTTAAGCTGTTGGCTTGGGTTTGTGGTTGCTAGTACAGGGATAAGCAGCGTTGTTTGCTGAAAACATGGTTTTGCGAAAACCCGGCGGAGTGCTGTGTTTGATGGATGACTGGATATGAAACATAAATTGCGCGGCTTTACCCTGATCGAGATGTTGGTGGTGATGGCGATTGTCGCCTTGCTGGTGTCGATTGCCTTGCCGCGCTATTTCGGTTCGCTGGAAAAATCGAAGGATGTGGCGTTGCAAGAGAATCTGCGGGTGATTCGGGTATCGCTCGACAAGTTTTACGCCGACAAGGGGAAGTTCCCGGAAACGCTGGATGAGTTGGTGGAGGATAAATACCTGCGTGCCGTGCCGCAGGACCCGGTGACGGAGTCGAGCACAACTTGGATTCTGCTGCCTTCGCAGGATTCAGAAAAGCCGGGCGTGGCGGACGTGAAGAGCGGGGCGCCGGGGTTGGCCCGCGATGGGCGCAGCTATGAATCGCTGTAGGCTATACGGCTTGCGGGGCTTCGCCTATCTGTGGGTCTTGCTGTTGGTGGCGATGATGGGTTTGGGCCTGGCGGCGGGGTTGGAAGTTTTTCAAACCTCGGTGCAGCGCGACAAGGAGATGGAGCTGCTGGCGATTGGCCGGCAGTTTCGTGCGGCGATTGGCCGTTACTATGAAACCATGCTGCTGAATGGCCGGCACGACTATCCGCTGAGTCTGGAGGATCTGCTGCAGGACCAGCGCAGCCCCGGCATCCGGCGCCATTTGCGCAAGGTGTTTGTCGATCCGCTGACGGGTAAGGCAGAGTGGGGCTTGGTACGGGGGTTTTGAGGCCGACGATATGGTGTTCGGCCACAAGCAGAAATACAGTGAATGGGTGTTTACCTATCCGTCCGATCTGGTATTGCGTCTGGGTGCAGCGACGGGTGATGTGCCTTTGCCGGGGGTGACGAATTCAGCACCGAGTACCCCTGTACCTGGAGTCGAAGCGTCTGCAGTGCCATCGTTCTTCAAGGGTTTGGGCGGTGGCTGAGGTTTGGGTCTGTGGATTGCGTGATGAGCAGTCACTTGTCGTTTCATTCATTATTTGGGTCTCATGTTGAAACCGCTGACGAAGAAGTTGTTGATTTTGGGCACGCTGCTGGGCTGTACCGTGGTATCGGCGCAAAACCAGGTGGGGGCCGGCATGCCGGAGGCGCTGAAAGACATCAAGCCTGCTTCGGGAGTGTGTCGACGTGATGCCCCTGAACAAACCAGTAATACTGCTCAGACTTCATCGATGGCATGGGCACCTGATCTGAGTTGCGCGCTGGATGGTAGCGAACTTGCCAGGATGCTAGGCCAGCCGGGCGTAGTGGTGGTCGACACGCGGACTTCACAGAGTTTTAACGCTTTTCGCATTGCCGATGCGCTGAATCTGGATGTAGCGAACCTGCGACAAAAAACTTTTCTGTATGACAAGACGGTGATTTTGGCTGGCTCGGGCAAGGGGGAGCGTGAGCTGTATTCAGCCTGCGCAGCGCTGAAAGCTCAGGGCTTCAAGCGGGTATCAGTGTTGCGTGGCGGCATGGCCGCATGGGCTGCTCAAGGCTTGCCTGCGCTTGGCCGAGCGAGTGACGCAGGGTTGATGGAGGGGTTGAGTTCCGCCGAACTTTGGGTGGAAAGCCAGTTCGACGCGAATTTGTTGCTGATTGTCCGGGAGCGAGTGGACATGTTGTCGCAACTGAAGTCTGGCGTCGAGATCGTGTCGGCTAGCCCTGAGGCTTTGAGTTCCATGCTGGCTCGCTACCGTAAGGCCAACCGGAATGCCTTGCCTGCCGCATTGCTGTTGGTGGCTGCGGCGCCTTTACCTGCCGAAGACCTTCAAAAATTGCGCCAGGCAATCAAACCCGTGCCGTTGCTGATGTATGCCGATAAAACGGAAGCCTACGTGCGTTACCTGAAGCAGCAACAAGCGGTGTGGGCAGCCCAGGCACTCGGACCTAAACAGCTTGGCTGCGGCCTTTAAGGCGAAGATCATGGATCGCCGGAGTTGCCTGAAGTATTGCGGTGCGCTGCTCGCAGGCTGCGGCGGCGGGGCTTCGTTTGCCCGCGCGCAAACGGGAGATGACAGTGTGCAGCGTCAGCTGCGCTTTGCAATTTCGATCATCAATCCCTCCGCGACGCCGCTTCAGAATCAGACTTTGTGGCTCTACATGCCCATGAAGGAGAGCACCACGCAGGTTCTGGAGGGCGTGAGGGTGAGCGTGCCTTACGAGATCCAGACGGATGTGCTTCAGCAAAGTGTGCTCAAGATCTCGATTCCTACCTTGCCACCTTTGGCCAGCAAAATGGTGTCCGTGGTGGCAGATGTGCGGATGCGTACGAGCCCTGTCAGTAGCATCCTGCCTGACCCGAGAATCTGGTTGCAGGCAGAGCGCTTCGTGGAAAGCGGGCATCCGAAGATTCAGACTCAAGCCCGGCTACTGCTGCGCGATTCGGCAGCCGAAACGGCTCGTGCAATTTATGAGTGGGTGGGTCAGCACATGAAATACGCGGGTTATCTGGCAGATGATTTGGGTGCGTTGAGTGCGCTTAACGATGGCCGAGGCGATTGCACTGAATATGCCAGCCTAGCTGTCGCACTTGCACGAGCTAATGGTATTCCAGCCCGAGTGCTGGGTGGCTACGTAGCCGATCGTAGTTTGGCACCACGGCCGGAGGATTATCACAATTGGGCCGAGTTGCATTTTGAAGGAGCTTGGCGCTTGCTTGATGCTCAGAAACGGAATTGGCTAAGTCCGGCCGATCAGTACGTTGCATTTCACATATACCGGGACCAGATACTGAATCCAATCGGTTTGGCGAGTCGGTATGCGGTGGATGGGCAGATGCAGATTCGGCTTTTTTAGTAACAGTAGGTAATCGGCTTTGTTGCATAAATCAGCCTGAGGGCGCAATGCCCCTGACCCCGGACGGACTTATGCCACACGCACGGTATGAGGCGTGCCAAGCTGGGTGAAACGATTGAGGAGCGCGGCACGAATTTGCAGCTCTACAACCTAGCGATCGAAGTTACGTGCCATCCCTCTCTCACCGAGCTGTTTGAGACATCGCATCTTGGTCTCGACCAGACTACGCCGGTGGTAACCACTCTACTTTTTCCAAATCGTCCGTCCCAGACGTTGGGTCGTGCGCGGGATCTCATTGCGGGCACGAGCCCCCGCGCCACTGTCTTTCCAAGGCTGCGCATTCTTGCGCACCGGAATCCGCGCCGTGGCCCCCGGTTAGCAATGGTGGCGTGACTGCTGCCACAAAATCTCTGCATCAGGCAGAAAGCCCGTTGCATCGGGCTGAGAAGCAGACGGATGAGCTGCGTCGAGGCATTTAGAGCGTGATCATGCCGTAGCCATATTGCGGCACTACCGCCAAACAGCAGCTTCACGAGCTGCTAGTGCAGCGCGATGAGCAATTGCGGCAGCTGGAAGTCGAGCGCACGCAGCTTCTGTCCATTCGAGACGGACAGGACACTTTACTTACCGGGTTGCGCACGCAATTGGCCGAGTTACAGCAGCCGTGACATTGCATGAGAGTTCATATGCGTAACTAGAGCTAAGAAACAATATCAATAAAACATATTGTTACGGATCGAAAGTCCTAATTTTGTTTCATCCCGGTCACACCCTTAATTGACTCAGAACGGATCAAACCCCAGCCCGATTTTGCTCTGCTCTTTACGTGCTGTAGCCATCGGGCTTCGTTTCATCGTTTTTTTTGTGACCGCTTCAATGCTTTCTGGAGTTGGCCATACCTTGATGGCGGATTTTCCGCATCGTCGTTTCCCATAGTGCAAGGGAGCCGTGTCGGCTGAGTTATGGCCAAGCAGCGCGGCCAAAATGGCTGGTCCGTCGGGATTATTTGCCAAGTCCCGCTTTGCGTCTGCAACGAATTGGTGCCGGCACGAATAAAGGCTCACGCCTTTCAGGGATGCTCTGATCTCCGGAGTGATTTCCGGGCTTTTCAGGATTGCACGCTTGGTGCTGTCCAGTTCTTTTCGAAGCTGCTTGAGGTATTTTTCGATTGCTTCATCGGTTTGACGCGCCTTGAACGCGGCAATGGCTCTTTCGATTATCCCCAGTTCTTTTGCAGCGAGCCGGTCGATGAACATGCTGCGCGCTTCACCATTCGCGCGGCCGTTCGAGTGTTTGGAATTTTGTACTTCCAGGATTCGCCGCCCGGTTTTCTGGTGCTCGCCAATCAGGGCGTGTGCCCATTCGTTGGGGCGCAGTCCCGTAAGTATCGTTGCCTGAAAAACGGCAAGCATGGCGCTTGCGTGCGTGTGGCCTGTCCTAAGGCGCGAGAGGAGTGCTCGTGTCAGTACTTCAAACGCGAGGTTAGGTACCTTCTTCGCTTTGAGGCTCGAGGTTAGTTCGGAATGCTTGGGTAAATCAGCATCCGAAGTTGCCTCAAGCAGATCGATTGCTTCCGTGTATTCAGGGTGATGAGTTCGCAGGCCCTGCAAGACTGCGGCCTTGTATCGCCTCCACGTATTCTTGGTGTAAGCGCCATCCCTATGGTTGACGAGCAATGCTGCAACCATTTCGTTGGGGGTGATGTCCTGAAACCCAAATTGCCGACCAAGCGTGCCCTTCAGGGAGACATAAAGACTCTCATAGTCCTGAACGGTCTTTGAACTTCGGGTGGGCCTGGTTCCGTGGGTCATAACATGGGGGCGTTTCTGTATCTTCGCTCATCGGCTCGTTGGTTGACTGGAGACGGGCTTATCCGTGAGGGGGCGTACTGGTGCCGATATTACAACGTTGGCAGGACCTTCAAATGGTAGGGCTCCTTGATGGACTTTGTTTGGCTGTGTGACCCATTAAATTTTCTGCACCCTACGTTACATCTCCTCTGATAACGATATGTCCATGGTCAGACGTAATCATGATTTCGGTGATTTTGCACTGGCTGTTCCGAGATGGACCTAGGTCCACCGTGGGCATCCTTTGTGTGGGCATAGGTTGATATATACAAAGTCATGCAACAGCAAAACAGTAGAAGACCTAGGTTTTGCTGGGATTCAGAGGTGGTTAACGCGTCTCTTCAATAGGTTTATGGCCGTTTTCATAGCTTGGTATATATCGGTGCAGCACCAGCGCTTAGGCAGTTTCTCGAGGGCCTGAGTGGGAATACAGGGACCTATCGGTCGATTTTTTGTCAAAAGGACGGGATTTACAAATTTTAACAATTGTATTTTATGGGTACTTAAGCATGAAAATTTGGTCGGAATTTGGTCGGAAGTTGTTCCAATTCAGCCTGATTTCAGCATTTCTGGGCAAACTTGAATTTTCATAACCTATTGATTTGCAAGGCTGAGCAATTCTGCGCACAGCTAATAATCGATATGGCTACGGATTTAGGTTCTGGCGTAGCAATACGTGGGGGTTCGAGTCCCTTCCCGGGCACCATTACAAACCATTGCGCTTTTACTGTTTGGGTCCGAACGCCTTGTTCTTGAGGGGCGGGTTCTCTACTCGTGCTCGAATGCGCCGAGGTCCGGGGCGGTCCCCATAAAAGTCAGGCCGACATGGATTCCTTTGTCGATGAGCCGGCTCCCGGCTGCAAGATGAAGGCTTTTCAGTACTGGCAGGCTTCCGTCTGCCTGTCGTGGGGCATCCCAGCCCGTCACGGATACGCTGGCAAAGTCGGCGTCAGACAGCGTGATTGGCAGGTTCCAGGAGTTGTTGTACGCATCAATGCCGTTCGCGTTGGACAGCAATTCGCCACCATAGGCGATGTTGTTGCGCAGATTGCCGACACTGATCGCTTCGCCAGCGGGGCCGATGCCCAGCATGTTGAAGTCCGGATGATTCCGGAATCCGGTGTTGTTGAAGAAATCATTCGCAACCGGATGATGGTTGGCGTAAAAACCCGCCGCCTTGTTCAGGAAAGCCACCGAGAAGCGTACGGTGTGCTTGACCGCGTTCGGCACATAGACCCCGTCATAGCCACCAGCCTTGAAACCATTGCCATTGCCTGCCGCCAAGGGCGTCATCGTGCCCGGTAGATAACCATGCAGCCAGGCCCACGAGTTCTCGATGAGGACAGGTGAATAAGCCTTGATCAGGTCGAAGCCATCATCGGCGTTTGCCCATGCGCGGCAGCCCCGAAAGATGTTTCCCGGATGGCCGGCAGCGATATGCGCGCCGAATCCATCGGCACTCTGACCCGCACCGTTCGAAGTGTAGGGATCGTAGTTGTGATGGGAGTCGGAGTTCAGGATCAGGTTATTGCTGCCATCCTTGAGAAAGAAACCGGGGCCCATGTTGTGATGCAGGTTCAATTGCTCGAACACGTTGTTGCTGCCCTTGACCCATATGCCCCAGGATTCGTGGTTCAAGCGGTTGCCCGGTTGCTGTGGTACGCCCGTGACCTCGATGCCCTTGAGGTGAATCCAGTCGGCAACCACGTTGAAACCCTTCACGCGGCAGTTGTCCTGCATCGTGCTGAAGTCGAATACCGGCACCTCGCCTGGGTAGGCCCAGTACTGGATCGGCTGGGCGGCGGTGCCGTGCTTGTCCAGCGTGATGGCATTGACCGTATCGGTCATGCTGGCACAGCGGTTTTGGCCGGCGGTGATGGTGTAAGTGCCGCCACGAATCAGCAGGCGGTCACCCGGCTGCAGCACGACCTGTGCGCGCGGGATGGATTGCCAGGGCGCAGCCTCTGTACCTGCTGCCGCATCGTTTCCGGCAGGGGCAATGTAGTAAACGCTGGCGAGGCACCGAGGCGTCGCCCAGACAAGAAAGAGCCCAAGCAGGACGCTCGGAAGGTGCTTCGTCATGTGTGTTCTATTTGGCCCAGGGCGTGATGCACAGCGAGATTCGGGTAGGCTTCAAGGATTCAGATCCTGCCAGAAAAAACGGTTTTCTGTTTTATTTTGACGTATCAAAGTAGCGCCACGAGATCTTCGCGTCAGAGGTAATGTGCGTTTGGCATAGCATGAATAATGTCATTATCTTTATGCGCGTAGATGAGCGGATTCCAATGCGTGGAGTTTGTGAGGTTCAGTGCTGCCAGGGTTCGGAGTGTGGTGAAGGTTTATGTATCCATGATTTAAGATGCGGTAACTTAGGGCAGGGGGCATGAATGCACGATATACAGACTACGGATCTGAAATCGATCCTTCACTCCAAGCGCGCCAACCTTTACTACCTCGAACACTGTCGCGTACTGGTCAATGGCGGGCGTGTCGAGTTCGTTACCGACGAAGGCAAACGCTCGCTCTACTGGAACATCCCCATCGCCAACACCACTTGCGTACTGCTGGGCACCGGCACTTCGGTTACCCAGGCGGCGATGCGCGAGCTGGCCAAGGCCGGCGTGCTGGTCGGCTTCTGTGGCGGAGGCGGCACGCCCCTGTTCTCAGCCAACGAAGTGGACGTGGAAGTCGCCTGGTTCTCGCCGCAAAGCGAATACCGCCCCACCGAATACCTGCAGCGCTGGGTGAAATTCTGGTTCGACGATGCCCTGCGTCTGGAAGCCGCCAAACAGATCCAGCGTACGCGTCTGGCCTTCGTCCGTGAGCGATGGAGCAACAACCGCGCCCTGCACGAAGCGGGTTTCGAAATCGATGCCACCGTACTGGCAAAAGCTCTCGAAACCTGTGCGCAGGGCGTAGACAACGCACCGGATGTCACCTACCTGCTGACCGAAGAAGCGCGGCTTACCAAGCAGCTCTTCAAGCTCGCTGCCCGTGCCACCAGCTACGGCGATTTCGTGCGCAGCCAGCGTGGCGAATCGGGCGACCCGGCCAACCGCTTCCTCGACCATGGCAACTACCTCGCCTACGGCCTCGGTGCCACCGCCACCTGGGTCCTGGGCCTGCCACACGGCCTCGCCGTGCTGCACGGCAAGACCCGGCGCGGCGGCCTGGTTTTCGACGTTGCCGATCTGGTCAAGGACGCAGTCATCCTGCCGCAAGCCTTCATCAGCGCGATGCGCGGTGACGACGAACAACAATTCCGCCAGGCCTGCATCGAAGCCCTCACCCGCAGCGAATCACTGGATTTCATGATCGACACCCTCAAGCTCATCGCTGACCGCCTCGGCAAGGCCGTGCCATGAACGTCCTCTTCGTCTCCCAGTGCAGCAAACGCGCCCTCACCGAGACCCGTCGCATCCTCGACCAGTTCGCCGAGCGTCGCGGCGAGCGCACCTGGCAGACCCCGATCACCCAGGCCGGGCTCGATACCGTGCGCCGCCTCCTGCGCAAAACCGCGCGCAAGAACACCGCCGTCGCCTGCCACTGGATACGCGGCCTGGACCACAGCGAACTGCTCTGGATCGTCGGCGACGCAGGCCAGTTCAACGCCCTCGGCGCCGTGCCCACCAACACCACGGAGCGCAACATTCTGCGCACACAAGACGAAAACGACTGGCATACCGGCGAAGACATCCGCCTGCTGGCCGCGCTGGCTGCCTTGCTGCACGACCTGGGCAAGGCCAGCCGTGCCTTTCAGCATCGCCTGAGACACGGCGGACTGGAGCGCAATCAATACCGTCATGAATGGACTTCACTGCGCCTGTTCCAGGCTTTCGTCGGCAAGGATGGCGACGAACAATGGCTGCGGCGGCTGATCACCCCGACCGCCGAAGACGATTCCAGCTGGCTGGCTCACCTGCAGCGCGATGGTATCGATGCCGAAACCGACAAGCCTTTCGCGCAATTGCCACCGCTAGCTTCTGCCATCGGCTGGCTGGTGCTCACCCACCACCGCTTGCCGGCCATGCCCGAGCGCGACAGCGAAGGCCTGTGGCGCCACCATGGCGCCAAGCTGCGCAGCTTTCAGAGCGCCCGGCTTGATGAACTCCTCGGCAAGATCGACGCCCTGTGGAACGAATTGCCGACCAGCAGCGCACGCGAAGTGATCGAGCCGTACTGGTCCTTCGACCACGGTCTGCCGGTGAGTACGCCGCGCTGGCGCAAACGCGCGGCACGTCTGGCCCAACGCCTGCTGGATCGCCTGCCGCAGATGCACGCGGAAGGCTGGCTGGGTGATCCCTATGTCATGCATGTCGCCCGCCTCGGTCTGATGCTGGCCGATCACCATTATTCGAGCCTCACGCGCAAGGAGGATCGTGTCGAAGGCGAAGCGGATTATCCGCTCGGCGCCAACACCTTGCGCGACAGCCTGCCAGTGCGGATCAACCAGGGTCTGGACGAACATCTGCTGGGGGTAGAGCGCCATGCCAGCCTCGTCATCCGCGCACTGCCTGAGCTCGCACGCAACCTGCCCAGCCTGGCCCGCCACAAAGGGCTGCGCCAGCGCAGCACCGGCAGCTTCCAGTGGCAGAACAAGGCCGCCGACACCGTCACCAGCGTGCGTGAAGCCTCGTTGCGCCATGGTTTCTTCGGTGTCAATCTCGCCTCCACCGGCTGCGGCAAGACGCTTGCCAACGCGCGCATCATGAATGCGCTGGCCGAGCCACAACGCGGGTTGCGCTGCGTCATCGCGCTGGGCTTGCGTACCCTGACCCTGCAGACCGGACATGCATTGCGCGAGCGCCTCTCACTCGGCGAAGATGAACTGGCGATCCGCGTGGGCGGTGGCGCCAGCCGAGAACTCTTCGAACTGCACACCCGGCTTGCCGCCCAAGCAGGATCCGAATCTGCCCAAGCCCTGCCCGAAGATGAAGACTTTGGCGAAGGCGGTGTGCTCTTTGAGGGCAACACCGAGTTTCCCGTGCTCGCCCGGCTCAGCCAAGATCCACGCATCCGCGCCTTGCTCGCCGCGCCCATCCTCGTGTGTACGGTCGACCATCTGGTGCCCGCCACCGAAAGCCAGCGCGGTGGTCACCAGATCGTACCGATGCTGCGCCTCATGAGCAGCGACCTGGTGCTCGACGAACTCGATGACTTCGATCTCGACGACCTGCCCGCACTCACCCGCCTCGTGCATTGGGCGGGGCTGCTCGGCAGTCGCGTGCTGCTCTCATCCGCTACCTTGCCGCCCGCCATCGTGCAGGGCATGTTCCTCGCCTATCGCGCCGGGCGTGAAATCTTCCAGCGCCATCGCGGCGAGCGGCCCGGCCTCCAGCCCGAAGTCACCTGCGCCTGGTTCGACGAGTTCGGCACGCAAGCCAGAGCCTGTCCGGACGGCGCCGCTTTCGAGTCCGCCCACCTCGGCTTCGCCAGCACTCGCCATGACCGACTTGGCAAAGAAAGCACCGAACAAGCACGTCGCCTTGCCCGGCTTGTGCCTTTCAGCACGAGCAAGAGCAAGGCCATCGAAAACTTTGCCGGCCTCGTGCGTGAGCAAGCACTCGCGTTGCATGCCCTGCATCACAGCATCGACCCCGCGAGCGGCAAGCGTGTGAGCTTTGGCCTCGTGCGCATGGCCAACATCCGGCCACTCATCGAAGTGGCGCATGCGCTTTACGCGCAAGGCTTTCCGGTCGGCTACCAAGTCCATCTCTGCGTCTACCACGCCCAATATCCGTTGCTCCTGCGCTCGGCCATCGAGGCACGACTCGATGCCGCACTCACCCGCCACATGCCTGACGCTGTCTTCACGCTACCTGATATCCGCGAGCGACTCGATGCTCACGCAGCGCCGGATCAGCTTTTCATCGTGCTCGGTAGCCCGGTTACCGAAGTCGGCCGCGATCACGATTACGACTGGGCCATCGTCGAACCTTCGTCGATGCGCTCGTTGATCCAGCTGGCTGGCCGCGTCCGACGCCATCGCAGCGGCCTCTGCACGCAGGCAAACATCGCGTTGCTCACAACCAATCTGCGCCATTTCGAGAAACCAGGCGAGCCCGCATTCTGCAAACCCGGTTTCGAAGACACCGAATACCTGCTCGATTCACATGATCTCGCGAGCCTCTTGCATGCCGACGAATACACCAGCCCGGACGCCCGCCCGCGCATCCAGGAACGGCCAGCGTCCGCACGCCGCCCCAAGGAGAATCTCGTCGACCTTGAACACACCCGTTTGCGCGAACTGATGCTCCCGGCCGAAGCAGAAAGCAAACCGGCAGCGCGGGCACGCTGGAGTAAACAGGTCGACACCCGCCCGCTCAACGCCAGCAGCATCTGGTCACGCGCGCACCTGCATCTCACTGCCGTGCTCTCGCAGCGACAGCCCTTCCGCGACGACGACGTGCCCGAAGTCGAACTCGTGCTGATGCCTGACGAAGACGGCGAGGACTACCGCCTCAAGCGAGTCCGCGACAAGAATGAATTGGTCGGCGTGACGGGCCGTGGCGAGCTGTTGGTGGAAGCCGATGTACAGCGCTTGCTCGTGCAGGGCCAGCAGATCGCAGCCTGGGGCGTACTCGATTACATGAACGAACTGCGCCAGCTCGCCGAAACACTGGACATGCCGCTGGCGCAATGTGCCCGCCGTTACGGCTGCCTGCATGTGCCGAAGAGCGAGCAGGGCTGGAGCTTCCATCCCGCGCTGGGACTCACCGCCAAGCGCTGACTGCCTGCTACTTGGCTTATAAGCTTTCTGAAGCTATATTGGCTCATAAATAAGCCACTAACTTGTATTAAAGCTACTTTACGAGCCATGAAGAAACAAGCCAGCGCTGCCTTGCCGACCCTGCTCATCGAACCCTTGCGCACACTGGGCCGCAATCTGCGCGCTGCGCGCCAGGCTCGTGGCTGGACCATCGCCGAAGCGGCAGCACGTAGCCTGGTCTCGCCCGCCACCTACAAGCGTCTGGAGGCCGGCGAGCCCTCGGTTGCCATCGGCACCTGGATCACTGCGCTGGCCCAATTCCAGCTGCTGGAGGCCTGGCTGGCCACCACCGCGCCGCAGGCCGATGCCCTGGGCGAAGCCCTGCGTGCCCGGAAAGCGCCGCGCCGCGTGCGCAAATCTGCCGATGAAGACTCCCGCTATGACTTCTAAACTCAGCGAATTTGCCGTCTTCATCCACTTGCCGGGCCAGACCGAAGCGGTACCCGCCGGCCTGCTTGAATTGCTGGAGCAGGGGGCTGACACCCAGCAATCGCGCTTCCGCTACGGTCGTCGTTATGCCGAGCGCAAGCATTGCCTGGCGCTCGATCCACTCACCCTGACGCTGCCCGGGCCGGGCGTTGATGCTGTGCGCACGCCTCCTGTGGGGCGCTACGGCCCACTCGCCGAATTCGGCGTGATCCGTGATGCGGCGCCAGACCGCTGGGGGCGCCGCGTCATCGAAAACAAGCTACGCAAAACCGGCCCGCTGCCCGAATCCGAATACCTGCGTCATGCCGGTAGCAATCGCACCGGTGCGCTCGATTTCCGCGTCGCGCCCGATTCCGTCGCCGCACCCGGCCCGCTGGCCCAGGTGCTGGATCTCGCCTATCTGCAGGAAGCGGCCGAACGCATCGATCTGGGGGAACAGATTCCCGCACGGCTGACCAGCATTTTCGATGCCGGCAGCAGTATGGGTGGTGCACGCCCCAAGGCTGTGGTCGAAGCCGATGGCCGCCAGTGGCTCGCCAAATTCGCGCTGCCGACTGATCCGTTCAGCATTCCGCTGATCGAATACGCCACGCTCGAACTCGCACGCAGCGCCGGCTTGCAAGTGCCTGCCTTGCGCCTGGAATGGCTCAGCCCGACGCGGCCTGTGCTGCTCATCGAGCGATTCGACCGTGAGTCCGTGCCCGGCGGTTATGCGCGCCGCCATTTTCTCTCCGCGCTGACACTCCTGGCCTGCCACGAGGCCGATTCGCCGCACATGAGCTATGCGGATCTCTCGCACGCCATCGCCACCCACGGCGCGGCAGCGGCGATCCGCGCCGACCAGCACCAGCTCTTTGCGCGCATGGTGTTCAACATCCTCGTCCATAACAACGACGACCACCTGCGCAACCACGGCTTCCTGTTCGACCCCGCCATCGGCGGCCTGCGCCTCTCGCCGCTCTACGACGTGCTCCCGACGCCCAGCCTCGCCCAAGAGCGCCATCTGCATCTGGGCGTCGGCAAGCAAGGACGCCTTGCCACCCTGCCCAACGCCATGAGCCAGCACGGCGTATTCGCCCTCACCCGAACACAGGCAAGCGGAATCGTGCAGCACATCGCGGCTGTGGTGCGCGAATGGAAACAGCGCTTCGAGGAGCTGGGGGTGCCGGGCGAGCAGATCGACCGCGTGGCAAGCGCGTTCAGGCATCCGAGGGAGTTGGGGCTCGAAGCGCTTCGATAGTCTCTATGCCCAGAAGGGTATGCGTACTCTTTTAAACGAGTATGCCTGTTCACCGGCAATACATCACTTGATCCGGTCATGTCAGTATCCCAGCGGGATGGCACATGCCATTCAGAAAGTCCGCCAATCAATTGACCTGGGAGGGCATGACTTGAACGATCCATCACAAGCGCGCCGTGCAGCCTTCCGCGCCCTCATCGAAGCTTTCCTCAAGGAACGCCTCGATGCCAAGCGCGACAAGCTGCCGGACGACGATCCGAAGTTTGCAGCACTCGCGGCACAGTACGAACGCCGCACCTGGCTGGCCGATGCGGCCCGGCGGGTAGGCCAGATTCAGGCCGTGACCCACTCCCTCAAACCCCTCCATCCCGACGCACGCGGCAGCAATCTGTACTGCGCACCCGCTGCCTTGTTTTCGTACGACGAAGTGGGCAGCCATGTGCTCGGCGCAGATTTCGCGGCAGACGTGGTCGGCAACGCCGCCGCGCTGGATGTCTACAAACTGCTCAAGCTGAAGCTCGACGGCATGAGCTTGCTCGATGTCCTGCTGGCGGATGACCCTGACGCACTCGCTGGGCTGAGTGATGATGCTGCAGAAGCCGCCACCTGGGCTGAAGCCTTCTGTGCCCTGGTACAAGCGCGTGGTACCGCTGCCAGCCACACGCGAGCCAAACAGCTCTACTGGTTGGCCAGTGATGACGCGGACCCGGCGGATGACGCGAATTACCACTTGCTGGCGCCGCTTTATGCCAGTTCGCTGGCTCATCGCGTGTTCCAGACGCTCAACGAAGATCGATTCGGCGAAGCCGCAAAGGATGCGCGTCAGGCCCGGCGAGACCATGCCGAGCATCCACAGGGCTACGCGGAATACCCTTCACTGGCGGTCCAGAAACTTGGCGGCACCAAACCGCAGAACATCAGCCAGCTCAACAGCGAACGCGGCGGCAATAACTACCTGCTCGGCTCGCTGCCGCCACAGTGGAAGTCGCGCGGCATCCTCGCTCCCTTGAACACGGATTCGGTCTTTCCGCGTTTCGGACGCAGTCCATCGGTCCGCAAGACTGTCCGCGAGCTGCGCAGCTTTCTCGAAAGCGACCCACCGCCTACGATGGAGACACGCAATCAGCGCGATGCCTACATCGACGAGCTGCTCGACGAGCTGGTGAGCTTTGCAGCCGAACTGCAGCAGGCGCTGCCGCAAAGCTGGACGCTGGACGAGGATTGCGAGCTGGTCCGCGAGGAACAGCTTTGGCTGGACCCATACCGCGCGGAGGAAGACGCAGATTTTCGTTCGGATTGGGAATGGATGGATTGGCCTGCCGCAATTGGCAAACGCTTCGGTAACTGGCTCAACAGCCAGCTCGATAGGCGTCTGCCGCTGGGCGAAATCGAAGCGCGAGAGTGGATAAAGGAGCTGTTGCTGGATGAACCTCCTGAAGATTCTGAAGCACGTCGTGCCACCTGGGCAGGTCGTCTGCACACGATCCGCCGTAGGCTGGAAGCGCCGACCTACATTCCAACGCGGGAGGGCAAATGAACACGCACCTCAAAACGCCCGCACTGCTCATCCTGCCGCATCTGCGCATCCAGAACGCCAATGCCATCTCCAGTCCGCTCACCCATGGCTTTCCCGCCATGAGCGCCATTCTCGGGCTGATGTGGGCATTGGAGCGCAAACTGGTCGAACAGCATCCGCAGTTCGAGATTGCCTTCGACGGTGTGGGTGTGATTTGCCATCAGCATGAAGAGCAGACCACCGAGGGCGGCTTCACACGCGCCTTCCGCCTCACCCGCAATCCGGTGGACAAGGATGGCAGCACTGCCGCTATCGTCGAGGAAGGCCGCATTCACCTTGAACTCACGCTCGTGTTCGGCATCAACGCCGAAAGCCCGATCCTTGCAGAATCGGACGAAGTGCATCGCGCCTGCGCCAAAACCGTGGCCGATACCCTTGAGCAGATGCGTGTGGCGGGCGGCAGCGTCTTAACAGTTCCGCCAACTGCGTCGCCGCTGGCTGCCCGGTTTCGCCCTGGTCAGCCGTGACGACCTGCTTGCCAAACGCCTGAGCGAACTGCGCAACACGCAACCGGACGCCACCGCGCTGGAGGCCTGGCTGGATCTCTCGCGTTTCAACTGGCGATCCGTACGCAAGGAAACGCTGGACCCGGAAACCCAGGCGGTAAAGAAAACCGAGATCGTCTGGCAGACCGACCGCGAGGGCTGGCTGGTGCCGATTCCGGTGGGGTATGGCGCGCTCTCTGGCTTGTATCCGCCGGGCGCCGTTGCCAATGCCCGCGATGCGACCACGCCTTTCCGCTTCGTCGAAAGCCTTTACTCAATTGGCGAATGGCTGGCCCCGCATCGCTTGCAATCGCCGCAACAACTCCTCTGGTACGCCGACACCGATGTTGAAGCCGGCCACTACCGCGTGCGCAATGACTATGCCGCTGCGCTCAAGCCCGTTGCCGAATCCCTGTCTGAATCCACTTCCACGAACTGAATCCAGGAGACATCCATCATGGCTGAAACCACTACTCTCAAGACCGCTTCTGTCCTCGCCTTCGAACGCAAGCTCGATCCTTCCGACGCGCTCTTCCACGCCGGCAAATGGAGCGAGCGCGATCAGGCTGCCGCATGGCAAGCCATTGGCATTGCCGAGAAATCTGTGCGCGGCACGATTTCCAACCGCCTCAAGACCAAGGATCAAGACCCCGCCAAGCTCGATGCCGCCATTGAAAGCCCCAACCTGCAGACCGTCGATGTTGCTGCGCTGCCAGCCGAGGCCGACACCCTGCGCGTGCGCTTCACCCTGCGTGTGCTCGCCGGCACCGGCAAGCCTTCCGCCTGCAACGACGCTGATTACCAGAAAGCCCTGCAAGCCACCGTCGCGGGCTATGTGCAGCAGCATGGCTTTGGCGAACTCGCCCGCCGCTACGCGAGCAATCTCGCCAATGGCCGCTTCCTGTGGCGCAACCGCATCGGCGCCGAGCAGGTGGAAGTGCAGATCCGCCGCCTGCAAGACGGGCAAGCCGCGCAGAGCTTGACTTTCGATGCACTGGCCTTGTCCTTGCGCGACTTCGCGGCCGGGAGCACGGCGCTGGATGAGCTGGCCGCGCTGATCGCCAGTGGTCTGGCCGGCGAGGCCCATGTGCTGCTGGAAGTCACCGCCTTCGTGCGCCTGGGCGCCGGGCAGGAAGTCTTCCCCTCGCAGGAGCTGATTCTCGACCGGGGCCGGGGCGACAAGAGCAAGACGCTCTACCACGTGAACAAGGTTGCCGGCATCCACTCGCAGAAAGTCGGCAACGCCCTGCGCACCATCGACACCTGGTATCCCGATGCGGGCGAACTCGGCCCGATTGCCGTCGAACCCTACGGATCGGTCACCACCCAGGGCAAGGCTTACCGCCAGCCCAAGGACAAGGTCGACTTCTACAACCTGCTCGACAACTGGGTGCTCAAGGGCAGGGCGCCCGCCAATCCGGACGACCAGCACTTTGTCATCGCCGTGCTGATCCGGGGCGGCGTGTTCGGCGAGGCCAACTGAGATGGACCACTACATCGATCTGCGGCTACGGCCAGACCCGGAGTTCCCGGTGCCGCAATTGCTCAACGCGCTTGCCACCAAGCTGCATCGCGCCCTGGTTGCGCTGCAGGCGGAAGACATCGGCGTGAGCTTCCCGCATCACAAGGCAAGGGGAGGGCTGGGCGACACCCTGCGCCTGCATGGCAGCTTGCCGCGTCTGCAGCAATTGATGCAGATGGGTTGGCTCACCGGCATGGCAGACCACGTGACAGCAAGCGGCGTGCTGCCAGTACCTGCTGGTGCAAAACATCGCGTCGTGCGGCGTGTCCAGGCACAGAGCAATGCCGAGCGCATCCGCCGTCGCCAGATCAAGCGTCATGGCTGGACCGAAGCGGAAGCGCGCGAACGCATTCCGGACACGGTTGAGCAGAAGCTTGATCTACCGTATCTGAGCCTGCGCAGCCAAAGCACGGGGCAGAACTTCCGCTTGTTCGTAGAGCATCTTCCTTGTTATCCGGACGCTGTCTGCGGAAGCTTTAACGCCTACGGCCTGAGCAACACTGCCACCATCCCGTGGTTCTGACCCTTTTCCGGACGCTCCACGCAGGCCCTTGAAAAACAAGGGCTTGCAGAAGCCCTCCAAAAAAGGGTTCTGCCGGAAAAAACCGCTACAAAGCCCGGAGCATCGGGCTTTTTCGCAGGTATGCTCCTACTTCACTGCCGAATAGGCAGCTCAGAAATTTCACCGCGCCCAGGGCATCGTGATAGATGTCTTCACTGCCGAATAGGCAGCTCAGAAACACTACACGCACAGGGCTCTATTTGATTACCCCTTCACTGCCGAATAGGCAGCTCAGAAATATTCATGCTCGGCAAATGCCACCATTGATGTCTTCACTGCCGAATAGGCAGCTCAGAAAAATGAAGGCAATATGCGCGGTCAACATGTTCACTTCACTGCCGAATAGGCAGCTCAGAAAGAGAACGCTTTCCGGCATTTGCTCGCCAGAGACTTCACTGCCGAATAGGCAGCTCAGAAAAGTTTGATCCGGTAAAAATCTGGTATTTTAATTCTTCACTGCCGAATAGGCAGCTCAGAAATACATGCTCGACTTGTGGAGGACGGCCACCCGCTTCACTGCCGAATAGGCAGCTCAGAAAAGTGCGTAAAAGGAAAGGACCGAGATCTTCGCTCTTCACTGCCGAATAGGCAGCTCAGAAATAGCGAAATCAATATTTATTTTGTCTTGCCGTCTTCACTGCCGAATAGGCAGCTCAGAAATGATTATCGATGCTGTACGACTCGCCCGGGATCTTCACTGCCGAATAGGCAGCTCAGAAAATGGCAAACGAGACCCCATGTATCGCCGAGGACTTCACTGCCGAATAGGCAGCTCAGAAATCCGGGTTGTGTGACTTAGCGAGATGGTGCAACTTCACTGCCGAATAGGCAGCTCAGAAATACAATGGGAACTGTTCCAAAACGCACGGCACCTTCACTGCCGAATAGGCAGCTCAGAAAAGTGGTTGCGAAGGAGCCTGTGTGCAAGAAGTCTTCACTGCCGAATAGGCAGCTCAGAAAAGAGAGTTTCCGGGCACTCCCAGTCTAGTTTTCTTCACTGCCGAATAGGCAGCTCAGAAACCATAGTGCCCCATTTGCTAATAGCGGGATCGCTTCACTGCCGAATAGGCAGCTCAGAAAGCTGAAAACCGCGACTACACCTCCGAAGAAGACTTCACTGCCGAATAGGCAGCTCAGAAAAGCGGGCATAAAGCCGCTTTACACGTCCGACGCTTCACTGCCGAATAGGCAGCTCAGAAAAGATCGCCATCCGTGCGCGAGATATAAAGCCCCTTCACTGCCGAATAGGCAGCTCAGAAATTTCGCAAGCTGGGGAAGGTAGCGTATCGGCCCTTCACTGCCGAATAGGCAGCTCAGAAAGCCGGAATCCAGTCGTTTGTATAAGCCGTAAACTTCACTGCCGAATAGGCAGCTCAGAAAAAGGCATCGTATCGGGCGCCAGCAAGATCCTACTTCACTGCCGAATAGGCAGCTCAGAAAAACACACATCGCTAATGGGGGTAACGCTCTCTCTTCACTGCCGAATAGGCAGCTCAGAAAAGAGCCCGATGCTGCTTGATGGCAACGACGCAACTTCACTGCCGAATAGGCAGCTCAGAAATGATGAAGTTACATCTGCGGGTACGGCTTCGTCTTCACTGCCGAATAGGCAGCTCAGAAATGCCTCGCAAGTCATCGATCTTCCACGAATCGCTTCACTGCCGAATAGGCAGCTCAGAAATCCCGAGCAAATCACCCTGACGACATTCTGGCCTTCACTGCCGAATAGGCAGCTCAGAAAGAATCCGCGCAGAATGGCCGCTTCATCCAGGCCTTCACTGCCGAATAGGCAGCTCAGAAAAATGTCGCGCCCCAGCTCGAACACATCCACCGACTTCACTGCCGAATAGGCAGCTCAGAAAACCGCCCATGAAGACCAGGAGGATTCCATGTTCTTCACTGCCGAATAGGCAGCTCAGAAAATCTTCTGATCATCGAAGAAGCGCATCGCATGCTTCACTGCCGAATAGGCAGCTCAGAAATGGTGGTGCCGATGGAAAAAGCCGTGCTGGTTCTTCACTGCCGAATAGGCAGCTCAGAAATGAGATTGTGCCGCGAATGGACGGCAAGCTGCCTTCACTGCCGAATAGGCAGCTCAGAAACGACCAGGCTGCAACCATTTCATCCGTCCAGACTTCACTGCCGAATAGGCAGCTCAGAAAAGCGCGCCCTTCTTGTCAGAGATGCGGATCTTCCTTCACTGCCGAATAGGCAGCTCAGAAAATAGCCACGAACGGCCGGCGAGGACAGATGCCCTTCACTGCCGAATAGGCAGCTCAGAAAAAATCAATCAAGTCCTGCTCTGAATCACCCACCTTCACTGCCGAATAGGCAGCTCAGAAAGCCTGCTATTCGCCGGGCTGTGGTCAATCGCTCTTCACTGCCGAATAGGCAGCTCAGAAATGCTGGTGAAGCGTTAAGGAGGTACAGCCGGCCTTCACTGCCGAATAGGCAGCTCAGAAAAGAGACTAAAAGGACCTTCCACTGCTCTTGTGCTTCACTGCCGAATAGGCAGCTCAGAAAAGGAGGCCGCAAAGGCTCGCCCGGATCTGTTTCTTCACTGCCGAATAGGCAGCTCAGAAAAAACGGCAACTGCTGCCCAGCCTGCGAAACACCTTCACTGCCGAATAGGCAGCTCAGAAAGTTGTTCCCAGCCATAGGATGCTGCTGCCAGACTTCACTGCCGAATAGGCAGCTCAGAAAGAAATCATCATGAGCCAAGTCGCACCGAGTAATCTTCACTGCCGAATAGGCAGCTCAGAAAAGCTTGGCGACAAAAACAGCAATTGGAACCGCCTTCACTGCCGAATAGGCAGCTCAGAAAGATCCCCGCCTTACCGCCAGAAGTCGCCATGTCTTCACTGCCGAATAGGCAGCTCAGAAATGACCCTGCTGCACCACTGGAGCACCTTCGATCTTCACTGCCGAATAGGCAGCTCAGAAAGGTCGCGTTGAGCGATTGGTTCGGCGGCACTTCTTCACTGCCGAATAGGCAGCTCAGAAACGCAGATCTGCCCGCGTGCATGCAGGGTTTTCCTTCACTGCCGAATAGGCAGCTCAGAAAAAGCTGTGGGATGCCGCGCCCGAGCGCACCTTCTTCACTGCCGAATAGGCAGCTCAGAAAGGAAGGCGCGTTCAAGGCGTCCGGAACAATGGATTCACTGCCGAATAGGCAGCTCAGAAATACCGCGCACAGTTTTGAAGCGGATTGACGAGCTTCACTGCCGAATAGGCAGCTCAGAAACTAATCGCAACATTTCCCGGTTGACTTGTGTCCTTCACTGCCGAATAGGCAGCTCAGAAAAGGAGTTGAAGGGGCAGCCCATTACGCTGGTACTTCACTGCCGAATAGGCAGCTCAGAAAATGAGCAAACCCTGCACAGTTCCAAACTATGGCTTCACTGCCGAATAGGCAGCTCAGAAACAAGCTCTTCATCCAGCAAACGGATGCAGCGACTTCACTGCCGAATAGGCAGCTCAGAAAGCCCGCGCCGCAGCCGAGCGCGCCGGCTTCGCCTTCACTGCCGAATAGGCAGCTCAGAAACAGCCAGAAAGAAGGCTGCGATGCCCTCTCGAAGCTTCACTGCCGAATAGGCAGCTCAGAAAATGCCGAGCGGACCATTGCGGTGTTTGCGGACCTTCACTGCCGAATAGGCAGCTCAGAAATGATCCCCAATCGGGATGATCTTTATCTTTCCTCTTCACTGCCGAATAGGCAGCTCAGAAAGTTAAGGGACTCAAGAGTAAAGCGCAGCTGGCCTTCACTGCCGAATAGGCAGCTCAGAAAACTCAGCGCGATAGCCTAGTTGAGCTGGTGCGCTTCACTGCCGAATAGGCAGCTCAGAAACTTCGGGTTACTCGCCTCTCGCGCCTGAAGCTTCTTCACTGCCGAATAGGCAGCTCAGAAAATAAATAAACTCGGTAATCCCCCGGCTTTGCCGGGGGACTCGCCAGGTTTGACCGTGTGACACGGTGACCTAGAAGCTTCTGTCTCGACCAAGAGATAGGAGTTTCCAATGCAAGATTATCAGAGCCTTAGCCATACGACGTGGGACTGCAAGTATCACGTGGTGTTCATACCGAAAAAGAGGAAGAAACTGATTTTTGGGGCGATTCGCAAACACCTCGGTGAGGTACTGCACGAGTTGGCGGGGCAGAAGGAGTGCAGGATTCTGGAAGGGCACTTGATGAGTGACCACATTCACATGTGCATCAGCATTCCACCGAAATATTCGGTGGCGAATGTGGTGGGCTACATCAAGGGGAAAAGCGCAATCTCGATTGCGCGTCGGTTCAACGGTCGAAGCAGGAACTTTGGGGGTGAAAGCTTCTGGGCCAGAGGGTATTTTGTCTCAACGGTGGGACTGGACGAGGAGATGGTTCGGGCCTACATCCGGCACCAAGAAAAGGAAGACGAGCATTACGACCAACTGAAGTTGGGTATGTGACGGCCGCCTTCAGGCGGCGCATGTAGCTGCCCCTTTGAGGGGCTAACAAACTAAAGCCCCCGGCTTTGCCGGGGGATATTTACTGCCTGTCCGGCTGCTCAGGAAGACTGCCTCACTGCCGAATAGGCAGCTCAGAAAATCGGCAGGCATTCGAGTTCAAGCGCCAGCCGCTTCACTGCCGAATAGGCAGCTCAGAAAGTTCGAGCCTAAAAATTCAAGCCCCCCCGGTGACTTCCCTGCCGAACAGTCCGCCCACAAAATGCCTGGCGTGCCTGTCGGGATGCGAGGCGCATCACTCCTCTTCTACAAACACCTCTTCGCGTTTTTTCTTGATGCCTGGCAACAGCACCAGCAAAACCAGGATTGCTGCGATGGCAAGCAGGGTTGCGGACAGTGGGCGCGTGAAGAAGATGCTCGGATCACCCTGCGACAGCAACAGGGCTCGGCGCAGGTTTTCTTCCATCAGGGGGCCGAGGATGAAGCCCAGTGCGAGCGGTGCGGGCTCGCAGCCGAGCTTGACGAAGGCATATCCGGCGATGCCGAAGATGGCCGTGACCCATACGTCGAAGACATTGGTGTTGATGGTGTAGGCGCCGATGCAGCAGAAGACGAGGATCGCCGGGTAGAGGAAGCGATAGGGGATGGAGAGCAGGCGGATCCAGATGCCTATCATCGGCAGGTTGAGCACCAGCAGCATGACGTTGCCGACCCACATTGAGACGATGAGGCCCCAGAACAGGCTGGGGTTGCTGGTCATTACCTGCGGGCCGGGCTGGATGTTGTGGAGGGTCATCGCGCCGATCATCATTGCCATCACCGCATTCGAGGGCAGGCCCAGGGTCAGCAGCGGGATGAACGAGGTCTGCGCGCCGGCGTTGTTGGCGGACTCGGGGCCGGCCACACCCTGGATGGCGCCTTCGCCGAACTCGCTGGGGTTGCGTGCGATCTTCTTCTCCAGCGTGTAGGAGGCAAAGGACGCGAGCAGGGCGCCGCCGCCGGGCAGTACGCCGAGCAGCGAGCCGAGCAGGGTCCCGCGCAGCATGGCGGGCGCGGCATCGCGGAACTCGTGTTTGTTCATCAGCAGACTGCCGACCTGGCCGGTGAAGATGCGGCGTTCGCTGTGGTGCTTTTCGAGATTGAGGATGGTTTCGGAGAATGCGAAAAGGCCCATGCCGAGGCCAACGAAGTTGAGCCCGTCGGCCAGCTCCGGGATGCCGAAGGTGAAGCGCTCGGCACCGGAATTCACGTCGGTGCCGATCATGCCGATCAGCAGGCCCAGCACGATCATGCCAATGGCTTTGAGCAGCGAACCATTGGCCAGCACCACGGCGCCGAGCAAGCCCAGCACCATCAGCGCGAAGTACTCGGCTGGGCCGAACTTGAAGGCGACTTCTGCGAGCAAAGGCGCTGCCGCAGCGATAAACAGGGTGGCGACCGAGCCGGCGAAGAAGGAGCCGATGGCTGCCGCTGACAGGGCCGCGCCTGCGCGGCCCTTCTGCGCCATCTTGTAGCCATCGATGCAGGTGACGACCGAGGCGACTTCGCCGGGCAGATTCACCAGGATGGCGGTGGTCGAGCCGCCGTACTGCGCGCCGTAGTAGATGCCGGCGAGCATGATCAGCGCGGCGGTCGGGTCGAGCGAGAAGGTTGCCGGCAGCAGCATGGCGATGGTCGCCACCGGGCCGATGCCGGGCAACACGCCGATGGCTGTGCCGAGCATGCAACCGAAGAGGGCATAGAGCAGGTTGAGCGGCGTGACGGCGGTGTTCAGACCGAGGAGCAGATTGGTGACGAGGTCCATGGTGATTCTCAACCCTTGGTCAGGAAAGCGGGCAGCACATCCAGCGGAAGTTTCAGCAACACGACGAACAGCAGCCAGCAGGCCAGACTCAGCACGGCGGCATTGGTGAATGTGCCGCGCCAGCTGAATTCTGCGTCGGCACGCGAGCTGATGAAGACCAGCACGCAGATGGCGGCGATCAGGCCCAGGTAACGATAGGCCAGGCCGAAGCCCACTACGCCGCCGATGATGAGTCCGGCAACGCGCCAGTTGATGCGGCCCATGTTGGCGGCATCTGGCGCACCACGCAGGGCGCGTAACAACAAGACGATGCCGATGCCCGAGAGCAGCAGGGCCAATACGACAGGGAAATAGCCGGCCCCCATCTTCGCGGCACTGCCGAGTTTGTAATGCGAGGCGATATACAGCGCGCCGAGGCCGAAGACGATGAACAGCAGGCCGGAGAAAAAGTCTTGTTGGTGTTTGATCTTCATGGGCGTGGTGCAAAGGCAAGAAAGATACGCGCCAGCTGGGCGAGCAGTTCGGGCTGGTCGCCCCAGATGGTGTGACTGCTGTTGCGGACTTCGATCAGTTCGGCAAACGGAAAAGTATCTTTGAGGCGTTGTGCGTTCTCCGGGCTCAGCACATGTGAGCGTTCGCCGCGCAGGATCAGCACCGGGCAACGCGTGGCACGCACTTCGTCCCACTGGTCGACGCGCAGGCCATCGAAGGTCTGCAGGATCGCCGACAGATCATAACGCCATTCCCATTGGCCGTCGGCGAGCTGGTGGAAGTCACCTCGCTCGGTGACGGCATGCATCATCTCGGACAAGCCGCTGCGCTGTGGCAGGGCACGCGCATAGGCACGTGCTTCCTCGAAGGTCGCGAAACGACGCGGGCGTGACTTGTGCAGCGGCACATAGCGGTCGATGGAGGCTTGCGTGATGGTGCAACTGGGGTCGGAGAGCAGCAGGCCCCGAACCTGTTGCGGTGCTGCAGCTGCCACGGCGATCGCGACCTGGGTACCGAGCGAGCTGCCGGCCAGCACATAGTGTTCAATGCCAAGTGCCTTGGCGAAGGCGATCACGTCATCGCGGTAATCGCGGATCGCGTAGCCCTCGGCCGGGCGGTCCGATTCGCCATGGCCGCGCAGGTTGAGCGCGATCACGCGGTAGCGGTCGAGCAGGGCGCTGGCCAGATGGCTCCAGGCCCAGGCGTGCATCGAGGTGCCATGCAGGCAGATCAGTACTTCCTTACCTTCGCCCCATTCCAGGTATTCCAGGCGCAGACCACGAACCTCGGCGAAGGCAATGCGGGGCTCGGCAAAAGAGTGGGTGGGGGATGGCATGGTTCAGGCTCCGTCGGGCAGATTGTCGTAGGCCAGCGCGGTGACTTCAACTTCCAGCAGGTAGGCCGGATTGAACAGACCGGCGACGATGAGGCCGACCGAAGCCGGGTTGGCTGCAGGGGCCGCCGCTTCCAGGATGCGCCGCTTGATCGCCGAGTAGGCCGGCACATGCTGGCGATCGGTGAGGTAGCTGCGGATCTGCACGATATGCGCAGCGTTCATGCCCGCATCATCGAGAACGGCAAGGATGCGCGCCCACACCAGTTCGGCCTGTTCTGAAAAATCGGCGGGAATGCTGCCGTCCGGGCGTGCAGGTGTCTGGCCGGAGAGAAACAGCCAGCGTGCCGGAGGCGTGGCTTCGAGGCCTTGTGCGTAAGGGCCGAGTGGGGCCTGGACGCTGGCGGGATTGCGTTCCGTGATCATCGTGATGTCATCCGAATGTTTGTGTGAAAGCCTGCTGCAGATCAGCGCGCAGATCGTCGGGATTTTCGAGGCCGATGGAGAGGCGCACGAGGCTGGCCGGGCCTTCCTCGGGTATGGGGGCCGAGGCAGGCGGATAGACGCGGACCAGGCTCTCGTAACCGCCCCAGCTGGCACCGACAGCGAAGTAGCGCAAGGCGCTTGCGAAGGCACTGGCCTTGTCCTTGTCGGCGCGCAGCACGAAGGAGAACAGGCCGCTGCTGCCACGGAAGTTGCGCTGCCAATTGGCATGATGCGGATTACCCGGCAAGGCCGGATGCAGCACGGCATGCACTTGTGGTTGCTGCGCCAGCCATGCAGCCAGCGCCAATGCGCTTTCGCCTTGCTGGCGCAGACGCACCGGCAGGGTACGCAGGCCGCGCAGTGCGAGGTAGGCTTCGTCGGGCGCCAGACACAGGCCGAAGTTGCGCGCCGTCTGCAGCAAGCGCGCTGCGTGCGGCCCCTGGGCGAGGACCACGCCGGCCATGGCATCGGAATGCCCGACGATGTACTTGGTGGCCGCATGGATCGAGAAGTCGGCACCGAATTCCAGGCTGCGCGCATACAGCGGCGTGGCCCAGGTGTCATCACTGAGCACGGCGATGCCGCGTGCGCGGGCCAGTGCAATGATGGCTTGCAGATCGGGCACTTCCAGCGTGTTGGACGCCGGGCTCTCGACGTAGAGGGCCCGCGTGTCGGGCTGCAACGCGGCTTCGATGGCTGGCAGCGACAAGCCATCGACGATGCTGTGGCGGATGCCGAAGCGGCTGAGCGTTTCGCGGCACAGGCGTTCGGTCGGTGAATACACGCCCGCGGTGACGAGCACGTGCTCGCCGGTGCCGAGCACACTGGCCAGCGCGACGTGGATCGCGGCGAGGCCGGACGGCGCCAGTACCGCCAGCTCGGCCCCGGAGATCGCGCGCAAGGCATCTTCCAGCGCCCAGCTGGTCGGCGAGCCGACGCGGCCGTACACGAAAGCGTGGTCTTGCTCGTGGTGGGCGTGCTCGAAGTCGGCCTGCGTCTCGAACAGCACGGTCGACGTGCGGAACACCGGTGGATTGGGGGTGCCGAACGCTTCGCGCATGCCGTGGTCGGCATGGATCAACGCTGTTTCAGCACTGGCTTCGGCATCCAGTGGGTGATGCAGCTGGCGACGGTCGATGAGCAAGGGAGAAAGCCGGGTGGTGGACATGCTGATCCTGGAGAGGTGCGAGGACGCTGCAGGCAGGATGCCTGCAGCATGCCGCTCAGTTTGTCAGGGCAAGCTCTTCGCCTTCGATGAAGTGCTTGAGCGCGGCGGTGGTGGCTATCGGGTTGTCCCCCCAGATCGAGTGGCCGGCGTTCGGGATGGTGACCAGCTGTGCGTGCTGGAATTCTTTCAACAGACGCGACAGTGTGCTTTCGACCAGCACGTCGCTTTCGGCACCGCGCAGCAGCAGCACGGGCGCTTCGACGGCGCGCACCTCGGGCCACATATCGCGTGCGGCGACCGACAGGGTTTCGATGGCGACATCGCGGTTGTAGCGCCATTCCAGGCGGCCATCAGGGTTCTGGCGCAGATCACCCTTGAGGGTGCTGATGTGCAGTTCGTCACTGAAACGCTTGCGCTGTGGCAGGGTACGCGAGAAGACCAGCGCTTCGTCGAAGTTGGCGAAGGTGCGCGGACGGCTGATATGGGCCGCGATCATCGCGTCGGAGGCATGTTTGGGCATCTCGAAACTCAGATCGAGGAGGGCCAGCCGTTCGACCCGGTCTACATGCCTGGCACTGTAAGCCAGGGCCACACGCGAACCGAGCGAGGAGCCCGCGAACGCGACACGTTCCAGCCCCAGGGCATCGATGAAAAGTGCCAGATCGGTGGCGTAGAAATCTACCGTGTATTGACCGGCCGGTGCGGCTTCGGAGTCGCCATGCCCGCGCTGGTCGAGGCCGTAGATCGTGAACTCGTCGGACAGGGCTTGAGCAAGGCGTTCCCACACCTTGCCATGCAGTGAGGTGCCGTGCAGGCCGATCAGTACGCGCGGCCCTGTGCCCCATTTTTCAAAATGCAGGCGCAATCCGCCGACATCGACGAAACCATCGGAATGTTGTTTGCTCATGATGTCTGATCCTGTCTTAGTCGATCTGGATGCCGGCTTTACTGATGATGCGTTTCCACAGCGCGATTTCCTGCACCTGTGCATTGCGCAGCTCTTCCGGTGTGCCCTTGTTGGGCGTCAGGCCCAGCTCATCGAACTTGCTGGTGATCTCCGGTGCCGAGATGAAGGAGATGGCTGCCGCATTGAGCTGGCGGATGATCGCTGCTGGCGTATTGGCCGGCGCGAAGAGCGCCATCCAGCTGCCTGTCGACAGCGGCACACCTTGCTCGGCGAGTGTCGGCAAGTCGGGAAAGGCGCGGCTGCGTTTGGCACCGATGGTGGCGATGACGCGGATCTTGCCGCTTGCAGACAGCGACTTGAGCGTGGTGGTGTCGGTGAACACGGCCGTGATCTGGCCACCGATCAGATCGGTGACAGCAGGGGCGCCACCTTTGTAGGGAACGTGCGTGAACTTGATGCCACCTGCAAGTTCCTTCAGCGCCTCTGCGGCGAGATGCCCGCCCGAGCCGTTGCCGCCCGTGCCGTAAGTCAGGTGCTGCCCGGACTTGGCGGCTGCGATCAGATCAGGGATGTTCTTGTACGGGGAATCGGCGCGCACGGCGATGCCGATACCTCCCAGGGCAAACTGGCTGATCGGCGCGAAGTCCTTGATCACGTCGTAGGGCAAATCGGTCTTGTATGCAGGCTGGATGGCATGGGTCGAGGCGATGGCGAGCAGGAGGGTGTAGCCATCAGGCGCTGCCTTGGCCACCTGATTGCTGCCGATGATGCCACCGGCGCCCAGTTTGTTTTCGACAACGACAGTCTGCTTGAGTGTGCGGCTCAGATGGTCGGCGAACAGGCGGCCGACCAGATCGACGGAACCACCGGGAGCAAAGGGGACGATCAGGGTGACGGTCTTCTTGGCATAACTGCTTTCCTGCGCAGTGGCCTGGCTTGCGGACAGCGCCGCAACCAGCACCAGCAGTGCGTAGCACAGGGCACTGAATGGCTTCATCTTCGTTCTCCTGTAGGCCCGCGCGGGGATTACTGCGCGAGTGGCATGGCGGGGGCTGCCATGCTGAAACGTTAGTCTTTTGTGAGTGCTTGCGATAATTGCCAGTTCGTATAGGGCAATCCGATTTCGCTATCACTTGCCGAGCGGGCTTGATGCAGTGTCCTAATTGAGAGCAGAAGTGTCTGGATGTCCGGTCTGCAGGGCACGTGGGCCAAATGCACTTTGCAACTGTGCATTCAGTCCCGGCAGTGACACTCTTTCGGCCAGTGGCGCTGTCAGCGGTGCGTCGTCCTGGCTGCGCTGGTTGGCATGGGCTTGCGGGACGGCAGTGTCTTCAGCGCGAGATGTGATGCTCATTGAATTTTTTTGAGTGGCCTCCGTTGTACATCGGATGACGTATTCCACGGCCGGGCCGAGAAAGCCATCGCCACGCCAGATCAGGGAGTGTGGGCCAAGGCAGTCGGTCGTCAGTGCCCCCAGATATTTCAGCAGGCCACGTTGCGTGTAATCGCGGGCGATCCGTTCCGTGATGAAACTGTAGCGTTCCTCATCGCGCAGGTAACCAACCTTGAACTCCAGATTGTTGGTTTCGACCACGTCATGCGGCAGACGTCCACAGGTGGACAGGAACAGTGTGTCGATCTGTTTGCGCATTGGGCCCGGTGGGGGAAGCACCCAGGAGCGGTCGAGCAGGTCGGCCAGGCGAACGCTCTCTGGATCGACGTTGACATGTGCTCCGGTTACCAGGACGAAGGCTTCTTCATAAAGGGCCTGCTGGCGGAGGTTGTTTAGACAGTCTTGAGGTAGACCGCGCGCGAAGATGAGGTCATAGGTACCGGTGCGAAGTCCGTGCAGCAACTGCTCCTGTGCGGCCAGATCGATCGAGATGCGCATGCGGGGAAATGCTTTTTTGACCTGACCCACAATGCTGGGCAGAAGGTCCACCATCATGGGCATCAGGGTACCGATGCGTACGGCGGATTGGGCGCCCGAAGCCAGTTCGCCAATATCGTCGTGGGCCGAGTCGATGTCGGCGAGGATGCGTCGGGCGTGGCGGATCATGGTTTCGCCGTAGATGGTGGCGCGGACGCCCAGATGCGAGCGCTCGAACAATTGCACGCCCAGCGAGTCTTCCAGTTCCGCGAGGCATTTGGTTGCTGCAGGCTGGGTCAGACAGGCGCGCGTGGCGGCCTGGCGCAGGGATCCGGTTTCGCCTAGGGCATCAAGAAGCAGGATCTGGCGCAGCTTGAGGCGATAACGAAGCTGTGTGGTGCTGAGTGTGAAGCCCATTTCAGGTTCATCCAGTCTGTGCAATCAGTCGGTTTGAGTGGGTCAACCATTTTGAACTACGGCCTGGATGAAGATTATCAGGGACGCCATGCGTCGGCTAACCAATAAGTCCTGATTTGCTTATGACAGGACTTAAGGGAAGTATAGAAACAGGTTCAGAGTTTTTTCAGGTGCTCGGGGTCGAGAATGCGCTTGCTGTAAGTGCCGGAGGTATAGAGCGCCACAGCGGGGTTGTGGCCGGTGAGGCGGTCCTTGGTGATCAAGGTTGTCACCAGGGCTTCGGAGTGCTTGATGAAGAGGGCGTCGTGGCCGACACAAAGCCCCATGATTACATTGAGCTGGGTTTTCTCCTGATTCAGGAGCCGGGCTTGAAGAACCGGATTGCAGCAGGCTTCAAAGGCCCCGCACTGGATTTTCAAGCTGTCCGGGATGCCGATATCCGTCTTGTCGACCGAGCCGACCTTGCACAGCACCGTATGGGGTTCCAGTCCTGCCGTACGTAGTACCTTGCAGAAAATCCGGGTTTCTTCAATGAGCCCGAGACATGTCGCGATGCCGATCCGGAAGGCGTCAATGCGTCTGGCGAACGCCACGATCTCTTCAACCCGTGATAGCTGGCAGTAATACAGCCCTTCCACTTCGGCGGCGGCTTTGGCGACCTTGGCGTCTTGCGCATCACCGCGATATGTCGCGATGGCTTCCTGCACTTGCGCTTCATCCGTCGTTTCCGTCAGACAGAATCGGGGATATTTCCTGTCTTGCCGATAGTAGTGAAATTGTCCGCATTCGGAACAGGACAGGTTTTCGATTTTCGCCATTTCAAGGAGCCTGCCTGTCTGTTTGTTTTAAAACCGGTGCTTGGGCTGCGCGCAAGCCTTCGTACAGCAGTCAGACGCGCGGGAACCCGCTGAAAACCGGGAGTTTGCTGAACGTACCTGTGGTGGCATCGAACCAGCGGCGTTCGCTGAGGTGAGGCAGGCCCCGCCCGTATAGGTGCAGGTGCAAGGCAGGCTCGGTGCCGGTGACTTCGATGGCGTGGATGTCTTCGGGGTGAAGCGCGATGCTGTCGCCTGCACCGATCAGGACACGCTCACGGATCTCAAGCCGGGCGATACCAGGCTGGCTGGCGTCATCAAGGCGACGGTAGAACGTATTTTCTTCCTGCCCGCGCACGCCAGCGATGACTGCCCAGGTCGTGTGGTCGTGAGGCGCCTGGGCATGACCGGGCAGCATTGCTACGGCATACAGGCCGAAACGCCCATCGGCATCCTCATTGAGCTCATAGGCTTGCCAGCGTTGCCCGGCAGGGATCGGGAAATGTGCGGACTGCCATAGTCCGGCCTGTGCTGCGAGGGTGCGCAGGCGCTGGCAGACGAGATCAAGCGTGGCGCGGGAGGGTTCGCCGGACGTGATGAGTTGGCGGATACCCTCAAGTGCCGTATGGACCTCCGTGCGGCGGCGTGCGGCGCTTTGCTGCGGATCATTCATGTGCTTGCAATGCCGGACTGAGCTTGAAGTGGATGCCTGGCTCGTCCTGAAGGCGATGCAACAGACCGGTTTCCCAGGAAATGTATTCACGCATGGCCTCTTCCATGCCGCTTTCCAGTTGATACGGCGAATACCAGGCATCCACCGGTGCCGAACGGTAGTGAGCATCGCTGGTGGTGACGGGGCCCGTCCTGTTGATCCACTCGGTATATCCGCCGTCCAGCCATTTGGCACGGAATCCTGCCGCGACAGCATCTGCTGCCGCAAAACGCGCGAGATATTCATCGTCGGAAATGAAGACCAGGGTATGCGCGCGGTCCGTGTCGTCGAGCAATCTCGGGATATCACTGCGGATGAGGAACTGTGCCCCGGGAATGTGTCCGTCGCGATAGCGGCGGCTGTCCCGGCAGTCGAACAGGCGCAACCCCCGCAGATCCGGCGTGTGCAAGGCGGCCTGGATCATCGAAACGCTGAGTAAAGGCGTCAGGCGGGGCTCTTTCAGCAGGACGCGCGGTGCGTCTCCGCTGACAAGGCGTTCAGGCTGAGGATTGCCCGGCAGATCGAAGACGTGGACGTCCCAACCCATCTGGGCAAGCCAGTGAGCGGTCATTGGAGCCTGGACGAGGTCGTCATCCACGAGCACGATGCGTGCGCCCCTCACGGGCGCATAGACATCGGTGGACTGGATGAGCTGACCGCCCGGAGCGTTGAGGGCGCCTTTCAGATGGGCGGCGCGGTAGGCTTCCGGCAGGCGGACATCGAAGATATAGAGTGTGCGCGTACTGTCCTGCTCAAAACGGGCCAGCGTGGCGGCATCGATCAGCGCAACGCCGGCGCGCTGCATGGTGGCCAGAGCCCGTGCCCGCGCGGTGCGGCCGTCACGCGCCGGCAGCCATTCTGCGGAGGCGTGTGTCAGCGGCTGGCCGGTCAGGTACCAGCCCATGGTGCCATTCTCAAGCGCAAAGACCGGATTGGGGATGCCTGCGTCAATCAACGATTGGGCGCCGATGATGCTGCGCGTGCGCCCGGCGCAATGCACAACGACAGGCACGTTGGGGGCGACTGCTGCCGGCACGCGGCGTAACAGTTCAGCACCGGGGCAGGACAGGCTGCCGGGCATGCTGAACACCTGGGCTTCTTCGAAGGGGCGACTGTCGACGAGGAGATGCGGCTTCTTGCTGGCGCGCCACTGCAGCAAGGTCTCTGCAGTGATGCGCGGGGTGTGACGGACATGTTCCACGACTTCCCCGAAGGCTTTGCTTGGAACGTAGAGCCCGGAGAACAAGGGGAAACCTGCTGCTGCCCAGGCTGTATTGCCGCCTTCGAGCAGGCTGATGCGGCTGTAACCGCCTTCCGTCAGCAGCGTGGCGGCACGCTGGGCACGATCCGGCTGATCGTCGATGAGCACGATGGATACATCGCGACGCGGCAAGCGGCGGGGGGCTTCCAGTTCCAGCGCCGCGAGCGGGAGTGATGCGGCAAGGAGCAGATGCCCGTGCGCATAGATACCTTCATCGCGCACATCGAGGACGGCGATTTCATCAGGGGCAGCCAGCCACTTGTGGAGTGTTTGGGGCGTGATACGGTCGATAGGCATGCTCCCATTCTAAAAAGGCGCTGTAAACGTGACCAATCGCTTGTTGATATTGGCTGATATCAAATCGGTATCACTGGTCTGTGCCGGCAGGGGGGCAGACCGATCCGTCGATCCGGTTTTCGTCACGAATTGTGTGGCGGATCTAAAGGGCTCAGGCAGACTTTACGAACGGATCTTGTCCGGCGCGTTTCATGGACAATTCATTTCGCATGGCGAAAATCCTTGTAGTCGAGTTTGTGCTTGAGCATGCGCAGTCGCAAGATCCTGCGGGTCAAGCCTAGCTGCCCCGCTGCGTCGGAAATATTGCCGTGATGCAGCTTGAGGGCATCGACGATCATCTCGTATTCGATGGCGGACAGGCGTGAATCAAGCGCCCCGAGTTCCGAAGCCTCATTCGTGTCAGGCACCTGCAGTGAAGGGGGCAGGTTGTAGCCATGGATGACGCCATCTTCGACCAGCAACATGGCTCGCTCGATCACGTTTTCAAGTTCGCGCACATTGCCCGGCCATTGATAACCCAAAAGCATGTTGAGCGCAGGCGTTGAAATCCGGTTGACGCTCATTCCCATCTCTGTCGAGAAGTGCTGCACGAAGTAGTCTGCCAGCGCGACGATGTCATTGCCCCGCTCGCGCAGTGGAGGGATGGTGATCGGAAAGACATTGAGCCGGTAGTACAGATCCTCACGGAAACTGCCATTCTCGACCATCTTGCGCAAATCCCGATTGGTGGCAGCCAGGATGCGGATATCAACCTGGATCGTGACGTTGCCACCGACGCGTTCGAAGTTTTTCTCCTGCAGCACGCGCAGCAGCTTGGCCTGCATCGGCAATGAGAGCTCACCGATTTCGTCAAGGAAGATGGTGCCGCCGTCGGCCTCCTCAAAGCGGCCCCGGCGCAAGTTGGCCGCTCCCGTGAAAGCGCCGCGTTCGTGTCCGAACAGTTCGCTTTCAATCACGCTTTCCGGCAGTGCGGCACAGTTGAACTTGATGAATGGCCCTTTGTTTTGCTGCCCGTTGTAATGGATCGCGCTCGCCACCAATTCCTTGCCGACACCACTTTCGCCAAGGATCAATACGGTGGTCTTGGTGCGGGTGACCCTTTCAATCAGGCGATAGACCTCCTGCATCGGTTTCGAGTTGCCGATGATGTTGGTCGGCTTGAACTTGGCTTGCAGGGCCAGTCGTAAGCGCCGGTTTTCGTCTTCCAGAGCGACTTTCTGGATGTTTTCGAGCAGGAACAGTTCTATCGATTGCGCCGTGGTCGCTGCCAGGATGGAAAGGATCTCGACATCCAGACCAAGAAGCTGCGGGTTGTCATAGAGCCGTTCTGCGCTGATCGTTCCCATGATCTTCTTGCCCCGGTTGATCGGGACACAGAGGAAGGACAGATCACGGTCTGCCGCGCTGTTGCGGCTCATCGTGCGGTTCAGGAAGGCAGGCTCCTCACTGATCTTCGGTACCACGATGGCTTGCCCGGTCTCGACGACCCGCCCGGTGATGCCTTCTCCGAGATAGTAGGTGCCGCGTGCCGCCTCTTCTTCGGTCAGTCCGAAGCTTTCGTATACGAATATCCGGCCGGATTCGGGCTCGAACAGGTTGACCATGCCGCGCACGACATTCATATGCCGATTCATTATCCTGAGCAGTGTCGTGAGGATGCCTCGCAAATCACCGCACTCTGTCACCAGTCCGTTCAGTTCAGAGAGCAGGGGCAGCATGTCGACCCGGCATTCCCCGAAATTGCGTTCGCACAAGCGCTGCACGTTTCCTCGCGACAGTCCTTCGGATAGCGCAAAGGCTTCGATGTGCATGGCGCCACGATCTGATAAAGATGTACTCATCATTCCAACCTTCAGCGCATGGAGGCGCTGCCTGCTAAGTGTCTGAACCCGATTCACCCCGAAACTATCGTTGAACCACCTGTACTGATCTTTCAAATCTCTTCTGCATGATTTTCAGGGGCTCCTGGATTTGTCGTGTATGACGTTGAAATCGATTGGCGGCCGCATTCAGGGATCCATACGTGTCGATGGCTTCCTGCAGCCAGCCCCGCTTGGCCGTCAGAAACACCCCCATGCTGCTGATGGTGATGCTGCTGTGAAACCTCACTGCTTCCATTTTTCAAAAATCCAGGCAATGAAAGGAAAGGAAGATCGCTATTACTCTATCTATATAACGAACAATGCGCCATTCTCTTTGCTGATGTCTGTATCAAATGGACTGTTGGTTTGGCGGAGTCGTCTCTAAAAGCCTTTGATACAAGGCTTTCCGGATGCCGGAAGTCTGCCTGTCAGAGAGGCAAAAGTAGTGCCAGCTGCTCCGCGTAGGCTGGGGGTGGGTGAATCCCGCGAACCAGAGCGATTGCGCTCCGGCATGATGGATCGTGGCGTTTGACGCGTACCTGGCTTTGTTCAATTCGGTAGGAGGCCTCCGGTATTTGTACATTTTTGTACGGACGCGTTTGGAAGCGTCCGGCAGTCCTGACGCGGCACGGATTTTCCTGACGGAAGCCGATGCGCAGGACGACCCGTTGCCGCTTTGACGTTTGTGTCCATTCTTTCCTGCAAAGTTTCCAATCCGTGATTTTTCACGTGACATGGGGCGCGAAATCCAGCGTTTTGTTCCATCCCTGTCGTGATTTTCGGAGCTTGGTTCCGGATTGAACATTTTTGCTTGGCGCTCTTGGATAATGCCAAATGGGAATTTTTTGATTTGATTCGCGAAGTCTGTTTTTGGCACGCTCCATGCAATTGGTCGATTACGAAAATTCTTTTTGAACCTTTTTCAAACTGGATATCTGTTTCGACTTTTAAACACGGAGAATCTGCCATGACAAGAAAGCTCGCGATTTACGGAAAAGGGGGGATCGGTAAATCCACGACCACCCAGAACACGGCTGCTGCACTGGCCCACTTTCACAACAAGAAAATCTTTATCCATGGCTGCGACCCCAAGGCAGACTCGACCCGCCTGATCCTGAATGGCAAGCCCCAGCAAACGCTGATGGATGTGCTGCGTGACAAGGGCGCAGAAAAGATTACAAATGACATGGTGATACGGAGCGGTTTCATGGATATCCGTTGCGTTGAGTCCGGTGGCCCGGAACCTGGCGTCGGCTGTGCCGGTCGTGGCGTGATCACCGCCATCGATCTTATGGAAGCCAACAAGGCCTATACGGAAGACCTGGATTTTGTCTTCTTCGACGTGCTAGGTGATGTGGTCTGCGGCGGTTTTGCCATGCCGATCCGTGACGGCAAGGCACAGGAAGTCTACATCGTTGCTTCGGGCGAAATGATGGCCATTTATGCCGCCAACAATATCTGCAAGGGTCTGACCAAGTATGCCAAGCAAAGTGGTGTGCGCCTGGGCGGCATCATCTGCAACAGCCGCAAGGTCGATGGCGAAAAGGAATTTCTCGAAGAGTTCACCGCGGCCATCGGTACCAAGATGATCCACTTTGTGCCGCGCGACAACATCGTGCAGAAGGCTGAGTTCAACAAGAAGACGGTGACCGAATTTGATCCTGCAGCCAACCAGGCGCTTGAGTATGCCGAGCTGGGCCGCAAGATCATCGAGAACAAGGACTTCGTGATTCCGCGTCCGCTGACGATGGACCAGCTCGAAAACATGGTCACCAAATACGGCCTGATGGACTGAGTCATTCCCCTCAGCACAAGGAGAACACCATGCCTTACCATGAATTCGAAGTCAGCCGTTGCATTCCGGAGCGGAAGAAGCATGCGGTTGTGAAAGGGCCGGGCGAGACCCTGGCCGATGCGCTGCCGGCGGGCTACCTGAATACCATTCCGGGTTCGATCTCGGAACGTGGTTGCGCCTACTGCGGGGCCAAGCACGTGATCGGTACGCCGATGAAGGATGTGATTCACATCAGTCACGGCCCCACTGGCTGCACCTATGACACCTGGCAGACCAAGCGCTACATCAGCGACAACGACAACTTCCAGCTGAAATACACCTTCGCCACCGACATGAAAGAGAAGCACATCGTGTTCGGCGCGGAGAAGATCCTCAAGCAGAACATGCTGGAAGCCTTCAAGGCTTTTCCGGACATCAAGCGCATGACGGTCTACCAGACCTGCGCGTCAGCCCTGATTGGTGATGATATCGAGGCGGTTGCCCAGGAAGTCATGGAAGAGTTGCCCGGTGTGGATGTTTTCGTATGCAACTCTCCGGGCTTTCGTGGTCCGAGCCAGTCGGGTGGTCACCATACCATCTGCATTGCATGGTTTGAAAACAAGGTGGGCACTGTCGAGCCCGAGATCACCAGCGACTACGTGATCAATTACGTTGGCGAGTACAACATCCAGGGTGACCAGGAGGTCATGCAGGATTACTTCAATACCATGGGCATCCAGATCCTGTCGACCTTTACCGGCAATGGTTCCTACGATGGTCTGCGTGCGATGCACAAGGCACATCTGAACGTGCTCGAATGTGCACGCTCGTCCGAGTATCTGTGCAACGAATTGCGCGTGAAATATGGCATTCCGCGACTGGATATCGACGGCTTCGGTTTTGAACCGCTTGGAAATTCCTTGCGCAAGATCGGCCTGTTCTTCGGTATCGAGGATCGTGCGGAGAAGATCATCGACGAGGAAACCGCGCGCTGGAAACCCGAACTCGACTGGTACAAACACCGCTTGCAGGGCAAGAAGGTCTGCCTGTGGCCGGGCGGCTCGAAACTGTGGCACTGGGCCAATGTCATTCACGAGGAAATGGGCGTGGATGTGGTGTCGGTCTATACCAAGTTCGGTCACCAGGGCGACATGGAAAAGGGCATTGCCCGGGTCGAGGAAGGCGCGCTCGCCATCGATGATCCGAACGAGCTTGAAGGGCTGGAGGCGATGTACAACCTCAAGCCGGACATCATCTTCACTGGCAAGCGTCCCGGCGAAGTCGCCAAGAAGATCCGCGTGCCGTATCTCAATGCACACGCCTATCACAACGGACCGTACAAGGGCTTCGAGGGCTGGGTGCGTTTCGCGCGTGACATCTACAACGGGATCTATTCGCCGATCCACGAACTCGCCAAGATCGATATCAGCCGTGACGCGATTTCGACCGAGGGTGGTTTCAAGACCCAGCGCATGATCTCCGACGTCAATCTGCCTGATGAGGTGAAGAACGATCCGAGCATGCGCCAATACACGGGTGCGTATGACAGCCTGGCCCGCTTGCGTGGCAAGACCTATCCGGTCTTTGAACGCACGGGCGACAAGCAAGTGGCTGTTGAAATGGCCACGGCCGAATAAGGAGCCTGAGCATGGAGCAAGTAATGAATCAGCGCATGGAACAACTGCTCGACCACATCATGAAGAAATGTTTGTGGCAGTTCCATTCGCGTGCCTGGGACCGCGAACGGCAGAACCGCGAAATCATTGGTTGGGCCGGAAGGGTTCTTCTCGGCGAATGTGATGCAACGCCGCCGGACCCGCTTGACCGCTGCCATTGGGTAGATGGCGTGGCGCTGGTGCGGGCCTGGCGGGAACGCTTCCCGTGGATCAATACGCTCGCGGTCGATGAGATCCGCGCCCTGATGGAATCGTTGCATGCACGCCTCGATTTCCTCACCCGCACCGGCTCGCTCAATGCAGAGCTGACCGACCCGCATTACTAAGGAGTATCCCCATGAGTTGCGAATTGCTACAGAAAGAGCGCACCGGTGTGATCAACCCGATCTTCACCTGCCAGCCGGCGGGCGCGCAATACGCCAGTATCGGCATCCGCGAATGTATCGGCATCGTTCACGGCGGGCAGGGGTGTGTGATGTTCGTGCGCCTGTTGATCTCCCAGCATCTGAAGGAAAGTTTCGAAATCGCTTCCTCCTCCCTGCATGAAGACGCTGCCGTATTCGGTGCCTGCCATCGTGTGGAAGAGGGCGTGGATGTGCTGCTGATGCGTTACCCGGATGTGAAGGTGATTCCCATCATCAGTACCTGCTCGACCGAGATCATTGGTGATGACATCGACGGCGTGGTGCGCAAGCTCAACGAAGAACTGCTCCCGACCAAGTATCCCGGCCGTGAAGTACACCTGATCCCGATCCACACGCCGAGCTTTGTGGGCAGCATGGTCAACGGCTATGACGTTGCCGTGCGCGACTTCGTGAAGTACTTTGCCACCAAGGGTGAACCGAACGGCAAGCTCAATCTCATCACCGGCTGGGTGAACCCGGGAGATGTGAGTGCGCTCAAGCACCTGCTGGCCGAGATGGAAGTCGATGCGACCGTGCTCTTCGAGATCGAAAGTTTCGATTCGCCGACGATGCCGGATGGCAATCATGTCTCGCATGGCGACACCACCATCGAAGATCTGCAAGGTACGGCCAATGCCATTGGCACGCTGGCGCTGAACCGGTATGAAGGCGCCAAGGCGGCGAAGTACCTCGAAGAAAAATTCGCGGTGCCCGCTGTGATCGGCCCGACGCCGGTCGGCATCCGCAACACTGATGCTTTCCTGGCCCGGGTGAAGGAGATGACCGGCAAGCCGATCCCGCGCTCGCTGGTGATCGAACGCGGGATTGCCATCGACGCGCTGACCGATCTGGTGCACATGCATCTGGCCGACAAGCGCGTGGCGATCTACGCCAACCCGGATCTGGCCATTGCGCTGACCGAGTTCTGTCTGGATCTCGAAATGAAGCCTTTGGTCGTGTTGCTCGGCGATGACAATCCCTTCTACGAGGATGACCCGCGTATCAAGCGCCTGCGCGAAAACGTCGACTTCCCGATGGAGATCATCACCAACGCCGACTTCTGGGAACTCGAAGACCGCATCAAGAACCGCGGGCTGGAGCTGGATCTGATCCTGGGACACTCCAAGGGACGTTTCATCTCCATCGACTACAACATCCCGATGGTGCGCGTGGGCTTCCCGACCTATGACCGGGCCGGCATCTTCCGTCACCCGGTGGTCGGCTATGCCGGTGCGATCTACCTGGCCGAACAGATGGCCAATGCGATCTTCACCGACATGGAGCACAAGAAGAACAAAGAGTGGATTCTCAACGTCTGGTGATCGATGTGTGACTTGCGGGCCACGTTGGGTTCGTGGCCCGCTTTCTCGACAGGAGAGCGGTAATGAAGATAGCAGCTTATCTGAATGCACATGGCGAGCTCACCTCGCTGCATTCCGGCGGAATGTTTCGCCTTTACCAGAAAACTTCCAGTGGCTGGGTGTCTGAACGCGATGTGGCGGTTCCTTTTCATGAAGGCATGGCGCTGGGAGATCTGGTGGCTGGCCTGCATGAAGCCATCAACCGGCTCGGGGAATGTCGCGTGGCGCTGCTGGTCGAATTGCGCGGCATGCTCAAGGTCTTGCTCGAAGAGCGTGGTCTGCGCACCTGGAAGTCTTCCGGGAGCCTTTCCGAGCAGCTTGATCATGTTGCGGTACAGGAACTGGAACTGGCGAAACAGCCAGTCAAGCACTGTGCGATCTTCATGCCGACCTGCGTAGGCGATCCACAGGATGCGCATTATTTCGTCGATCTGGTCGATATTCTGAGCAAGGCGCCTCACCCGGCTTCGCGTGATGTGCTGTTGCCTTTCCTGCAGGCGGGGCCGTTCCGTTTGCTGGAAATCCGTTGCGATCACATGCCGCGCTGGTTTGAAGGCGCCGTGAAGACCATGGGGCTGGATTACAGCGTGAGCGAAGAAGATGCTGAAGGCATTTTCACGATTGCAGTGAATCTGGATCCGGACCAGGCGGCCGGGCGTTCGATGGCGACTTATACCGCCTGCGCGAACAGCAGTCGCCATCATGGCTGTTCAGGTTGTTAGGCAGGAGAAACCCGATGTCATCTTTGCAAGAACGCCTTGCTGCTGCCCCGCAAACCATCAAGTTCGGAGCATCAGAGCACATGTCGAAACTGTTTGAATCCGACGCCCAGCGTTTTGCCCGTAACCTCGATGAAGCGATTGCTTACCATCGCCGGGCGCGCCTGTTCCGGCAGGACGGGATGCGGGTGAGTCTGGTGTTCAATGTGGCCTCGATCGCCATTGAATGCTATCTGATTGCTCTGTGTGCATATTTCCGGGACATGCCCTTCAATCATAGCTACGGCAATCTGGTCGACGATGTCGAGCGCTTGATGAGCTTTCCGCCTTTATTGGCGCAGCGTATCCGGGCGCTGGACAAGATCTTCGGCATCTGTTCACTGGATGACTATCACCATG
>JAGTRY010000143.1 GCA_018262235.1 Pseudomonadota bacterium
ACGAAATTTCCAAGCCCGGGGTGGAACGGTGCTACGTGATAGTCTTCCAGATAGACCTCGATGAAAGTCTTCCAGTTGTAATTGCATTCGTGATGCTCGACATGTCCGAGTACGTAGCCAGAGAAATCCAGCTCAGGCGCCAGCTTCATGCCGGCCAGATCGTCATTCGCACTGCGCGGCCCCTTGAATTGCAGACCTTGCCAGGCTTCAAGCTTCTGGCGCCCCAGGTTCAGGCAGGGGTTCTGCGGAAAATGCGGCGCACCGATCAGCTCGCCCTCGTTGTTGTACGTCCAGCGATGCACCGGACACACCACGTTACGGGCTTTACCACGGCCTTCCAGCATGATGGCTTGGCGATGGCGGCAGATGTTGGACATCAAATGCACGCCGTCTTCACCACGCACCAGCATGCGGGCATGGTCCATCCACCCGAGGGTCTGATAATCCGATAGTTCCGGCACCATCAGCGCATGCCCCACATAACCCGGACCGGCATCGAAGAGAAGACGTTTCTCCACTTCCAGCACAGCAGGGTCAAAGTAGGCAGATACCGGCAACTGCGATACGGCAGGCGCAAGCTCGCGTGAAGGGGCTTGATTGGACATTCAGTGAAATCCTTTTCGGTCGGGAAGCATGGGCGATTATAATTTGCAGTTTACCCTGCGGTAAGCCGCCGCCAATTCCGTACGCCCGTCATGGTCAAGAGCAAACAAGCCGATCACCCGGAAAGTTTCGAGCAGGCAGTCGCCGAGCTCGAATCCATCGTCGCAGCCATGGAGCGCGACGATTTGCCATTGGAGCAAGCACTGGCGAGCTACCAGCGTGGCATCGCCCTGCTGCGCCAATGCCAGGGCACCCTGAGTGCTGCCGAACAAAAAATCAGGATTCTGGAAGACGGCAAACTTGCCGATCTGCCCACAACAGGGGATTCACAATGAGCGAACTGAAGTTCAGCGACTGGATGGCACAACAACAAAGTCGTGCCGAAACCGCGCTGGAGCGTGCCCTGCCCATGAGCAGCATTGCACCTGAACGCCTGCACGAAGCAATGCGCTACACAACATTGGGGGGAGGCAAACGCGTACGGCCTTTGCTGGTCTATGCAGCGGGAAAACTGGCCGGAGCCTCCGCGCCCACGCTGGATGTGGCGGCTTGTGCGCTGGAGTGCATCCACGTTTACTCGCTGGTGCACGACGACATGCCCTGCATGGACGATGACGCGCTGCGTCGTGGCAAACCCACCGTCCACATCCAGTACGATGAAGCTACGGCGCTGCTCACAGGCGATGCCCTGCAAACACAAGCTTTCGACTTGCTTTCTGCGCCCGGCCTGTTTGCCGATCCAATCCGCCAATTGCGTGCGCTGCACACGCTAGCACGTGCCGCAGGTTCCCGTGGCATGGCCGGAGGCCAGGCCATTGACCTGGCTTCAGTCGGCAAACAGCTCACCCGCGAAGAGCTCGAATACATGCACCTGCATAAAACCGGTGCCCTGATTCGTGCGGCGGTATTACTCGGCGCCCTTGCCGGCGAACTCGACGACGATGCGCTGGAACGCCTGGATCATTACGCCAAGTGCATCGGCCTGCTCTTTCAGGTAGTCGATGACATCCTGGACGCCGTTGCCGACACGGCGACCTTGGGCAAAACCGCCGGCAAGGATGCGGCGAACAACAAACCGACTTACGTCAGCATTCTCGGTCTCAGTGAATCAAAGGACCTCGCCGCTGAACTGGCCAACGAAGCAGTAGCCTCTCTTGCAGGCTTTGGCGAAGCAGCCAGACGTCTGCACGAACTGGCGCATTACATTGTCAGCCGCCAGTTCTGATTTGCAGCTCCTCCAAGATAAAACAAGGCATCCCGTACCCATGAGTTCCTACCCACTGCTGGAGTCGATCAATTCACCGGTCGAACTGCGCCAGCTTGATCGCAAAAAATTGCCGCAACTGGCCGAAGAGCTGCGCGCGTTTCTGGTGGAATCGGTTTCAAAAACAGGCGGGCATCTCTCGTCAAATCTTGGCACCGTTGAACTGACCATTGCGCTGCATTACGTATTCGACACGCCAAACGACCGCATCGTGTGGGATGTCGGCCACCAAACTTATAGCCACAAGATCCTTACCGGGCGCCGTGAAGAGATGGCCAAGCTGCGCCAATATCAGGGTATCTCGGGTTTCCCGCGCCGTTGTGAAAGTCCCTACGATACTTTTGGCACGGCTCACTCATCCACGTCCATCTCTGCAGCGCTGGGGATGGCCGTTGCCGCGCAACTCCGCGGCGAAAAACGCCACGGCATTGCTGTGATCGGCGATGGAGCCATGTCTGCTGGCATGGCTTTTGAGGCATTGAACAATGGCGGCGTGATGGACGCCAATCTGCTGGTCGTGCTCAACGACAACGAAATGTCGATCTCCCCGCCCGTCGGTGCACTGACCAAAATTCTCGCGCGCTTGATGTCAGGCCGAACTTATCGTTTCGCGCGCCGTGCCGGAGAGAAAGTCCTCGGCGCGTCGCTGACAAAGAAAGTCGAAGAACACGTCAAGGGGATGGTGACGCCAAGCACCCTCTTCGAGGAATTCGGGTTCAACTACATCGGGCCGATTGATGGTCACGATCTGGATGCCCTGATCCCGACCTTGCAGAACATCCGCGACCTGGAAGGGCCTCAGTTTCTGCACGTAATCACCAGCAAAGGTCACGGCTACAAACTCGCGGAAGCCAACCCGACGCTGTATCACGGCGTCGGCAAATTCGATCACTGCGCCGGAATCCAGGCCGGCAAAGGGAATGCGAAACCGACCTTTACCCAGGTGTTCTCGGACTGGTTATGTGACATGGCGGCGCAGGATGATCGCCTGATGGCCATCACCCCGGCCATGCGTGAAGGCTCCGGACTGGTTCGCTTCGAACAGGAATATCCGCAACGCTATTTCGATGTGGGGATCGCCGAACAACATGCCCTGACCTTCGCCGCGGGATTGGCTTGCGAAGGCATGAAGCCTGTCGTGGCGATCTACTCGACATTTTTGCAGCGTGCCTACGATCAATTGATTCACGACATCGCCTTGCAAAACCTTCCGGTGATGTTCGCGATTGATCGTGGTGGTCTGGTTGGAGCAGATGGTGCCACGCATCACGGCGCATTCGATCTGTCGTACTTGCTTTGCATCCCCAACATGATCGTCATGACCCCTTGTGATGAAAACGAGTGCCGTCAGATGCTTTACACCGCGTTCCAGCACAACGGCCCTTCTGCCGTACGCTACCCACGAGGAAGTGGCAACGGCACCATTCCACAGGCAGCCATGCAGGCCTTCCCTCTCGGGAAGGGAGAAATCCGCCGACACGGCCAAAAAGTCGCTCTGCTCGTTTTTGGCCCGCTAGTACATGAAGCCCTGAAGGTTGGCGAAGAACTCGACGCAACAGTCGTCAACATGCGTTTTGCCAAACCGCTAGATCATGAACTCACACTCAAGCTGGCAGAAACCCACGAATTGCTGGTAACAATAGAAGAAAATGCCGTCATCAGCGGAGCAGGCAGTGAAGTGTCACGTATTCTGGAAGTCACTAATCTGAATGTGAAGATCCTGCGCCTGGGCTTGCCGGATCATTTCGTCGATCACGGAGACCAGGCACAACTCCTGCGTGATACAGGTCTTGATGCACACTCTATCGCGGCCAGCATCCGTCGCCACTTGGCCATAGACAAAAGCTAAACACGGCAATAGTTGAGTTTTTCACTCAACATTTATAGACTAAAGCCCCAGACTGATACCAAAAAGCGTCCTTCCTTCTTTGGAGCGGGCGCATCGATAAGGCCCCAACATGAGCACCCAAGATACCAGCATTCCTGACGTTCAAGGTTCTGAAGACCGACGCCATCTCGCCATCAACAAGGTCGGCATCAAATCCATTCGTCACCCGGTCCGGGTCATGGACCGCGGCCATGGCGTACAGCACACTATTGCCACATTTGACATGTATGTCGGACTCCCCCACAACTTCAAGGGCACGCACATGTCCCGTTTCGTGGAGATCCTGAATAGCCAAGATCGTGAGATTTCAGTCGAGTCTTTCGAGCCTATGCTGCGTGAGATGGTCAAACGACTGGAAGCAGAAACAGGGCACCTTGAAATGCGGTTCCCGTACTTCATCAACAAGAAGGCCCCTGTTTCTGGCGTCGAAAGCCTGATGGATTACGACATTCGCTTCATCGGAGAAATTGTTGAAGGTGGACATTTCTCGCTGACCATGCAGGTTTTGGTTCCTGTCACCAGCCTGTGCCCCTGCTCCAAGAAGATTTCCGAATATGGCGCTCACAACCAGCGCTCGCACGTCACCATAACAGCCCAAACCAATTCGCTCGTATGGATTGAAGAACTGGTCGAACTTGCCGAAGCGGAGGCCTCCTGCGAGTTGTTCGGGTTGCTCAAGCGACCCGATGAAAAATTTGTCACCGAGCGTGCTTATGACAACCCCAAGTTCGTAGAAGATCTGGTACGTGATGTAGCGGGTCGTCTCAACCAGGAAGCACGAATCGATGCCTATATCGTTGAATCCGAAAACTTCGAATCCATTCACAACCACTCTGCTTACGCACTGATTGAACACGACAAGCGGGTAAAACCAACGTAAGGGCCCCTGCTAATCGCAAAAGGCCGCATATGCGGCAATGCCGTTCACTTAGGAGGGCGGCATTTTTCATTTTGAGCGTTGTGGACAGTGACCAAGACTGTTAACGTGGCCGTCGATGCAGCCATGCCACCTCTCCATGACCACCGATGCAATGCCGAAGATTGGGTTCGATCATTTGGCAGAGCATTTGCCGTGTGAATGGATAGAGCAGGGACTTGCTGCACACGGCATGGCGAGCATTCGTCGTCGCCTATCCACGGAGCACGACAGCATGCCGCTGGCTGTGGCGAAGGCTACTACCTGCGTCAGTTGGCTGGAGCGGCGAACCGGAATGGACAGACACTGGCATTGCTCGGGCTGGATATCTCGAAGTGGGCGGTGCTACCCGCCACGCTGGACCGGGTGCTGTGCATGTTCGGCTTTCCGGTCTATCCGGAATTCGCCCGGGTACTGAAGCCGGGGGGCTGTTACTGCAAGTGGATGCCGGGCCGGATCACCTTCGCGAACTACGTGAAGCCATCTACCCCACGCTGAAACCACCACGCAAACCCGAGACACAGGCGCCGGAGGACTTTACCCGGCTGGAAGGCCAGAGCCTGCGTTACAGCGTCCACATTGCGGGAGCCGAACCGATTACCGACTTGCTGACGATGACACCGCATTTATAGCGCGAAAACGCCGAAGGTCGCGCCCGGGCAGCAGCACTGACAGAGATCTCGCTCACTGTGGACGCCCACCTGAGTTCCTTCCGGCACAAATCCCGCGACTGATTTTGTATCAGTACGCCCAAGACGCTCGCTGGCAAATCGGGGCAAAAATCCGGGGTTTTGCATCTATTTAACCGGGAACTCGCGTAATCGTACAAAAAAAGCTAGTCAAGCAATCCTGCATCCCTATAATGGTTAAATTCCGCAACTTAGTACTTTCGTCATAATTCGGCTTCTTTTCAGACCTATTCATCGTGGCCACAGATCGACCCGCTTCGACTGCTGCGAAACTGCCTCACTCGCGCCTGTGCACTTCACTGCAATCTAGGCCTGCGACGGAGCAGCCTTATCTATTTGAAGCCCTGCGGGAATTGGCCTTTGAAACCTGCCTGGATGTTGCCGGAGCCACATTGCGTGTGGGCTTGGCCGCCTCGGCCTGGCAGCTTGAGCAAGCGCGCCAGTTGCTGGAACATTTCCAGCCAGTGCCAGGCCAGAAACTGAATCTGCCCCCTGCATCGCTGGTCACGGAACGGGCCGTTGCCCTTGCCCTGCAAATCGCACCGCGTCACGGCAAACCCCGTGCGCAAGGCGTTATCACTTTACGCTGTGATAGCGCGGCCGGGCTGGCGCTAGACCGCCACCACCATGAAACCCTTGAACAGATGCGTGCCGAAGGTGCGCGGCTGGTTGAAGTGGAGCAACTGGCCTTTGATCGTCAGGCGCCCTTGCTTGCTTTGATCAAGCCCATGCTTCAGGTCCTCTCCAGCCCGGTCAAGACCTGGGAAGCCACCGATATTCTAGCTGAATGCACACGCCTGCAAGCCGCGTTCTATTGCGGTCAACTGGGTTTCAAACGCCTGCAAAACCGCCCGCCAAACCGGGCCGACAAGATCCTGCTCCACTTGCCCTCAACCCGGCTTGTGGCGCTGCAATCACGCCACTTACCAGAAATCCGTCGCCCGGACTGAGGCCTTCACCCCGCCTTTTAGAGCAGGACGATCATCAAAAAACGCCGGTATTTACCGGCGTTTTGTCATTTCGGCCCGATTTTCACGGCTCGACCCGGTTCTTCCCCAGCGTACTTTCACGCAGCACCAACTGATGATGCATGATCGGATCCTCTGCGTCCTTGCACAGCTCCGGATAAGGCTCGCCACGCCGTTCGCAGATACGTCTGACCAGCAGCCGCAAGGCA
>JAGTRY010000046.1 GCA_018262235.1 Pseudomonadota bacterium
TGCCTGCCTATGCGCGACGATTTGCGGCGGTCGAGCCGTTCTACAACGGTCAGGCACGAGTGGAGCGATTTGATGGCGGCCTGGAGGTCATCAACGAGCAGGGGCAATGCCTGGTCGAACTTCGCATTGCCAGACAGTCTGAATTTGCGGCTCTTTCAGGGGATATGGTTGGCTACTGGCGAACCGAAACGATTGCGGCAGCGGTACGTCTGGGCGTCATCGATGCCTTGCCTTGTACCTCTGACGCTCTGGCTCAAAAGCGCGGGCTCTCCAGTGATGGCGCCACCCGACTGCTGCGGGCCTTGGGGGAACTCAGGCTCGTTGAGTGCGATGCAGAAATCTGGCGTCTGAGCGTTCGTGGAGAGTTCCTGCTGGCAGACCATCCATTGAGTCTGGCGGATGCCGCGCTCGAATACTCAGGCGCCCTCGGCGATTTGTGGTCATTCTTGCCTGAAGCGCTCAAGGCAAAGGGCAGCTGGCGCGCGCCGGATATTTTTGGAGAGGTTGCCAAAGATCATGCACGACTGCAGGGACATCACCGAATGTTGCGCAGTTATGCCCGCCATGACTACGCACTGATTCCTGGTGCGCTCGGCTTGCAGGGTAATGAACGTGTGGTGGATGCGGGTGGCGGATTCGGAACGCTTGCAATGAACATCCTGAGTGCGCATCCCGATGCTCACGTGACGGTGCTCGATAAGCCTGAAGTGGTCGAGCAGGCACGCTGCAGCCTTGGTTTGGTGCCGGGCTTGAACTGGCAGCCTGGTGACCTCTTTGAACCCTGGAATGTCCAGGCTGATGTTGTGACTCTGGCCAGAGTGCTGCATGACTGGGATGACGGTAACGCAATCAGGATCCTGTCTCAGGCTCGCACCGGACTCGCTCCGGGAGGGCGACTTTTCGTCATCGAAATGCTGATGGAGGAGCACGGTGTATCGGGTGCTTTGTGTGACTTGCACTTGCTGATGGCTACCGGGGGGCGGGAGCGCTCGAAGAAAGCCTTTGAACGCTTGCTCGCTGAAGCAGGGTTCCGTCTGGTTGAGGTTCGTCGAGTAGCTGCGCTTCCTGCGGTGTTGTGTGCGGAGGCGATATGACCAAAGCGCACGCTTGGGAGATCCCTGAGTCACTTCTACGCAATCTTGAGCAGACTCCGGTCGATCTGCCTATCGCGTTGCTCCTGCGGCATTCCGTACGAGACGAACTCCCCCCAGGCGAAGCCGGTAATGAAGTGCCGATCACCGATGCGGGCAAGGACATTGCACTCAAACTGGGCCAGAAACTTGGCGCTCGCCTGAAATCACTGCATAGCAGCCCACTGCCTCGGTGTGTTCAAACAGCCGAAGCCTTGCGGCTTGGTTCGGGTGGCGATGCCGGTATTTCTGAAAGCCGACTACTGGGCGACCCCGGGGTGTATGTGCTGGATGGGCGCTCGGCGTGGAGCAATTGGGAGACGCTCGGTCACGAAGAGGTGATGCGGCATCTTGTAGCTGAAAAACAGGCTTTGCCAGGGATGGCGCAGCCTGATGAGGCGGCCCGGTTTCTTGTGCAGTGCATGTTGTCGTCGGCTGAAGGAGAGCCAGGCATCCATGTCTTTGTGACACACGACGTTCTGGTAACAGCGACAGTCGCAAGACTACAAGGCGTTCATCATGCGCCTGCTGACTGGCCACAGTTTCTCGAAGGGGCCCTGTTCTGGCGCAGCGAACTCGGCGTGCATGTAGTCTATCGAGACTGTGTGCGCCTAGTTACGCCTTCACTTCCTCTGCAGGACGGTGAGGCTGGTTGGGGGGCAACATGGTTCAGTCGAACCATCCAGCCTTGTTCAGCTTCTCGATGTCGCCACAGTAGTCGAAGTGATAGGCCGGCTTGACGGTTAGCGGATATCCACCTTTGTATGGGCGTTGCTCCTGGCCCAGCCCTGAAGAGTGTTCAGAGCGCACTGCGCCTCATCTGCGTTGGAGGTGGCAAGGGCGTCAATGGAAAGCTTCAGCAGCGTTTCGTGCGCGCTATGGATCGGCTTCATCAACTGCAGCACGTACTGCTCTTTGTCCTTGTCGATGATGGAGAGGCTGGCGTCGCTGTAAATCTGATCGTAGCCCGGCATGACTTCCGTCATTTCCGGAAGCGTTGGGCATGAGAAAGCAGAGGAGACGGTCGTTGCGAACGACAAGATTACAACCATCGTTGCGTGGGCGAGTGTATCCATGGCCGCCTTGTACGTAGGAAATCAATACCAACTGCTTAGCGTAATCGGCATCACGAGCATGCTGTTATGTCGGTGGCTCAGTATGGACTGCTGGACAGCCGGGGCTGTCAGCGTTGCGTGGCATCACATGAGGCGGATTCCGGTGCGATTCAGGGGGTTCCGAGCTCCTTGGTTGTTCGACGGAAGAGTCCAGGGGGACGCCAAAACCAGCGCACTGATGCACAGTTTTTGTATTCGTAACTTATTGTTTGATAGAAATATTCTGGTGTTTTTGTGTGAAAGTCACTAGACTTTGATCGTGTTTGAAGGAAGGAGATGACCATGAAGCTTGAAGACAGGATCAGTCGCTCGATTGCGCAGCGATCGGGGCTGGTTGTCTTGCGTTCGGAGTTCTCAAGGATGGGAAGTGAATCCCAGGTTGGGCGGGTGCTTGCGCGTCTCGTGTCTGAGGGACGCTTGGTGCGTGTGAGCAAAGGCGCTTTCGCCAAGGCGCGCATCAACAAATTCACAGGACAGCCCACGCCTGCCGGAACCCTTGAGGACGTTGCCGCCGAACTCTTCCGCAAGCTGAACGTCGAGATTGCTCCCAGTCGTTTGGCGGATGACTACAACGCGGGGAGGAGCACCCAGATTCCGATGCGTGCAACGGTCAATACTGGTCGCCGCAGAATCAGTCGCAAAGTTACGGTTGGTGGTCGCACGCTCTCCTATGAAAACAATCACAAGCGAACGTAAGCGCGACATTGAGGACGCAACCGCTGCAGGGCTTTTCGGGATCATCCCGCCTGCAGTGATTGAGAAGGATCTTCACGTTACGGACGCCCTGCGCGAGATCTCCAGAGTCAAGGTAACGCACATTGCCCGTCGAGCAGGGGCAAAGGCTGCGTCCATTGCTGATGAGATCGAAGTCTCTGCGCGCCTCATTTTTGCGGGCGGCACATGTCTGTCCAAGGCGTATGGGCTCATTGAGCGCATGTCCGAAGACATTGATATCAAGGTTGTGTTGGACGAGGTGCCGGAGGGGTATGCGCTGCTAGGTGGCGTTGGTGACCGTGCCCGCCTGAAGGATCTTCAGGGCCAAATCGAGCGTTGCCTGAAAGCAGTCGGCTACGAGGTTGTCGTGGCAGACGACAACCCGTTGGCGCGTGACAAGCATCGCTACTATTGCCTGGCCGTATCCTACGAAGCGAGCTTCAAGGACATTTCGGCTGCGCTGCGGCCTGAGTTGAAGCTTGAGCTCATTCATCGCCCTCCTTTGTTGCCTGTCGCAAACAAGGGGATGAAGAGCTTGTTTGACCAGCGCATTTCCTCTGATGAGTCTGTTTTCTCAATGCCGTGCATCTCTGTGGCCGAGACGCTTGCGGAGAAGGTGCTATCCCTACTACGTCGCTGTGCCTGGCTCTGGGGTGGTTGTCAGAGGGGCGAGTTTGATACGGCGCTGGTTCGCCACATCTACGATGTATGGAGGATTGATGCATCCATGCCGGAGGTTCTTTCTGAGGCCGAGAAGATCTTCCGGGCCTTGGTTGAGAAGGACGTCGAAGAATTCCGGGGGCAGTGCCCGGGGTTTGATGCCCGACCCTTCGATGTGCTGCGTGAGACTCTGGCAGATCCTCGCATGGTGAGCGAGCTTCGTGAATACTTCGACAGGCGCTTGTTACCGCTTCTGTTTTCTGAAGAAATTCCGGCGTTTGAAGAGTGCTTCGCGCACTTTGCGAGCGTGGCGAGGCGGTTTTTGGCGACAGGCTAGTTTTTAGGCTGTGCTTGGGGTTTTTGGCTCAAGGAACAGCAAGTCTCTCATGGGTAGCCAGATGGGTAGCTAGGCGAAAAATACATCAATCAGAGATATGTAAATAATTGTTGTATAAGTAATAATTTCTAATCTTTAGAACAATTCGATATTGTCCTGCTGTGAGGCGTTGCGTCACAGCAGGACGTGCTGAGTACTGAAGACCGGGTACTCTGCCGATTTCCAGCCCGCCGCGTCGGGACTTACTTACCCAGAACCCAGAACCATGCTCAGTCTTTCCCGTCCCCGCGCCGTCATCTTCGACATGGATGGCCTGCTGCTTGATTCGGAGCGCGTTGCGCTGGCCTTTTTCGGACAGGCATCCAGGGAACTCGGAGCGCCCTGGTCGGCCGAGCTGGGTCTGTCGATGGTGGGGCTCAATTCGAGCGACTCGAACAAGCTGATCCTCGCTGCGTTTGGTGCGGATTTTCCGATTGAGGCGCATCGTCAGCGCTTCGGCGAGTTGTATGAAGCCGCGATTGCGGCAGGGGACATTCCGGTCAAGCCCTATGTGCGCGAGCTGCTGGAGTACCTGAAAGACGTGCAGATCCCCTGCGCGGTGGCAACGTCCACCCGGCGGCAGCGGGCCGAAGCCAAACTGGCCCGCAGCCTGCTGCTGGAGCGTTTCCAGAGCCTGGCCTGTGGCGACGAGGTCGTGCGTGGCAAGCCTGCGCCGGACATCTACGAACTGGCCGCGGCACGTCTGGGGTTCGAGCCGCGTGATTGCCTTGCGCTGGAAGATTCGAATCCGGGTGTGCGCGCGGCCGTCTCGGCGAACATGCCGGTGGTGATGGTGCCGGACCTGCTCAAGCCGGAAGCGGATATCCGCCGCTATGGCGTACCGGTGGTGGATTCGCTCAAGGATGTTCTGATCGCTTTGTCGTGTTAGGAGGTGGTATGCAGCTCATCGGAATGCTTGATTCGCCCTATGTGCGGCGCGTGGCCATCTCGGCAGCGTGCCTGGGCTACGTGTTCGAACATCGCTCGGTTTCGGTGTTCAGGCATGTCGAGACCTTCCGTGCGATCAACCCGCTGATCAAGGCGCCGACACTGGTGCTGGATGACGGCGGACTGCTGGTGGACAGTGGCCTGATCCTCGATTTTCTCGAACATCAAGCCGATCCGGCACGGCGCCTGATGCCTGACGCCCCGGCCGCGCGCACGCAGGTGCTGTCCTGGCTGGGCGTGGCATTGGTAGCGTGCGAAAAGACGGTTCAGCACCTGTATGAAACCGAATTGCGTCCGGCGGACAAGCAGCACGAGCCTTGGCGTGCGCGTGTCGCGGCACAGCTGGAGGCTGCCTGGCAGATGCTGGAGCCGGCTGCCGCGGCAGCAGCGCCCTGGCTGCTGGGGGCGACCATGACCCAGGCCGATATCACGCTGGCGGTCGTCTGGCGCTTCAATCAGCACGCACAGCCCGGTTTGACCGATGCCTCGCGCTTTCCCGCGCTGGCCGCGTTGTCTGCGCGCGCGGAAGCCTTACCCGAATTCCTTGCCTATCCGGTGGACCGCGAATGATTGGACGATTGTCTGGAACCCTGCTCGAAAAGAACCCGCCCCAGATCCTGCTCGACGTGAATGGCGTCGGCTACGAGATCGAAGTGCCGATGAGTACCTTCTACAACCTGCCCAACCTCGGTGAGCGGGTGGTACTGGTCACCCATCTGGCGATCCGCGAGGACGGTCACTTTCTCTACGGCTTCGGCTCGGAAGACGAACGCGCCACCTTCCGTCAGTTGCTGAAGATCTCCGGGATCGGTGCGCGCACGGCGCTGGCCGTGCTCTCCGGCATGTCGATTGCGGATCTGGTGAGTGCTGTGGCGCTGCAGGAGTCTGGCCGCCTGATGAAGGTGCCGGGCATCGGCAAGAAAACCGCTGAACGCTTGCTGCTGGAGCTCAAGGACAAGTTCGCCAAAGTGCTGCCGGGCGTCAATGCGGCGAGCCTGTCGCCGCAGCATGCTGCGCAGAGCGACATCGTCCATGCGCTGCTGGCACTGGGTTACAACGACAAGGAAGCGAGTGCCGCGCTCAAGCAGTTGCCGGCCGATATCGGCGTATCCGAAGGGATTCGCGCGGCCTTGAAACTGCTCTCCAAGGCCTGACCCATATTGGTCTCAGACTTCGTTTGAAGGCTCTGTGGTTGCTTCTGCGGCGGGGGCCTCGGCGAATTTCGCAGGCTTCGCCGGCGTGTCATCCGCATGCACCCAGGAGTGCAGCAGGGTATAGCTCACGGCCAGCAGCAGCGGGCCGAGGAAGATGCCGACCAGACCGAAGCTGATGATGCCGCCGATCACGCCGGCCAGGATCAGCAGCAGGGGCAGGTCGGCACCGCGCCGGATCAGCCAGGGGCGCAGGAAATTGTCCAGGTTGACCACCATCAGCATCCACACCAGCAAGAAGGTCGCCCAGCCGGTCTGCCCGCTCCAGTACAGCCAGATCAGGGCCGGGGCGAGCACCGGGATGACGCCGATCTGCGCGATGCACAGCATGAACATCAGCGCGGTCAGCACGGTCGCAAACGGGATCCCCGTCAGGGCCAGGCCAATGCCGCCGAGCAGGGCCTGTACCAGCGCCGTGACACCCACACCGAGGGCTACGGCGCGGATTGCACCGCCCGCCAGCGCTATCATGCTTTCGCCATGTGCTCCGCCCAGCTTGTGGGCAAAACGCCGCAGGCTGGCCGCGGCCGCTTCGCCATTGGCATACAGGATGGCCGCAATCACGATGGCCAGTCCGATCTGCAGCACGATCATGCCCAGGCTCCCCATGCGGGTGGCGAACCAGCGTGTCATGTCGCCGGCGTAGGGTGCTGCCTTGGCGGCGAGTCCCTGCACGCCCAGTGCCGCAACCTGTGCCCAGATCTGCACCAGCTTGTCACCGACGTATGGCAGGTTGGCGATCCAGCTGGGGGCTTCCGGAACGGCCAGATCCTTGAGCGAACTGGCCAGACTGATGATCTGCCCGGCATTGTCGACCAGGGTGGCGATGGCCAGCGTGAAGGGCAGGAACAATGCCAGCAGCAGGCCAAGGATCAGGATGCTGGCGGCAACCCAGCGCCGCCCGCCAAGACGGGATTCCAGCGTCAGCAGCAAAGGCCAGGACGCCACCACGATCATGGTGGCCCAGGTGATGGCGAGCAGGAAGGGCAAGAGCACCCACAGCGAAGCCAGCAGCAAGGCGCCGGTGATGCAGGTGTTGAGCAGGACGCGGGCAAGATCGAAACGGCGTACAGGCATGGCGTGGCTCGTCGGGTCAGGGAGCGGTCATGATAAGGGAATCCTGTTACGGGTGCGTCAATGCGGCCACAAAGTGCTGTGCCACAAACGCACAACGCCGCCCGTGGAAGCCACGGACGGCGCTGGGTTCAGGCCCGGGAGGAAGACGGGCTTGCGCTTTCGGGGAACTTACTTGGCAGCAGCCGGTGCGCTGTCAGCCGGAGCGGCTTCAGTCTTTGCGGCCTTTTTGGCTTTCTTCGGTGCAGCCTTGGCATGCTTGACCACCTTGGCAGCGTGCTCAGCCTTGACCGGAGCCGAAGCTTCGGTAGCGGGGGTGGCAGGCACGTCGGCAGCGAAAACCGAGGCAGCGGCCAGGGAAGCGATCAGGGCGGTCAGGATGGTCTTGGTCATTTTATACTCCTTGTTCGGGTTGTCAGAGTGGGCAGGCATCTGTTTGCTTGCCCGACAGACGCATCCTATGCGCCGAAACTGACCCAAGCCTGAGAAGAAGCTTGCATCAAGCTGACACGCCGGTATGAGGTGCTGAAAACTGCCGAGCTGTCTCCCCGACGTTGTCCGCGCTAGCCCGGAACATCCAGCGGGGGCTGGATCACAGCCAGCGTTCGGCGTTGTCCAGGTGCAGCTTGCGGCCTTCGCCGATCAGGGCGCGGTCAATGCGTACCGGCAGGAAGGCACGGCGTTTCGGTGGCTGGCGTACCACGCTGGCGATGCAGAATTCGATCCGCTCGCCGGAATGCTCATCCACGATCATGTTCATGCTGTCGAGGTATTGCTGGCGATATTCCATCTGTATGAAGCGCATCGGTTCTGCGAGGACTTCGGCCAGATAGTCGAGCTGATGATCCAGGGTCTCGGTCGGGCATCCCAGGGCTGCGAGCTGGGTTTCGTTCTCTTCGAGGCGGCGCAGGAGTACGCTGGATTCTTCGTCACTGACCATGGCACCCGCCTCACCCAGAAAGGACTCCGCGCCGGCGCCACGCTGGGCAAAGGTGCTCAGACGTGCGGCGAGCAGGTTGCGGTGCTCGGCCAGTTCGCGGCGCTGGCTTTGTTCGTCCTGCATGCGGTCAAGTGCGATCAGCGCCAGTTCATCGAGCATGCGGCGGGCGATCGAGCGACGCAGGTCCGTTTCGCTGCGGGCGAACAGGCGCAGGCGGTGATGGCTGAAGCTGAGTGCGCTCTGCGCCACATCGCGTACCACCATGTCTCCTTGCATGCCCACCCCGAAGCGCTGCTGTTCCTCGATGTCCATGGCCAGCACTGCGTAGACCGGGTCCAGCGGCGAGGCCGTGGCCGCGTAATTGTGCAGGGGCTGGCAGTGGGCGAAGCTGTTGATCAGATCAGCTGGCTGGCCATAGAAAGCACGCATGGTCGGGTCCAGTGACCACGACAGTGGTGCGACCTCATGGGTGGGCGGCAGGCTCGTGCGCAGCGCGTTCAGATACTGCAGGCTGCGGGTCACCGGCCCGGTGAGGCGCTGGCGATAGTGATTGATCAGGGTGAGTCGTGCATCGGTCATTTTCACGACGTAATCGATCGTCTCCTCGACCAGTTGCGTGGAAACTTTTTCTTCATCGATTTTCGGCGTGCTTTGGCGAAACCAGTCCAGCAAAGCCATCTAGACAACCTCGCAATATTGATAGCCACAAGCCTACCCTTTCCGCCGGACGCTGTGCAGTCGATGTTGCATCCTGAGCAGAGCATTGTGCTATGTTGGCAACCATGATCCAGACCGACCAACTCCAGAGTCCCCAAGGCCCGCGCATCGTTTCGGCCGCCACCACCACGCCGCAGGAAGATGCCATCGAGCGGGCACTCCGTCCCAAACGCCTGGCCGAATACGTGGGCCAGGAAAAGATCCGCGAGCAGCTTGAAATCTTCATCCACGCAGCCCGCAATCGCAGCGAAGCGCTCGACCATGTGCTGCTGTTCGGCCCGCCGGGTCTGGGCAAGACCACGCTGGCCCACATCATCGCCGCCGAGATGGGTGTGAACCTGCGTCAGACTTCCGGCCCGGTGCTGGAGCGCGCTGGTGACCTGGCTGCGCTGCTGACCAATCTTGAACCGCACGACGTGCTGTTCATCGACGAAATCCATCGCCTCTCGCCGGTTGTCGAGGAAATCCTCTATCCCGCGCTGGAGGATTACCAGATCGACATCATGATCGGCGAAGGCCCGGCTGCACGTTCGGTCAAGCTGGATCTGCCTCCGTTCACCCTGATCGGCGCCACCACGCGTGCCGGCATGCTCACCAATCCGCTGCGTGACCGTTTCGGTATCAATGCCCGGCTGGAGTTCTATTCGCCCGAAGAGCTGGGCTTCATCGTCGGCCGCTCGGCGCGGCTGCTCAATGTCGAGATCGAAGAGGATGGCGCACTCGAAATCGCCCGCCGTGCCCGGGGGACGCCGCGCATCGCCAACCGCTTGTTGCGACGCTGCCGCGATTACGCCGAGATCAAGGCGCAGGGCCGCATCACCAAGCTGGTGGCGGATGCCGCGCTGACCATGCTGGATGTCGACCATCTCGGGCTGGACATCATGGACCGCAAGATGCTCAGCGCGATGCTGGAGAAATTCGGCGGGGGGCCGGTTGGTCTCGACAACCTCGCCGCGGCCATCGGTGAAGCGCCAGACACCATTGAAGACGTGCTTGAGCCCTATCTCATCCAGCAAGGCTATTTGCAGCGCACGCCGCGTGGGCGTGTGGCCACGCCGGCGATCTGGCGCCACTTCGGACTGGTGCAGCCCAAGACCGGCGCGCCCGATCTTTTCGAGCACTGAACCCGCTTCTGGGCGACAATACAGGCTTGTTACGCTTAACGCTTCTGCCATGAATCCCGAACTCCTGATTCCCCTTTCCGACGCTGATCTGGCAGAACTCGACACCCTGCTGGATCGTTATCCCGGCTCGTGCGCCATCGAAGAACTCGACGGTCTGTTCTGTGCGCTGATCATCGGCCCCGAAACCATCCTGCCCAGCGAATGGCTGCCTGTCGTGCTGGGCGAGGAAGAAGAAGAGGGGCTCAGCGAGGACGAAGTCCGGCGTGTGTTCGAGCTTCTCCTGCGCCACTGGAATTCCATCGAAGCGGGTTTCCGTGAAGACTGGTCCGGGGTTTCCCCGGACGAAGGCGCGGAACTGATGTATTTCCCCTTCCTGGACGATCCTGCCGAGAGCGGTTGCCCGCTCGCTGAAGGCTGGGCCCGTGGTTTCCGTGACGGGCTGGACTGGCTGGAAGACCAGTACTGGGACGCGCTTGAGCAAGACGAGGAGTGCGTTACCATCCTCAACCTGATCGCCGCCTTCGATACCGGTGAAAAATCTCCCGGCCATCCGCTCAGCGAAAAAGAGCGCGACGAGATCATCAGCCTGCTGGTGGCCGGGCTGCAGTACATCTACGTGTTCTGGCGCCGCTATCTGCGCGTGGTGAACGCGCCACGCGAACCCCTGCGTGCCGACGACACCCCTGGTCGCAATGATGAATGCCCGTGCGGCAGCGGCAAGAAATACAAGAAATGCTGTGGCGCGCCGGAGAAGCTGCATTGAGCGTGGCTGCAGTTTGAGGCCAGAAAACGCCGGCATTTGCCGGCGTTTTCTTTTGGGCGTTCCGCCTTACACGCCTTCTGCGGCAAACACTTCCTTGGCCGCGAACAGGCCGTTGAGTGCCGCCGGAAAGCCGGCATAGACGCTCATCATCATGATGGTTTCGGTGATCTGCTCACGCGTGCAGCCGACGTTGAGTGCGGCGTGCAGGTGCACGCGGAGTTGCGGTCCGGCGTTGCCGAGTGCGGTGAGCGCGGCGACAACGGCGATCTCGCGGGTCTTCAGATCAAGCCCTGGGCGGCTGTAGATGTCGCCGAAAGCGAATTCGACCATCAGGTGGGCGAAGTCCGGGGCGACGTCCTGCAGGGCGTCACAAACTTTCTGGCCGGCTTCCCCGTCAATCTCCTTGAGTTTTGCGAGGCCGGTCTGGTAGCGGGAATTCTGTGGGTTCAGCATGCGGATTCTCCTTGGATGCATGGGTCATGGAGATGCGTGCTGTCTCGCGATACCAGCGTACCTTGTCGGCAACGAATTGCGCCAGCTCGGTCAGGTGGGCGATTTCTGCCTGAACCCGGGCGAGGTGGGCGGTCATCATTGCGCCACGTTCGGCGTGTGTGGCTTCGCCTTCGCGACGCAGTTGGGCATAACGCAGCATGGCGGCAATCGGCATGCCGGTTTCGCGCAGACGCATCAGGAAACGCAGCCATTCCCTGTCTGCCTGCGAGTAGCGCCGGCGGCCACCTGCATCGCGCGCGACGTCGCGGATCAGGCCGATCCGCTCGTAGTAGCGCAGGGTGTGGGCGGTCAGGCCGGTGCTGTCTGCAAGCTGCTGAATGGTGAAGTGCGTGTCCATGAAGGCATTCTCGGAGTTTGAGTGCACTCTAAGTCAAGCACGGAATGGATCACCCCGGCAAGCCGGGTCTTCTGCGGCTGCTGCTAGTCCGGATCGCGATGACCGGCTGCGCTGCCCGTGATCAGGCGTGCGCCGCGCTTGTACGTCAGAAAGGAGCACAACCAGTTCAGGGTGACCGACATCCGGTTGCGGAAGTCGATCAGGAAAAAGATGTGGACGATGCCCCACAGCCACCAGGCGATGGGGCCACGCAGGCGGGCCATGTCTGGTTTGTCAGCCCGCTCAGGTTCCAGTCGGCATCGATGAGTGCAGGGTCGGCACTGACCGACTCAAACTGCCGCACCATCACTTTCACGCGCAGAACCGGGTGCTGGCTTGCGGATCCCTGACCACTCACGTCCCGCGCCCCGAGCTTGTGCTGCAGCAGCACGCTGAGTGCTTCGCGCATTTCGTCGCCCAGGGGGGGCTGCCCAGCGTTTACCTTCCAGGATGAGCAGCGCCTTGTCCTCACGCACGACCATCTCCTGCCGGTCCACTTGTGCCGGAATGCCGATGGGCAGGACCTCAAAGGAAAATGCAGCCGGGGCAGGTGCTACGACGTTTGGCACAGCGTTCAGCTCCGTCGGCATCAGGCGGTGGTAATGGATCTGCGTCGAGGCGCACGCGACCATACCCAGTTCGGCTGCAAACGGCGGAAAGGGCTCGCCCATGGTTGCTCTCCACGTACGCGTTCCCACAGCCAGTGGGTATCGTGGCTGGCGATCAGTGCGCCAAGCAGGCACACCTCTACCATGCTCCATGGACGCAAGCCATCCAGCATCCGCATGGCCACGGTCAATCCCGGGGCACGAGTGTGGGTGAAGCAAGGAAGGCCCAGATTCTTCTGGCTGCAGCCGAGTGCTTCAAGCGGGACGGGTTCCAGAAGACGAGCATGGCACGGATCAGTGCCGTCGGCTCATGCATTGGTGATCTGAAGTGCCGGCGACATTCCACACGGGGATTCCCCAGTCCGGTAAAGTTCGGACAAGCTTCCAAAGCTGATCAAGTTGGCACCTGCAGAAGCGCTGGCAGCCCAGGCTGCTGGCCTGCTGTGGCAGCTGACCGATTTCACGAACGGAATCCCATCCATGTCCGGTACGAGTCATCCACCCTCTCCTCCATCCGATCAACTGGCCAAGCTGGTTGGTGCGGGCATCTTGCTGGTCATGCTCTACTACGGCCGGGACGTTTTGATTCCCATCGTGCTGGCTATATTCCTGGCCCTGCTGATCGCGCCCCTGATCGGGCGGCAGCGCCACTGGGGGCTGGGGCAAGTGCAGGCAGTTGCGCTCACGGTTTTCCTGCTGTTTGTCACCGTTTCCGCGACGGCCGTCGTGCTGGGATCACAAGCCATCCGGCTGGTGGGGAGTCTGCCGCAGTACGAGCTGACGATCCGGGACAAGCTTCAGAGCCTGGACCGCTTGACCCTTGGCAAGCTCAACGCAATCGTGAACCAGGCCGACAGGCTGGTCAGCCAGCTCTCGCCGGGGGATGCGGTCAAGCCGGCCCGGCACAGTGCGCAAGGCCTCGATTCTCCGCCGCCGGTACGGGTACAGATCGACGAGCCGCATGCCAGGCCATTCGAGATTGTCTCCAGAGTGATCGAGACGGTTCTCCCCCCGATCGAGATGAGCGGCATCGTCTTGATCGTTCTGATCTTCATCCTGCTTGATTACGAATCGCTGCGCGAACGCGTGATCCGCCTAATCAGTGGTGGTGATCTTCGTGCCACGACACAGGCCATCACCGATGCTACCGGGCGCTTGTCGCGGTTCTTCATTTCCCAGTTTGCAGTCAATGTGCTGGTGGGGGGGCTGGTGGCGATCAGCCTTGGCGTGGCCGGGCTCAGTGGCGCCTTGTTCTGGGGGGCGCTCACCGCTGTGGCGCGTTTCATTCCCTATATCGGGATCTGGCTGGCTGCTGGGGCGGCGACCCTGATGGCTGCAGCCCTGTCAGATGGCTGGGCGCTGATGATCCAGACCGTGCTCATCTTCCTGTTCGTTGAAATCGTGATTGCGCAATTCTTCGAGCCCAAACTGTATGGTCACTCCACAGGCCTGTCACCGCTTTCGGTGGTCATTTCGGCCATTTTCTGGAGTGCCATCTGGGGGCCGGTCGGGCTGATCCTGTCTACGCCGTTGACCCTCTGTCTGGTCGTTGCTGGCCGTCATGTGCGGGCGCTCAACTTTCTGGAAATCCTGCTGGGGGACCTGTCTGCGCTCAGCCAGGCAGAACGTTTCTATCAACGTGCACTGACAGGGGACTCAGCCGAGCTGGTGCGTGGGCTCAAGAAATTCCTCAAGGACAAACCACTACGACAATATGGCGATCAGGTCGTGCTCGCGGCGATCCGGCTGGCCTACATCGACTTCTCGGAACATGAAATCACGCAGGGCGAGAATGAGCGGATGAACCGTTCGATCATGGTGCTCATCGACGCCATGGCCCGCAAACGCCAACTGCGCAAGAACACCCGTTACGGTTCCGTGCTCGATGCCGGGAGCCATGACAAAAGCCGTCACGAGAGTCATCACAGACTGGCCCTGCCTGCTGATCATGTCGTGCTGGTGACAGATCTTGGCGGTGGCGTTTCCGATCTTGTTGCCAAGGTGATGCTCTCGGTGTTCCACAGTGAGAACATCGAGGCTCGCTACCTGTCCCGGGGGCATCTCGCCGGTATCGAAGCCGACGCCGATATTCCCCTGGTGTTCGTCGCCTGTCTGGCACCCGAAGAGCATGCCGCAGCATTGGGCGAGACCCTGGCTGAATTGCGCCGTCGCCTGCCGGATGCCACGCTTGTCGTGATGCGGGTTCTGGAAGATATCGAGGCGGATTGCGCCCGTCCGACGGCCATTGAATGCGGCGCCGACCTCCTGATCCACAGCTATCAGGAGGCCGTGGATACCTTGCGCGGCTAGCGTAGTAGCTGCGACGAGGGCGGTCGCATGGCACCTTGCCCTCTGGGATGTCCGCGCGAGGCACAAAAAAAGGGAATCCGCGAGGATTCCCTTTTTGTGCTGAAGAGCAGGGCAATCAGATTGCCAGCACGCTCTTCAGATAGGCCGAGATGGCTTCGTCCTGGCTGTTCGCGAAGAAATACTCCTGGAACTTCTCACCTGCGATGGCGGCCTTGAGCAGGTCCTGATCGACTTCCTTCAGCACGGTCAGCATGTCCTTGTTGGCGACGGCCTTTACATCCTTCAGGATGCCGCGGTTCTTCGCCATGATGGCAGCGCGTTCCTTCGGGTAGCCCAGACCACGCTCGCCGTCGAACAGCTTGCGGTAGACGTCTTGCAGGTTCAGTTCGGCAGCCCAGCCGAAACCCTTGGCGTACGGCATGGAGATGGCGTTGCCGTCATTGATCTGGCCGAACAGGAAAGCGTCGGTCGGATCGATCACCAGGCCGCAGAACACGCCGGGCATGGCATTACAGGCCAGCATTGCGCCCATGCCGGTGCCGCAGCCGGTCACGACGAAGTCAGCAGCCTTGGCGTTGAGCAGGATGCCAGCCAGCAGGCCGTTCATCACATAGGTGAGCTGGGCCTTGTCTTCTGCAGCGTACATGCCGTAGTTGAACACGGTGTGGCCCAGAGGCTCGGCAACCGTCTTCAGTGCGTTGACGATGACGGCGTTCTTGGCGGCCTGGCTGTTTTCGTTGATCAGTGCAATTTTCATTACTTGTTCCTTTTTAAAAAACGTGGCTCGGGTTCGTGAACCCGGAAAATCAATTCCCCGACTGCCATTATCCCAGATTCGAGACCGACCCGGATTCGATGGCTGCACGCCAGGATCAGGCATTGGTGCTGTGTTCCAAGACGTGACCCGCGGGGGCAAACCATGCGGGCAAGCGTCCTGCAGCGTGTTTGTCGGCAGAAAGCACCTCGTTTCCCATCCTGCACCCCGGCAATCGCAGTGATCCATCCGGGACGGCATTCTGAAACGAGGCCCGGGCATTTGCTGCCCGGCAAGGCGGTGCGGAAACGCGCCAGGATTCCGGCGGACAAAACCAATCCTTCAGGCCTCATCATACGCGACGATTGCCGCTGCGGGAGAGGCCAAGTGCCTAGCGGGACGCAAGAATCGCCTGTTTCCCGCTTTCATCCGGGCATCGGTGTCCCTTGCAACGGCAGGTATATGCCTCCCCGAATGGGCTATATCTTCCCGTTTACCTGTTACATACAGTGATTGAGCCTTCCTGAGAGCAGGGCGTGGTGATACGTTGCTGTCGTCTGGAGGCTGTCTGCCCCATGGAATCGAGTTTTGCCAGAACCTACGATCATGGACACAAATCCCCGCAAGGCTTCTCAGGGTGCGCCGCGTGTGTTTTGCAGCCGTTTGTGGCTGAAGCATGCGCTGATAGCGGCACTGATCTCTGCGCTGGTCATCAGTCTGGCCGGGGTGGCGCTTTCGCAGGAAAAGAAACGCTACCGTGAGCGTTCCTCGGTTGCCACACAGAACATCGCCCGGCTGTTCGATCAGCAGATCAGCGGGGTCATCGAAAAAATCGACAATGGATTGCTGGCGGGGCGCTACCTGTATGTCGAAATGCTGGCCTCCGGCACGCTTGATGGTGACAAACTGAATCACTATCTCTTCCAGCAAGAGAGCTTGTTGCCTGAAATCGTCAGCCTGCGGATTATCGACCAGCACGGAATCGTCCGCTTTGGCCGGGATGTCTCCATGTCGCTTCCGCTGGACTTGAGTGACCGTGAGTATTTCCAGACCGCGCGGGACAATGTCAGCCCCGGCTTGATCGTGCATGGGCCGATTTTTGCCAGGATTTCCAAGGAGTGGGTGATTGTCCTGGCGCGGCGGCTCAGTGCTCCGGACGGGAGTTTTGCCGGTGTCATCTATGCCAATCTGCCCTGCGAACACTTTGAAAAGATTCTGTCCCTGGCCTCTCTCGGTCCGCATGGTGCGGCAGCGATCAGGATGAGTGACCTCGCATTGGTGCATCGCTTTCCTGACACGAAGAACGCGGTCGGGACAAAGGACGTCTCCCCGCAACTGCGTCAGGCCGTCGCTCGGAGTCCTAATGGCGGCGAATACACGGCACCCACCGCGCTCGACGGCATCGAGCGCAGCAATGTTTTCCGGCGCCTGAAGTTCTACCCCCTGTATGTGATCGTAGGTCTTGCCACCACGGATTATCTGGGAGGCTGGCCACAAAGCTTGCTGATCATTGCTAGTTTGACCGGGGTAACCCTTCTGATCACCTGGCTGGCGACCCTGCGCGTGTACCTGAGCCAGCGGCGCCTGAACGAGGATATCGAGAAGCGGACCCAGATCGGGCATGCGCTGGAGCAGGTGATTGCTGAGCGTGCGCAACTCTACACCGAGCTGGAAAACCGCAAGAACGCGCTGGAGCAGGCCAATGTCACCCTGGAGCAGAAGGTCAGTGAGCGCACCTTTGCGCTCAGCAAGGTGAATCAGGAACTTGAGCGCCTGGCCAGGCGGGATGCTTTGACCCGTGTGGGTAATCGTCTGTCGGCAGACGAACATCTGCACGAAGAGTTCCTGCGCATGAAGCGGACCGGTGTGGTGTATTCCGTTCTCATGATCGATATTGATCACTTCAAGCAGGTGAACGACAGCCATGGTCACGAGCAGGGTGATCTTGTCCTCCGCCACATTGCTGGAATCCTCACCTGTTCATGCCGGGTGACCGATTTCGTGGCGCGCTTCGGCGGCGAGGAGTTTCTTGTCATCCTGCCCAATACGCCGCTGGATGACGCCATTCATGTCGCCCAGAAAGTGTGCGATGCAATCGCTGCCTCGCACGCTGCCCCGGTGGGCTGCGTGACGGTCAGCATCGGTGTGGCGAGTGCGACCCCTGCGGACGCCGACGAGACCGAAGCTTTGCGCGCAGCCGATGCGCATCTGTACCGGGCCAAAATGAATGGCCGCAACCAGATCGCCAGCGAAGCCTTCCCTGAAGCCAGCCAGGCGGACCAGATCCTGTAGTCCGTCGCGCCTCCGGTCTTACGCGGTTTCCGCGAGTTTTCTTTCCGCCTCGGCCAGACCTGCGTAGCCGTACAGGATGGCCGTGTGGTTCATGGTGGTTGCCGTGATGTTTTCGCCTCTGCGCGAATAGGCTGCAATCATGTTCTGATAGGCCTGCAGGGTCGCCGCGGAATATGTCCCCAGTTCTCCGCGCAGGTAGGTTTCGAAAGAAGTCTCGTACGGCGTGTCTTCTTCCGTGCGGATCAGGCGTGCCTGGCTGGACATCAGCGGGTAGGCCGCGGCAAATTCCAGTCGCCAGGCGACTTGCTGCGTGATGATGGTTTCGATCGTGGCCAGTTGCCAGGGCGTCAGGGTGGGTAGGGTATGCGCGAAGCTGGCGTATTGTGCCGGTGCGGTGGACGCCATCATGCGGGCGTACTTTTCCTGGATCAGGTTGCGACCTAGCTGGCGTGCGGTCTGCAGGTCTGCCAGGTAACTGTTGAGCGTGGTTTCATCCCAGCACAGGAACTGGCTCTTGCGCATGATTTCGAAGGTGCCGAAATCGTCCTGGCAATTGGCGCGTCCACCTTCGTTGTGCACCTTGTCGAAGGCGCTCCATTCGAGGGCGATGATTTCGTCGATGATCGTCATGGTGCGATGTCCTGTGTGGTGGAGGGAACGGACTGCCCGAGAATTGCATCCACGTGCGTTTCCAGGAAAGCATTGCCGGGCCGCGTGTAGCCTTGTGCGATCAGTTCGCGCAAAACGTCTGCACAGATGTCTTCGATCATGGCCTGGGCACCGGCTGCTGGAGCCTGGCTCAGGATGTCGAGCTTGGTGTAGAGATTGGGCAAACTCGGCAAACCTCGGGTGCACTGGTGCAGCCATTTGTAGAACGGAGCGTACTGGCCATGAAGGGCCAGGGCGATCCGGCAAGTATGCTCGATGAATTTTGCCTGAGCCAGCAGGGCTGTGACGCGTTCGCCTCGCTGCACGGCCCGCGGCAGGTTGTATTGGCCGCGCTGGGCCATCTTGGCTGCCGCCGTGGCAAGCTTTAGGCGCTTGATGCTTTCCGGGTAATACGCTTGCAACTGCTTGCGGATGGCAGTGAATGCTCCGCTAGGATCTTCGAAGACCTCACCGTTGACCGCCGTGGCGAGGAGATCTTCCGGAATCTGCAGCCAGTCGCTGTCGCTGATCGGGAGCTCGGGTGCGCCGAGAAACTGGCTGTAGAACGCGCTGATGGAAAATACGCCGACCCGCTTGCCGCTGCGTGCATTGCCCTGGCGTGCCGGAAAGCCGGCATGGGTCCGGGGAAGCCGGTCGTAGTCGGCCTGGAGCGCTGCGCCGATGACAGCGTAATCGGCGTCGTGCAGCCACAGGCAAAAGCCTGGGCCGAAGTCGTGATCGCGCGAATGTTCGTCGTCAAACCCGAAACATTCCGAGCCCAGCCCGACCAGGCCTGCGGCGATGCGTGGCCGGTATGCGGCGTAAGGCGCCAGCAGCGGGTCCCGGTAGGCGTGGTAGTAATCCCGCGCGAGCGCCAATCCTTGCATGGCAATCCTATTGCAGCGCCGCCTGGATGCGGCTGGCTTCGCTCGCCAGCGCCTGGCTCTTTTCCTTGTCGAGATCTTCATACACCACGGCCAGGCTTTCGAGCGTGATGGCGTAATAGAGATTGCGACCGTAGTGTGCTTCGATCACGGCCAGGGCGCGTTCGTAATAGCCGATTGCCTCCTGAGGATGTTGTGTGCGGTAGGCCAGCTCGCCCAGGCCGGCCAGGGCCGCGCTGTAGTGCGGATTGAGGCTAGGTTGGTTTTCAAACAGATGGGTGGCATCCAGCAGGTCGGCCTTGGTTTCGGGCAGGCGGTCACATTTCATCTTCGACAAAGCCAGATTGGTATAGGTGACGGCCACTTCGACTTCGCTGCCTGTCAGACTCTTGATCAGGGGCAGGGCCATCTCCAGCGCCGCGATGGCCTTCTGGTGGTCGCCGGATTCCTGGAACGCCAGGCTCAGGTTGTTGTAAAGGCTGGCAATCAGGCGGGCGTCCTCGATCTTGTGGGCCACGTAGATCCGGCCGACTTCTTCGAACAGCTCGATGGCTTTGGCGGTCTGTCCGCTGGCGCGATAGGCCGTGGCGACATTCAGCAAGGTGGTGGCATACGGGATGGAGCCCTTGTAGCCCATCTTTTCGAGCAGGTTCACGGCCTGGTCAGCCACGCGGATGGAGTCCTGGAAACGGCTCATGCCCCGGTAGAAGCCCATCAGTTCGTTGAGCAGGGTCAGCGCGCTGGTGTTGTCGCTGGCAGTCTGGGCCTTGTCCAGCTGAGCCAGCAGGAAGGGTTCAACCTTCTCGACTTCATTGCGCTGAAAATAGCCATCGAGTTCCTGGAAAACGTCTTGCAGATTCATGAGGGGAGTCCTTGTTCAGTTCGGCCTAGTGTCTGGCTGCCGGTGTCGTTGTAGCCGGGAAGTCTGGCGGCTTTTTCCGGAAAATGGAATATCGGCAGCCAGGATTGCCACCCGGATACGTCTTGTTGCGGGGGTTCCCGTAAGGCCGGGAATAGCCGCCGGGCTGCCATTTTCATGTGTCCGTGCCAGTGCCGAATCCGGGCGCTTCAATTTGCATTGCCGCACGCACAAAGGAATCGGAGGCAATGCCGGGGAGTGTTTGTCCGGCAGGGCCGGATGCGACAGAAAAATCGGATACCGAGGTTAAAAATGCAGGGCGTCACCATTCAGGATGGTGCCAGGCTTACCCGTCGTCTACCCGCGTCAGTTCATCCGGCATCTCCGGTTTTGCGCCGACGATGGACTCGTGTACGCGTCTGCCCGTGACTGTGCGTATTCATGGTGGCCTTCAGTTGTACTGCTTGTGGCGGATGCTCAGAGCCTGACGCTGCCAGCGTGTACCTCGCAGCCGGATGACATACAGCGCGCTACGCACGAACCAGTCGGCGATCACGCCGCACCATACGCCCACTACGCCGTAACCCAGCGTGACACCCAGAAAATAGCCCAGCATGAGGCGGAACAGCAGCATGCCTGTGAGGGTGGTGAGCACGGTGAAACGCGCGTCTCCCGAGCCCTTGAGGCCATTGGGCAGGACGAAGGTCGTAGGGTAGCAGATCAGGAACACGCAATTCATCCGTACCAGCAGGGAGCCGACGTGAATGACTTCTGCGTCCTGTGAATAGAGCCCGACGGCAGCGGGCGCGAGCGGGATGAAGACCAGACCGATGATGGCCATGCAGACCCAGGCGACTTTCAGGACATGCCACATCGACCGCCTTGCAGCGTCGTAATCGGCACGCCCGGCGTCATGGCCGACCAGTGTCGTGAGGGCGACCGCGAGCGCCGCACCGGGGATGTTGATCAGATTGGAGACCGAGAAGGCAATGTAGTTGGCGGCGATGGCGACGGTGCCCATGCCGACGATGAAGACCTGAACGATCAGCTTGCCCCCGTTGAAGATCATCGATTCGATGCTGGCGGGAATGCCGATGGCAAAGATGGCGCGTTGCAGCCCGCGATCAAAGCGAAAGTCCCGCAGCCGCATGTCCGGCAGGAAGTCGCCACGCAGCAGCACCGTCCAGAACAGGTAGAGCACACCGCTGGCGCGCGCCAAGGTCAGGGCCATGCCGGCCCCCGCTACCCCGAAGCCTGGAATGGTGATCACCATCCACTCGGTGCGCAGGTGCATGCCATAGATCAGGACATAGCTGAGGATCACGTTGAGCACGTTGATGAGTGTGTTGACCTCCATGGTGGAGCGCGTCTCGCCGGCTCCGCGCAAGGCGCCACAGCCGATGACGGTGAGCGCGGTCAGCGGATAGGAGAGGGCGCTGATCGAGAGATAGGTCTCCATGTGCGCCATCACCTGCGGATCGATGCCTCGATACAGGAGGTGCAGCACGGGTGCACGCGCCAGGACCAGCAGCACGGTTAGCCCGGTGGCAATCAGGCCGCCGGCCACCAGCGCCTGCAAGCTTGCATGCGCGGCGGTTTCGCGCTGACCACGGCCGGTCAATTGCGCCACGACCACGGTGGCGCCGATGGCCAGTGCCGAGATCAGGGCGCCAATGATGGCGTTGATGGCGTCGACCATGCCGATGGCCGAGACGGCTTCCTTGCCAAGGCGTGAGGCCATGATGGTATTGACGATCCCCAACAGATTTACAAACATCTGTTCGAACAGGATCGGCGTGGCGAGCTTGACGACGTCGGGGCGGATGGCGAGTTTCATGCTGTCTCAGGCAGTGCCGGACCCTGGCGAAGCACGGCACACCTGCTGCGCTGGTCAGGGCATCACGGGGCAAGCCGCCCGGCGGCGTGCAGGATTATGGGTCTTGCGGCGGGGTGTACACCAGCAGGGTGACCGCACCGCCCGTGCGTGGGTAGAAGAAGGGCTTGCCCATCATGCCCAGCGGATCAGACTGGGGGAAACGGTTCAGGTAATACTCCAGCCAGGCGAGATCTCCGCGGCCGGCCGAAAAGGCACGCCGGTCCTGTTTTTCGCTGGCATATTTGTGGATCAGGGCGTCATCCTTGATTGCCGCGATCACGAAGCGGACTGCGCGATGGAAATCACGCCCGTTTTCGCTATAGGCGTACAGATCGATGCCCTGGCGGGCGGCAATCTCGGCCATCATGGTCAACGGTTGCAAGGCATAGTTCTGGTAATGCAGCGCCTGTTCGTGGCGCGTCATCTCCAGCGGCAGGCTGCCGTCTTCGGCAATCTGTCCGATTCCGATCGCATAGCGACCAAGCCCCCAGCGAAACAGTTCCTTGTCGTTCGTGAGTACGCCGATCATGGTTGCCTGCAACCCGCGCCAGTATGCGTGGTTGTTGCAACAGGTGATGTCTGCGCCGGGCTCGCTGATCTGTTTGTGCGATACGCGATTCAGCCAGGCCAGTACACGTTGTTTCTTGTCAGGATCCAGCGTGGATTCGGTGATGACCAGCGAGAGAGCCTGGGCGGCGACGCCAGCAGACCACTCGGTCTGGTACCAAGCCTGCTTGCGCTCGTTCGGGTTGTAATCGAGCAGCGCCCCGGCATCCGCCCACAGCGCCAGCTGGTTCAGCAGGCATTGCGCATAGGCCGGCTTGCCGCTGACGACATACAGACCGCCCAGATTGGCGAGTACGTTCTCGAAATCGCGATAGAGCGCAACGATGCGTTCGTAATCCGGATGTACCGCACCATGGTTGCCGACGAGATAGCGACCAGGAATGAGCATCGGCCCTTCCTGGGGGGCGACGGGAGCGGCGGACTGGCAGTCATAGGGCGTCAGTGCGGCGGCACGCAGCTTGTTGTCAGGCTTGGCCTGTTGCAGGAAAGCCCGGCGCGCCTTGACATCGATGAACGAGGCCGTGGGATCTTTGATCTCGGCCTGGTCAAAAGGGGCTGCTGTGCTCAGCGTACAGCCCAGAGCACAGAGCAGGGTACACAAGCAGGCAGGCAGGCGCAGTGTTGGGCGGATGATGTTCATGTTATTGCTCTGCCACGGCCAGCGCGGCCACAGGCTGCAAGCTGCGCGTGCTGTTGCGTTCGCTAAGGCGGGCGCCGACTTCGATGCGCAGTGCTGGGTCGGCCGGTGTCTGCCAGCGATCCACCAGGCGTTGCACGGCCAGACGGCCAAGGGCCGCACGGTCCACGCCGACAGAGGTCAGGGCGGGCGAACACAACTGCGCCAGCGGCAGATCGTCGAAGCTGACCACCGAGAAGTCTTCGGGGACTCGCTTGCCGGCACGCTGGATGCCCTGGATCACGCCAAAGGCGGTGTAGTCAGAGACGCAGAAGATGGCGGTGGCAGTGAGCTTACCTTCGCGGATCAGGCTGCACACCACATCGGCTGCTTTTTCGGAGGAAAAATGCGCGCCATGGTCAATGTCGATGACATTGTGTTCGAGCGAGAAAGGGATGCCAGCTTCTTCCAGCGCCTCCTTGAAGCCTTCCATGCGGCGATGGATGATGTTCCGGTACAGGTGGGTGACGTGCACGATCTCGCGATGGCCGCGCTCGATCAGGTAGCGGGTAGCCATGCGACTGCCTTCGCGCAATGCAGGGGACAGGCAGTCAAATTCGGACTCCGGGTCCGTGCCGTTGATGATCACTGCCGGCAGGCACATGTCGCGCACTGGCTGGAGGATCTCCGGCAGGTCCACGCCGATGAACAGGACGCCATCGGCGCGCCCTTCCTCCAAGCGAGCCCGGTACTGGGCCATGTCATTCGGGGCATCGCGGTTGAGCAGCACGGTGTCGATCTCGAAACCGGCACGTTCACACTCTGCCAGCACACTGCAGATGACTTCCGAATGGAAGTAGCTGTTCTCCCGCGTCAGGAACTGGAAGAAGGTGACCAGTTTGATGCGGCGATTCACCAGGGGGACGCTGCGTCCGCTTGCCACGTCGTAACCCAGTTCCTTCATGGCGGTCTGGACACGATTGCGCAATTCCTGGCTGATTCCCGCGCCGCCATTGATCACCTTGGAAACGGTACTCGGCGAGACGCCGGCACGTTTGGCTACGTCTGCCTGTTTCGGGCGTCCGCTGCCGCCTTCTTCGTATTCAGGAGTTTCCATGTCTTCTCTTTCTCTATATTCCGCTTGAGGCGACCGTTTGCTTGAGCTTGGAATGGAATTTTATAACAGCTTTCCGTCGATTCTAATGTTTCCGGAAATTCTGAAAGTATTCTGGTTTACGATAACTATTTTTGTTTCGAATGTTCTAGGAAAATTCCGTAACGAAGAAATTTATGGAAACAATTTCCGTGGTGCGACGGTACGCCATTTGCCCGATTGCATGACAGGTCGGGTGTGTGCCGGGAAGTCGAGCCTACAGAGTGACGTGCTGTACCCGTGCAGGACTTCGGGCAGCTTGCGTGGAAACATCGCATGGTGCGGCGCCGGCTCTGAATGGTAAAGCCTCATGACACCAAGCAGGCCGATGCAGCAGGGGGCGGGATGGCCCCGTTTATTGAAGCCGGCAGCGCAGGTGAGTCATGGGTCAGGCGCATCGATTGCATATCAGGATGGAAGACAAGGAGGATGGTGTGGTTGCAGGCGTAAATATTCGAAATGTCGTGAAGCGCTACGAAAAAACGACTGTGGTGCATGGAGTCAGTATTGATATCCAGCCTGGCGAATTCATGGTGCTCGTCGGGCCTTCCGGCTGTGGCAAGTCCACCACGCTCAGAATGGTGGCGGGCCTGGAAGAGATTTCTGGCGGCGAAATTCTAATCGATGGTCGTGTGATCAATGACCTGGCGCCCAAGGATCGCAACGTTGCGATGGTGTTCCAGAACTACGCGCTGTATCCGCACCTGAATGTACGCGAGAACATTTCTTTCGGCTTGCGCCTCAACGGTGTGAAGAAGGAAGCCATCGCCGAAGCCGTGAAAACCGCTGCCGACATCCTGGGGCTTGAGCCCCTTCTGGAACGCAAGCCTTCTGATCTGTCGGGCGGACAGCGCCAGCGCGTGGCAATGGGGCGTGCCATCGTACGCAATCCGCAGGTCTTCCTGTTTGACGAGCCGCTCTCCAACCTGGATGCCAAGCTGCGCACCCAGATGCGTG
>JAGTRY010000047.1 GCA_018262235.1 Pseudomonadota bacterium
GAAGTCCCGATATAGACGTTGGACCGGCAGGCAGCGACCCGAGGGGCACCGCCTGCACGAGCTCAGGGCTTACTGCTTCTGACGCAGCAGGTCCTTGTACTGCATGTACTCGTTACGCACTTCGTTCAGCTCGGTGATCGCTTCCTTGGTCGGGTAGAAGGCCACCGGTTGCTTGAAGCCTTCTTCCAGAGCCTTGGCGTAGGCCGGATCCTTGGTGATCTGGGCCATCACATCGGACATCTTCTGGATGATGGCCGGGTTGGTGCCCTTCGGGAACGCGACGATATAGGGCTTCTCCATGTCGAACTTCATGCCCTGCTCGTTGAAGGTCTTGATGTCGCCCAGCAGCGGATTGCGCGCCTTGTTGTACTGGCCGACCATGGCCATGTCGCCGGTGGTCTGATAGTCCTTCACCGGGCCATAGGAGATCGAAGCCAGGTGGATGCGCCCGCCCAGCAGCGAAGTGATCTTGTCGGACGCCGAGCCCACATCCACGAACTTCATCTGGATGCCGGCCTGCTTCTGGAAGATCAGGCCCTGCAGGTGCGAGTAGCCGCCCAGCTCGGTGCCGTAGATCACCGAGTTCGGTGCGGCCTTGCCCTTGGCGACGACGTCCTTCACGTCCTTGACCCCAGCCTTCTTGCCAGCTACCAGCACCACGCTCTTGTCGACGGCGGCGATACAGGAGATGTCGAACTTCGCATCGAACTTGTAGTCGGTCAGTCCGGACACTTCATTAACGATCAACTGTCCGGTATGTCCGAAAAACAGTGTATTGCCGTCCGGAGCCGCCCCCTGAACCTGAGACATGGCAATGGTGCCGCCACCGCCATTGACGTTGGTCACAACCATAGGCTTGCCGGTGATCTTCTCGAAGTAGCGCGCCATCTGGCGTGCGTTGAAGTCCGTGTCGCCACCGGCGCCCGCAGGTACGATCACCTGAACCGGTCGGGTAGGCCATACAACATCCGCAGCCTTGGCGAAAGTAGAGCCAATGACAAACGTCATGGCCGCGAGCGTGAAACCGATTGTCTTTTTCATGATCAAGAACCCTCCTCGTGAATTTGCCAAGCGCGCGACCATCAGGCTGCAACGCCAATAAGTGAAACCAGACAACTTCTTAAAACTTGTTGTTCTTCATGCAGGCATACCGGACTTCCGTCGCCGCACGTTTTCCCTTTGCCGCCTGCCACAGCCTACCGGCCACGGAAGCAGCAGAACGGAACCTCCGCTCAGGCGCCCATCACCAGAATCGCCCTGAAATCATTCACATTGGTCAAGGTCGGCCCCGTCACCACCGCATCGCCGAGCGCACCGAAAAACCCATGTCCGTCGTTGTTGTCAAGACTATCCTTGGGCCGCATGCCCATTTCCCAAGCTCGCTGCAGACTGTCTGGATGCAACAGGGCTCCAGCAATTTCCTCCTGGCCATCCACACCATCGGTATCACCTGCAATGGCGTACACACCATCCACGCCGTCAAGCGCCACGCCCAGTGCAAGCAGGAATTCGACATTGCGTCCACCTCGGCCATTGCCCTGCACAGTAACGGTCGTCTCGCCACCAGAGAGCAACACGCAAGGCGTGCTGACGGGCTGTCCGCGATGGGCTATCTGACGAGTAATGCCGGCCAGGGTCTTGCCCACGTCACGAGCTTCTCCCTCAATACTGTCTCCAAGAATCCAGGGGGGGATGCCAGCTTCGCGCGCAACCCGAGCCGCTGCTTCAAGTGCCATTTGTGGTGTGGCAACAAGATGGATCTCGTTGCCTTCAAGACGCGGATCACAAGGTTTAACAGATTCCCCTGTGCCACGTTCGAGCACGTCACGCACGTGCAACGGCAAGTCGATGCCGTAACGTCGCACAATGGCCAAAGCATCCGCACAGGTGGTGATGTCAGCACAGGTAGGGCCAGAGGCTATGTCAAATGGATTGTCTCCCGGTACATCTGAAATCAGTAGCGTTACGACCTTTGCCGGATAGCAGGCTATGGCTAACCGGCCACCTTTGATGGCAGAAAGATGGCGGCGAACGCAATTCATTTCACCGATGCTGGCTCCGGATTTCAGCAGTGCACGATTGATCGCCTGCTTGTCCTCCAGCGTAATGCCAGGCAAAGGCAAAGCCAGCAACGAAGATCCGCCACCGGAAATCAGGCAAAGCACTGTGTCATCTTCAGTGAGGCCACTGACCCGCTTGAGCATGCGCTCAGCCGCGATGAGCCCGGCAGCATCGGGTACGGGATGAGCCGCCTCCAGGATCTCGATGCGTGTACAGGGCACGGCATAACCGTAGCGGGTGACAACCAGACCTTCCAACGTGCCTGGCCAGTGCGCTTCCACGGCTGCGGCCATCGCCGCCGAAGCCTGGAAGGAAGCGGGGAATGCACAAGCCAGGCTGCGCGGCAGCAATCGCCGCCTCGAACATGCTGCGCAACAGCTCCGGCGGTGAAAAATCTGGCTGCATCTGCCGTCCTCAGGCCTTCTGGCCGATCTCGAAGTTGGCCATGATTTCCAGCGCACGCACGAGACCGGAATGATCCCATGCACTACCGCCATGCGCAGCACAGGCGTTGAACATTTCCTGGCAAGTCGCTGTATTGGGCAGAGATACACCCAGCTTGCGGGCAGCCGAAAGTGCAAGATTCAGATCTTTCTGGTGCAACTCGATGCGAAAGCCAGGATTGAAGGTGCGCTTGATCATGCGTTCGCCATGCACCTCAAGAATCTTCGAGGAAGCAAAGCCCCCCATCAGAGCCTGGCGAACCCGCGCCGGATCAGCTCCTGCTTTGGAGGCAAAGAGCAACGCTTCACCGACAGCCTGGATGTTCATCGCCACTATCATCTGGTTGGCAACCTTGGCTGTCTGGCCATCCCCATTCCCCCCCACGAGAGTGATGTTTTTACCCATCAATTCAAACAGCGGCTTGATGGTGTTGAAGGTGGTTTCGTCTCCACCGACCATGATCGACAGCGTAGCGGCTTCTGCACCAACCTGACCACCGGATACAGGTGCATCAAGGTACTCGCAGCCCATGGCCTTGATACGGGCAGCAAATTCCTTGGTCTCAATAGGAGATATCGAGCTCATGTCCACCACGATCTTGCCGGCGGAAAGGCCCTTGGCAATACCGTTTTCGTCGAATAAGGCAGAAGCTACATGAGGTGTATCAGGCACCATCACAAAAATGACATCAGACTTCTCAGCCACTTCCTTTGCCGAAGCACAGACCTTGCCACCAGCTTCGGTCAACGCAGCGGACACGGGACCAATGGTAAACAGCGAGAGATCATGACCACCCTTGATGAGATTGGCCGCCATTGGCGTCCCCATGATGCCCAGCCCGATGAAACCCAGCTTACTCATTGCAATGCTCCTTATCCGGATTCGATGAATGTTGATCGTGTCGTACAACGGTCCTAAAACCGCTCAGATGTATTTGTCGCGCAAGGCCTGCGTACCACTACGGAAAACGCCCAGATCACTACCAACGGCGACGAAACTAGCTCCCATTTCGATATAGCGACGGGCATCAGCTTCCACTGGCGCGAGAATGCCAGTGGGTTTTCCGGCAGCTTTCGCCACCGCAAAGATCCGGGTGATGGCCACCTGTACCTCCGGTGCGCTTGCATCACCTAGATGCCCCATCCCCGCAGCAAGATCGGATGGACCGACAAAGATGCAATCCACACCTTCGACAGCAGCAATAGTTTCAATGTTGGCAAGTGCCTGGGCACTTTCGATCTGCACCACAACGCTGATGTTATCGTTGATGATCTTCTGGTAATCCTTGACCGTACCGTAGCGATTGCTGCGGTGAGCTACCGACACCCCGCGCACGCCGGCACCGGGGTAGCGTGTGGCCGCCACGGCGCGTGCCGCGTCTTCCGCGCTCTCGACGAAGGGGATGAGAAAATTGTAGAAACCGATATCGAGCAAGCGTTTTATCAGCACAGCGTCATTGGATGCTGGCCGCACCACTGGAGCACTGACACTGTCTTTCAAGGCCATGAGCTGTGGAATGAAGGACAGCACGTCATTGGGCGCATGCTCACCATCAAGCAAAATCCAATCAAAGCCAGCAAGCCCAAGAATCTCCGTAGTAATCGGGCTGCCAAGCGCACTCCAACAACCGATGAGTTTTCGGCCAGCAATAAGGTTGCTGCGGAACTGATTGGGGAACGCGGTATAGGACTGTGTGCCGTTCATGAGTGACATTCCTTAGCGAACCAGACAGGGACGCTTGTTGTTGAAGGTCCAGCCGGGGATCAGGAACTGCATGGCGACCGCGTCGTCACGGGCGCCAAGGCCCATGTTGCGATAAGCCTGGTGCGCCTTCTCCACCTCGGCCATGTCGATCTCGATGCCCAGACCGGGCCTTTCGGGTACGCGAATATAGCCACCCTCGATCTTCAGCGGGTCCTTGGTGAGGCGCTGGCCGTCCTGCCAGATCCAGTGAGTGTCGATGGCGGTGATCTTGCCCGGTGCGGCAGCACCGACATGGGTGAACATCGCCAGGGAGATGTCGAAGTGATTGTTCGAATGCGAACCCCAGGTGAGGCCGAACATCTGGCACAGCTGAGCGACGCGTACCGAGCCCTGCATGGTCCAGAAATGCGGGTCGGCAAGCGGGATGTCGACCGATTGAAGCTGGCAGGAATGGGCCATCTGGCGCCAGTCGGTGGCGACCATGTTGGTCGCCGTCGGCAGACCGGTGGCACGCCGGAATTCGGCCATCACTTCGCGACCGGAGAAACCATTCTCGGCACCGCAGGGATCTTCGGCATAAGCCAGGATGCCATGCTTGTCACGACACAGACAGATCGCTTCGGCGAGTGACCAGGCCCCGTTGGGGTCGAGCGTGATGCGGCCTTCGGGGAAGCGTTCATGCAGCGCCTTGATCGCTTCCATCTCGACTTCGCCTGCCAGCACGCCGCCCTTGAGCTTGAAATCATTGAAGCCATAACGCTCATGTGCGGCTTCGGCCAACCGGACGACAGCCTCCGGCGTGAGTGCTTCTTCATTACGCAGGCGGAACCAGGCATTGTCAGCCCCGGCTTCGCTACGATAGCCGAGCGTGGTCTTATTGCGGTCACCAACATAGAAGAGGTAGCCCAGCATCTGTACAGCATCACGCTGCTGCCCCTCACCCAGCAATGCTGCGACCGACACGTTCATGAATTGGCCGAGCAGATCAAGCAGAGCCGATTCCACGGCAGTCACCGCATGGATGGTCGTGCGCAGATCGAAGGTCTGCAGCCCGCGGCCTCCAGCGTCGCGATCCGCAAAAGTGCGACGCATCGCGTTGAGGATGCTGTTGTAGTCGCCCAGCGACTTGCCCATCATCAGCGGACGGGCATCCTCGATGGTCTGGCGGATCTTCTCACCACCAGGCACTTCACCTAGGCCGGTATTGCCGGAACTGTCTCGCAGGATGACGATATTGCGGGTGAAGAATGGACCGTGCGCCCCTGAAAGATTCAGCAGCATGCTGTCCTGCCCTGCGACCGGAATGACCTGCATGTCAGTCAAAACGGGGGTACCACTAACGCGGGTAGCAATGGAATTCAAAACAGCCTCCTGAGAAACTTTGAAATGACAAAGAAGTGAAGTCTTCAACCAAGACTGGGGCGTTTAGGATCGTATTTCCAGCCGGGCTGAAGGTATTGCATCGCCACTGCATCATCGCGTGCACCGTTGCCTACCTTTTTGTAGAGTTCGTTGGCCTGCAGAATGCGGTCCATATCTGGCTCAATACCCAGGCCAGGTTTCTTTGAAACCTCAACACAGCCCCCGATTATCCGTGGCGGTTCGATAGTGAGCCGCTCCTGGCCCTCTTGCCAGATCCAATGCGTATCGATAGCGGTAATCTCCCCTGGCGCGGCAGCTGCGGCATGCGTGAACATGGCCAACGACACATCGAAGTGATTGTTCGAATGCGAGCCCCAGGTAAGACCGAATTCGTCGCACATCTGCGCTACCCGGACCGAACCCTGCATGGTCCAGAAATGCGGATCAGCGAGCGGAATATCGACAGAATCCAGCTTCAACGAGTGATTGAGCTGACGCCAGTCGGTGGCGACCATGTTGGTGGCGGTGGGGACGCCCGTAGCACGCTTGAACTCAGCCATGATTTCACGCCCCGAGTAACCCACTTCCGGACCACACGGGTCTTCAGCGTAACTCAGCACATGCCCCTGCCCCTTGCACAAGGCTATCGCCTCATCAAGCGACCATGCCCCATTAGGATCCAGCGTAACGCCTGCTCCCGGAAAGCGCCGCTTGATCGCAGCAACAGCGGCCATTTCCTCTTCGCCGCGCATGACTCCGCCCTTGAGCTTGAAATCGGTGAAGCCATAATGCTCGGCAGATGCTTCAGCCAGGCGGACAATCGAATCTACAGTCATGGCTACTTCGTGGCGCAGTCGATACCACTCTGCTTTCGAGTCGCCCCCAGCCAAGTACGGGAGGTCCGTACGTTGACGATCCCCTATATAGAACAAGTAACTGAGCATGCGAACAGAATCGCGTTGCTTGCCCGCGCCTAGCAACTCGCACACCGGCACACCAAGATGTTGACCAAGCAGATCCAACAAGGCCGCTTCGACAGCGGTGATGACGTTGTCCATGCGCAAGTTGATCTCGTGGGGCTGCTTGAGTACTCGTGCTTCGGACTCCGAGGTGACCTGATGAATCGTGGCTTGATGCGCAGCCTGGCCGCTGACAAAACTGCGTCGGATGCCGTTGAGTATGCTGTTATAGAGACCTACCGACTTTCCAGTGACCAGACTACGCGAGCGCTCAAGAGCCTGACGAATACCTTCGCCACCAGGAACTTCGCCAATGCCAGTACGCCCTGCGCTATCACGCAGAATTACGATGTTGCGCGTAAAATAAGGCCCATGAGCACCACACAGATTGAACAGCATGCTGTCATGCCCGGCAACCGGGATCACCTGCATGTCGGTTACGATAGGGGCACTGCCGTCGGAACCAGCTAGAGTCATGTTTACTACCTCGGTTAGGGCACTCCCCCTGATTTCCAGTACAAAAGCCTGCAAACAGGTCTGCCTTCAACTATCAAGTCATGTGTCGTCATACGTCTTATCAGTCAGTATAATGAGCACATCAGTATTTCCAATACGCGTTATCTCTGACTAGGGAAAACCCCTATGAACAAATCAGGCAACAACCCCGTGCCAATACGCAAACGAGCCCCCAGTCTGGTCGAAACCGTCATGAACGATCTGGCGGACAAGATCCGTACCGGAGCCTATCCAACCGGAGCAAAACTTCCTACCGAACCCGAGGTGATGGCTGAACACAACGTCAGCCGTACTGTCGTACGTGAAACCATGTCACGCCTGCAAGCAGCCGGACTTGTCGAAACGCGGCATGGCATCGGCACTTTCGTACTCGCCCAACCAGCACCGTCATCGTTCCGGATGGATCACGCGACAGTGATAACCATCCGCGAACTGCTGGCCATGCTTGAGTTACGAATCAGCGTGGAGACCGAGGCTGCAGGCCTTGCCGCAGCACGGCGCACGGACGAACAGGTTCAACTGATGCGGCTGGCACTACGAGAATTCGATGAAGAACTCAAGACTGGCGGAAGTTCGGTTGAGCCGGATTTCAAGTTTCATCTGCTCATTGCACAAGCCACTGGCAACCACTATTTCGAGAACTTTTACCGGCAACTTGGCACGACCACCATTCCGCGCACAAGGCTGGACACTTCGTTATTCTCTTCCGCCCCGGGCCAAAGCTATCTGCGCCGCTCCAACGAAGAGCACGCAAACATTCTTGAAGCCATCGCCCGTCGCGACCCGGAAAATGCACGTGCCGGCATGCGTCTTCACCTTTCCAATAGCAGGGAAAGATTGCGCCTCGCAAGCGAGGAAGCAGAAAGCCATAAAGAAAGTTGAAACCGACCTTGTCATACGACGTCTTCTGATAAAGAATGAGGACTTGTATTAGCGGGTCACAAAAATGAATGCGGTGTGGATGCTGCTGGCTTGTTTTCTGTTCGCCACCATGGGGGCCTGTGTAAAGTTCGTCGGCACGCACTTCAACATTGGTCAAACCGTTGGCATGCGAGGCCTGGTACCCGCACTTATCCTCGGATCCTGGATTATCTGGCAGCAGCATTCACTGTATTCGAAGCATTGGAAAAGCCACTTGTACCGTTCGACAGCCGGCTCTCTTTCCATGCTGCTGTATTTCGCTGCAATCTCATCCTTGCCGCTGGCAACGGCAGTCACCCTTAACAACACCTCTGCGCTATTCCTTGCCGCCATCCTGTCGTTCCGACAACCCCCACCACGCGCAGTACTCGGGGCTCTCGCACTGGGATTTTCTGGCGTACTTCTGGTTCTGCGCCCAACCTTCATGCACGAACAGTGGCTTGGTGCAGCCTGTGGCCTGGCTTCAGCCTTCCTGACCTGTATCGCCCAGCTCAACCTGCGTGAACTTGGCCGTGCCGGCGAACCTGAATGGCGTACCGTATGCCTTTTTTCTATGACAAACACCCTGCTCGCACTACCACTGGCCATCTTGCAGCCTTCTTCACCTGTGCAGGCAAGCGGTGCTGAATGGGCCTTTCTGATCGCTGTCGGTTTGTGCGGTGGCCTGGGACAACTCGCACTGAGTCGCGCTTTCGGACGAGGGCGCGCCATCATCACGGCAAGTGTGGGTTATTCGACCGTAATTTTCTCAAGCATCTATGGAATGTTGCTATGGGGAGACCGCATTTCTCTTCTTTCCGGACTCGGCATAGCCATGATTATCATCGCCAGCCTCATCAGTACGCATCCTGCTGTGTGGCTTGGACACAACGCCGAGCATGCAGACTGAACGTCTGACGCCATGCGTTATTCCCTGTGGGCATCGAGCTGTTGCTATCGACACTGTTTTGCGGAACCAAGAGGAAAAGAGAAGGCATCTGGATCTGGCAGTGGGACAGCAATGATCAGGGCATGACACCGGATGTGCTCATGACCTGCGGTGGTGACAGTGCTCTGGCATTCGTGTCTCGCGGACACTGCGTCAAACCACGTTTCGCTGCAAGGATTGCGATACATAAGACGTCGTGGAAGGCCCGTGGCATTAGGTGTCAGCACATGAGAAGCATGAAAAGACTGGAGATGAAAGGCTTACGCAACAACCCAAAAAACTGCACGTTTGGTCTGCAAAGGACTCAGCGAAGTATGTGCCCTAGCGCACTGTGTGCAAGGCCCTGACCGGCTAACCTGCATACAGGAATTCAAGACTCAGGCTGCCCCGGACGGATCGTCCGGATACAGGTAAAAGCACCTTCTTTCCAGCCACGTAGTTCACATCGACCAAAAGGAAATAACCATGCACACCCTCGGACGCACCATGAAAAACCTTCTGCTGGTGGCCACCGCTGCCGTTTCTCTGGCAGCAATCAGCAGCCAGGCCGTCGCTGCGACGGCTGAAGACCTCAACAAGGACGCCGCACAGGCGCTCGACAAACTCTACAAGAGCAACCCGACCGCCGAATCTATCGGCAAACACGCCAAGGCAGTCCTCGTTTTCCCCAACATCGTCAAGGCCGGACTGGTCTTTGGTGGCGCCTATGGTGAAGGGGTACTGACCAAGGGAACCCAGTTCTCCGGCTACTACAACTCGGTTTCCGCATCATGGGGCTGGCAGGCCGGTGCGCAGTCTTATAGCTACGTCGTCTTCCTGATGAGCAACAAGGCTGTCAGGTACCTCGACAAGTCCAAGGGCTGGGAAATCGGTGTCGGGCCGTCGGTGGTTGCGGTCAATGAGGGTGTCGCCAAGAACCTGTCGTCGTCATCGCTCAAGGATGATGCCTACGCCTTCATTTTCGACCAGCAAGGCCTGATGGCCACGCTCTCGATCGAAGGCACCAAGATCTCGCCGATCAAGCGTTAACCACAACCAGCAGCAGGCTTTTGGCCAGGCACTCACAGAGTGCCTGGCCTTTTGCTGATAAGCGCGCATCGCGCATATCAATTCAACAAAGACTTCGCTCTTGAAAGTGGCTATTTCAATCTGGGACGCTTTGGCTACACGGCCACAACCATTCCCAAGCGTAAGGCCACTATCCCGCCTCGCAGGCTGACGTGGCGAATTGCTTTCATCTTCCCTCCATCAGGCCTTTTGAATGAGGCACGCCGCGACGCTCTGCCCAGGCGTTACGGCCAAACAAGCTCATCGTCCTTGATGTGAGCTAGCGAACATTCAAGCGTACGGTTTATCTGTCACGATGGGTGGCAGCGATGCGATGCTGCGTCCAGGATAAAAACCAATGGAGAGAATCATGATCAAGAAAGTAATCAGTATCGGAATATCAGGGCTGCTGGTCCTGACCGCTTGTGCAGAACTGACGCCCACGCAACGCGGCACGGGCATCGGCGCCGGAGTAGGAGCCGCTTCAGGCGCCGTAATTGGCGCTGCAACAGGCAGCAACAAGGTCGGTCGCGATGCGGTGATTGGCGCTGCCGTGGGTGCTTTGGGCGGTTACATCTGGTCCTCACGCATGGAAAATCAGAAAGCTGCAATGGAGCAGGCCACCGCCGGTACAGGCGTCAGTGTCAGCCAGACCGCTGATAATCAACTCAAGCTTGACGTACCAAGCGACGTGTCCTTCGATGTTGGTCGTGACGACATCAAAGCCAACTTCCGCCCTGTACTCGACAGATTCGCTGACTCTCTGCGGAACAATCCGGGGACAAATGTGCAGATCATCGGACACACAGACAGTTCTGGTCCGGATTCGATCAACAATCCACTATCGGTAAACCGCGCAGCCAGCGTACGCGAATACCTGAGTAGTCGTGGCATTTCGCCCTCCCGCATCAGTATCGATGGCCGTGGATCGCGCAGTCCGATCGCCGACAACGGCAGCGAATCCGGCCGTGCCAGAAATCGTCGCGTTGAGATCTTCGTGGGAGAGCGCAGCAACTGATTGATGTGACAGGATTTGTATGTTGCGAAGCCCGCCGCTACTTCATGTAGCGACGGGCTTCATGCATTCAGCACATGCATCGGAGTCACACATCAATCATTGAGCGGAGACTGTTGGAACTGTCTCTTGTGAATCCCATGAGATGCCCCACCTGTTCGGAAACGGCTTGATGTCAGGCCAGCAAGCACAAAGGCAAAGCACGGGAAACAAGCAGCAACTCACCGCTCCGGTCAAACCACGGAGCCCTTCATCGCGACAGAGGATAGAAAGTACGGATTAGACCTTCACTTGATCAAGATTGGTCAAATTCGACCAAGGAAATCCGGGATCTTCCGGTATCATCCGGGGCGAACTTAACCACCCCGAAACGCTGTGAAGCCTTGCTGCTGCAAGTGGTGCCGGGAGAGGGACTCGAACCCTCACACCTTGCGGCGGCGGATTTTGAATCCGCTGCGTCTACCGATTCCGCCATCCCGGCACGGGAAGGAGGCGGATTATCCACGAAGCCAGTCTTTCCGGCAAGCCGGACATCTCATCTTGTTTGTTCAATGCTCACTCTTGACGATTTTGATTACGATCTGCCGCCCGAACTGATTGCTCAGGCGGCCCTGGCAGATCGCGCAGCTTCACGTTTGCTGGTAGTCCATGCCGACAAATTGATTGACCATAGTTTCCGTGAATTGCCCGAACTCTTGCGTGCCGATGACTTGCTGATTTTCAACGATAGCCGGGTGTTGCATGCGCGCCTGTTCGGCCGGAAAGCCTCTGGCGGCCAGGTCGAGGTGATGGTCGAACGCCCCATCGGCGACCATGAGGTACTGGCAATGATCCGCGCCAGCAAGTCCCCCAAGCCAGGTTCGCGCATCCGCCTGATGGACGCCTTTGAGGTCGAAGTGATCGGTCGGGCCGGCGCAAATGGCGAGTTTTTCCAGCTGCGTTTCCCACCCGATGCGCCGGCGGTGAGCTACATCGAGCGTTATGGTCGCCTGCCCTTGCCGCCCTATATCGAGCACGCGGCCAGCGAGACCGACGAGACCCGCTACCAAACCGTATATGCCCGGGAACTCGGCAGCGTGGCAGCGCCGACCGCCGGCCTGCATTTCGACGAAACGCTGTTCGCAGCACTCACCACACGCGGCATCCGGCGTGCTTTCGTGACCTTGCATGTAGGAGCCGGTACCTTTCAACCGGTACGCGAGCACGATCTCTCGAAACACCAGATGCATCGCGAGGTCTACAGCATTCCCCAGGACACGGTCGACGCGATTGCCACCACCCGTGCTGCAGGTGGGCGGGTGGTGTGTGTCGGAACAACCTCGATGCGTGCGCTCGAATCCGCCGCCCAGAACGGGGAATTGACAGCGGGGAGCGCAGAGACCGGGATCTTCATTACACCGGGTTACAGGTTCCGCGTGGCGGATGCCTTGATCACCAATTTCCATTTGCCCAAGTCCACACTGCTGATGCTGGTCTCGGCACTGGCCGGAATGCGTACCATCCGCCAGGCCTATGCCCATGCCGTCGCCAATCGCTACCGCTTCTTCAGCTATGGTGACGCGATGCTTCTCGAAAAAACCGACGAAAACACTCTTTCATGAAATACGAACTTCTTTCCACTTCAGGCGGCGCACGACGCGGCCGCCTGCATCTGACGCACGGCATCGTTGAAACCCCGGTGTTCATGCCGGTCGGCACTTATGGCACGGTCAAGGCCATGAGCCCGCACGAACTGCTGGATATCGGCGCGCAGATCATCCTCGGCAACACCTTTCACCTGTGGCTGCGCCCGGGTCTGGAAGTCTTCGAGCAATTCGGTGGTCTGCACGGCTTCATGGGCTGGGACAAACCGATCCTCACCGACTCGGGCGGTTTCCAGGTCTTCTCGCTGGGAGCGCTGCGCAAGATCACCGAAGAAGGGGTGAAATTCTCCTCGCCGATCAATGGCGACAAGCTTTTCCTCACGCCGGAAATCTCGATGCAGATCCAGCACGGGCTCAATTCCGACATCGTGATGATCTTCGACGAGTGCACGCCCTACCCCGCCTCGGTCGATGAAGCGGCGAAATCAATGCGCATGTCGGCACGCTGGGCGCGTCGCTCGCGCGACGAACACGACCGTCTGGAGAATCGCAACGCGCTCTTCGGCATTGTGCAAGGCGGCATGTATGAAACCCTGCGCGACGAATCACTCGCCGGTCTGCAGCAGATCGGGTTTGACGGTTTTGCCATCGGCGGCCTGTCTGTGGGCGAACCCAAGGAAGAGTTCTATCGCATCCTGGCCCATACCGGCCCGCGTCTGCCGGCAGACAAGCCACATTACCTGATGGGTGTGGGTACGCCGGAAGATCTGGTGTATGGCGTGAGCCAGGGGATCGACATGTTCGATTGTGTGATGCCCACCCGCAATGCCCGCAATGGATGGTTGTTCACACGCTGGGGCGATCTGAAGATCCGTAATGCCAAACACAAGCAGGATACGCGGCCAATCGACGAGAGCTGCGAGTGCTACACCTGCCGGAATTTCTCGCGCGCCTACCTGCATCATCTGGATCGGGCCAAGGAAATGCTCGGCCCGCGTCTGATGACCATCCACAACCTGCATTACTATCAGCACCTGATGCGCGAGATCCGCGCCGCCATCGAAGCGGATGACTATCCGGCCTTCCAGTTGCGTTTTGCTGCAGAGCGCAAACGCGGAGCTTGAGATAGAGCCGATTACCGGAAGCCCCGGCCTGCTATACTCGGCCGCCTCAAATGAACCTAAAACCCGGAGCCTGATGATGATATCCGACGCTTTCGCCCAAGCTGCCGCAGGCAGCGACCCCACCAGCAGCTGGATGGGCTTGTTGCCCATGGTGCTGATGTTCGTCGTGCTGTACTTCCTGATGATTCGCCCGCAGCAGAAACGCGCCAAGGAGCACAAGAGCCTGCTCGACGCTCTGGCCGCAGGCGATGAAGTCATCACCCAAGGTGGAATCGCCGGCAAGGTCACCAATGTTGGCGACAGTTTCGTCAAAGTCGAAATTGCCAGCGGTGTTGAAATCACCGTGCAAAAGCCGGCCATCTCCGCCGTGCTGCCCAAGGGCACGTTGAAGAACGCATAAGGCGTGACAGCGCAGCGCCCCTGTGGCGGCTGCGCTTCCTTTCACCCTTCATTCCATTTCCGACCATGAACCGTTACCCGCTCTGGAAAAACCTGATGATCGGCATCGTGCTGATCCTCGGGCTGTTGTACACCCTGCCGAATTTCTACGGCGAAGTACCGGCCGTGCAGGTTTCTGCCGCACGCTCCACCGTCAAAGTTGACGGTGCTCTGGAAGCCAAGATTCTTGAAACCCTGGCCGCAGCAAAGATTACCGTCAATGGCACGGTCCGCGACCCAAGCAGCCTGCGTGTGCGTCTGGCCGATGTCGAGACCCAGCAAAAAGCCAAGGACGCCATCGAACATGCGCTGAATCCGGATCCCGAAAACAGCAACTATGTCGTCGCCCTGAACCTGCTCTCGGCCAGCCCGCAATGGCTCAGCTCCATCGGCGCCCTGCCGATGTACCTGGGTCTTGATCTGCGCGGCGGGGTGCACTTCTTGCTGCAAGTTGACATGAAGGGCGCTGTGACCAAGCAGATGGATGTGGCCGCCGGTGATCTGCGCACCCTGCTGCGTGACAAGAATGTCCGCCATGGCGGGATCACCCGCGAAGATGAAAAGCTGGTCATCCGGCTGCGTGATGATGCCACCCGCGCCCAGGCCAAGGATGTGATCCGTGCCAGCCGCAATGACCTGGAATACACCGAGCGCAGCGAAGGGGACGATCGCCTGTTGATCGCCACCTTGAGCCTGCCGGCTCGCAAGACAATCCAGGACGAAGCGCTCAAGCAAAACATCATCACCCTGCATAACCGGGTCAACGAACTCGGCGTGGCGGAACCCATCATCCAGCAGCAAGGCCTGGATCGCATCGTGGTGCAACTGCCTGGTGTGCAAGACGTTTCCAAGGCCAAGGATCTGATCGGCCGCACCGCAACACTGCAGGTGCGCATGGTAGCCGAAGGCTCCAGCACACTCGGTACCGACACCTTCCCGGAAAACCGCAACGGCCAGCCCGTTCCGGTCGCGGTGAAGAAACAGGTCGTGCTCACGGGGGATCGCTTCGTCAGCGCCCAGGCTACCTTCGACAACAACCAGCGCCCGGCCGTATCGGTACGCCTGGATGCTGCCGGCGGTCGCACCATGCGCGATGTGACGCGTGAGTTCATCCACAAGCAGATGGCCATCATCCTGTTTGAAAAAGGCAAGGGAGAGGCCATCTCGGTTGCGACCATCCAGGGTGAGTTCGGCAACCAGTTCCAGATCACCGGCAACTTCAGCAGTGAAGAAACCAACCGTCTGGCGATCCTGATCCGTTCCGGCTCGCTGGCTGCGCCGATGGACATCATCGAAGAACGTACCATCGGCCCGAGCCTGGGCGCCGAGAACATCGAAAAGGGTTTCCACTCGACCCTGTGGGGCTTTGTGGCAATCGCCACCTTCATGTGCGTGTATTACGTGCTATTCGGCGTGATCTCGACCATCGCACTGGGCGCCAACGTGCTCCTGCTGATATCCCTGCTTTCGCTGCTCCAGGCCACGCTGACCTTGCCAGGCATTGCCGCCATCGCACTGGCACTCGGGATGGCCATCGACTCGAACGTGCTGATCAATGAGCGGATCCGCGAGGAACTGCGCAATGGCTCTACCCCGCAAGCAGCGATCACCGCAGGTTATGACCGCGCTTTCGATACGATTCTGGACTCCAACGTCACCACGCTGATCGTCGGCATCATGCTGCTGGCCTTCGGTTCTGGTCCGGTCAGAAGTTTCGCCATCGTGCATTGCCTGGGCATCCTGACTTCGATGTTCAGCGCCGTATTCGTATCCCGCATGATCACCAACTTCGTCTACGGTCATCGCCGCAAGCTCGAGAAGCTGGCGATCGGCCAAATCTGGAAGGCTTCGGCAGAGTAATCCGCCGGGAGAAACAACATGGAATTGTTCCGCATCCGTAAAGACATCCCGTTCATGCGTCACGCGTTGGTCTTCAACGTGATTTCGCTGGTCACCTTCCTGCTCGCCGTGTTCTTCCTGTTCCACAAGGGCCTGCACTTGTCGGTGGAATTCACCGGCGGTACGGTCATGGAAGTGAACTTCGTCGAAGCGCCGCAACTGGAGCCTATCCGCGACGCGCTGACCAAGGCTGGCTATGTCGACACGCAAGTCCAGACTTTCGGTAGCTCGCGCGACATCATGGTGCGCGTACCGAATCGTGCCAACGAAACCTCAGCCAAGGTCTCCGAGAATGTCATGGGGGTCTTGAAAAGTCTGAGCAGTCCGGAGACCGAGCTGCGTCGCGTCGAGTTCGTTGGCCCGCAAGTCGGCAAGGAACTGGCCACCGATGGTGCAATGGCGCTCCTGTTCGTGCTGATCGGCATCGTGATCTACCTGGCGATCCGTTTCGAATGGCGTTTTGCCATCTCGGCGATCATCGCCAACCTTCATGATGTGATCATCATCATGGGGTTCTTCGCCTTCTTCCACTGGGAGTTCTCACTGCCCGTGCTGGCTGCCGTACTGGCCGTGCTGGGTTACTCGGTCAATGAGTCCGTCATTGTGTTCGACCGGGTGCGCGAGAATTTCCGCAACAGCCGCATGCGCGGTCATACCGTGCCGGAAGTGCTCAACCACGCGATTACCAGCACGATCTCGCGGACCATCATCACCCACGCATGTACCTTGATGATGGCCTTGTCGATGTTCTTCTTTGGCGGCCCCACCCTGCACCATTTCTCTCTCGCACTGGCCATCGGTATCTGCTTCGGCATTTACTCTTCGGTTCTGGTCGCAACCCCGCTGGTGATGTGGCTCGGCGTTTCGCGCGAGCAGTTCATCAAGGTCAAGGTTGAAAAGGAAGAAGCCGTCGTTTGAGCGGATTGTGTCGCTCCGTGCAATAACGGCTCCCGCGTGGAGCCGTTTTTCTTTGAAGACTGTTCTGCCATCATCTCGCCCGAAACCCATTTCTTACGGAGAACATCATGACCGAAGCCAATTCGTCTTCCCGCCGGATCAGAGTCTGGGATCTGCCTTTGCGGCTATTCCACTGGACACTGCTGGTTCTCGTCGCCGGTGCCATTCTCAGCGTCGAATTGGCCGATGTAGTCAGCGGTGCGATGGACTGGCACCCGCGGTTTGGCTACGCAATCCTTGCGCTGCTGATCTTCCGCCTGATCTGGGGATTTGTCGGCAGCACACATGCTCGCTTTGCCAACTTTGTACGCGGCCCTGCCGTCATCATTGATTACCTGAAACACCTCAAGGATCACAAAGGCCCGTCAATCGGCCATAACCCGCTGGGCGCCCTGTCTGTGCTGGCCCTTCTGGCAACCCTGCTCTTCCAGACGGTGTCAGGCCTGTTTCTCAGTGACGAAGACTTTTTCATTGAGGCTCCGCTTTTCAAGTACGTCAGCGGAACAGTCTCCGATCTCTTTCGCGAGCTGCACGAAGCCAATGCAGGCATCATCTTCACGCTGATCGGACTGCATGTCGCAGCGATCCTGTTCTACCGGTTCATCAAACGCGACAACCTGATCACGCCAATGCTCACAGGCAGCAAAGAAGTAGCCGCCGAGCAGCCTGCACAGAGCGGCGTGGGTGGCAATGCCTGGCTCGGTCTGGTGATTCTGGCAGTCTCCGCAGCGGCAGTCTGGTATCTGGTTGCCCGGATCTGATTCCGTTCCGCACCATGCAAAAAGCCGCAGTCCGATGGACTGCGGCTTTTGTTTTTCAACCGGCCAGCTTATTTGCTCCGGTAATCGTCGTGGCAGCCCTTGCAGGTTTTGCCCAGATCGGCCAGTGCCGTTTTCAGGGTTCCCTGCTCTGCTGCTGCAGCAGGTAGCGCGCGTGCGGCGGTGGCAAACTTGTCAAAGGCTGCCTTGAATTTTTCCGGCTCACTCCAGACTTTAGCGTCGGACTTGTGTGGCGCACCCTTGTCCGTTCCGGGGCCGAAGGCTCCACCACTCAGCGGCAGATCACTGAGGTTGGCCAGCACGGCAGCATGGCGCTGCGCCACGTCCTTGTTGAAGGGAACATCTCCCTTGGCCATCGCATTCAAGGCTCCCGTGCTGCGCGCAAACACGGTCATGGCCGATTTCCGGTATTCAATCTGCTGTTCCGGCTTGACCTGGGCAAACGCTGCCGATGTGGCAAGGCCGGCGACAAGCAGTGCTGCAAGATATTTTTGTTTCATCTGGTGTTCCCTCTGTGGTTGGTACTGCATATCGACACTGGATCCCGAAACGGCAATCCGCCTGAATTCACGGCTGATCAATCAGCCTGTCCTGCAAAGACATGTTTGACCCGCAAAGCGTTCCCGTCACCGACAATTTTCAGCAGACGATCAATATTGGGATGTTTACCGGGATTCTGGCGCGCGTCATCGGTATGTTCCGCATACAGCTCCAGGCCCTTGTGTGCAGCTTCGACGGTGATCGATCCGTAAAACTGCGCAAGATGATTGTAGACAGTCAAGGAACCAATCTGCCCTGACTTGTGTTCGATGAGCGCGACTTCGTTGCCCTCGGCATCAAGGAGCTGGATCGCGGCCAGATGGGAGACGCCGGGTAATTGCTTGAGGTTATCTGCGAAAGCCATTTTTTTGTGTGTAGATGGAGGAAGCTGAATTCTATCGCCTCGCCCGCCAGACCGCAGGGTTCGGGCCTCGTCATCGGTTTTCAGGCTGCTTCACGGCATGCTGCGCCAGCGCCCAGGCCACATGTTCGCGTACCAGCGCAGAGGCATCTTCCGCACGCGCCTGCAAGGCGGCAATGACTTCCGCGGTCCCCGGTGCATTGCCCAAACCAACAGCGAGATTGCGCAACCAGCGTTCGTGACCAATGCGGTAAATCGCCGAACCAGCCAGGCGTGTCTTGAATTCTTCTTCGGTCCAGGCGAACAGTTCGACCAGCGTCGCCCGGTCCAGTCCATTGCGCACCGCGAAGTCCGGTTCTTGCGTCGGGCGGGCAAAACGGTTCCATGGACAAACGAGCTGGCAATCGTCACACCCATATACGCGGTTGCCGATCAGGTGGCGAAACTCAAGCGGAATGCTGTCCGCGTGTTCGATGGTGAGATAGGAGATACAGCGCCGTGCGTCCAGTTTGTAGGGGGCCACGATGGCTTGTGTGGGACAGGCCGGCAGGCAGGCCGAGCAATTGCCGCAATGCCCTGCTCCCTCGACATCGGTTGGCAGGGTCAGATCGACATAGATCTCACCCAGGAAGAACAAGGAACCTGCCTCGCGATTGAGCAGCAAGGTATGCTTGCCTCGCCAGCCCAGCCCGGCACGGGTCGCCAGGGCGGCTTCCAGCACCGGTGCAGAATCCACGAAAACGCGATAGCCATAGGCCCCCACAGCCACGCCGATCCGCTCGGCCAGCTGTTGCAGCCGGTTGCGCAAGACCTTGTGGTAATCACGCCCCAAGGCATAACGGGAAACCGCCGCGCGCAGGCCGTTCGCCTGTACGCTGCGCGCTTCGCTCAAATCCGGCTCCGGCCAGTAATCCATGCGCACCGCGATCACGCTTGCGGTACCCGGCACAAGTTCTGCGGGTCGGGCACGTTTCAGGCCGTGCCGGGCCATATAATCCATACCACCGTGAAAGCCGGCCGTCAGCCAGTCAAGCAGTCCCTGCTCGGCAGAAGCCAGTTCGATCCCGGCAATACCCACGGCAGAAAATCCCAGTTCGCGTCCCCACTCCCGTATCTGTTTCACGAGAGTGGCCGCGTCAAATGAAGAGTGAGTGGTATGTTGCATCACGCCGCCGATAATAGTGCCTGCACACACTTTGTGTATCTTGCTGATACCCAGGCCACCGAGGATTTCGGTGCAAGCCTTGCGCCAGCGCTCGTACCGGGGCTGGTCATCTGGCTCTCCGGCGACCTGGGAGCGGGAAAAACCACGCTCACGCGCGGCCTGCTGCGCAGTCTGGGGCACACCGGCAGCGTTAAAAGCCCGACTTACACCTTGATCGAAGTTTATACAGTTTCTAGAATTGCGCTGTATCACTTTGATTTTTATCGATTCACTCATCCTGATGAATTTCTGGAAGCAGGACTGGAAGAATACTTTGGCAGCGATGGCGCTTGTATCGTGGAGTGGGCAGAAAAAGCCCTTCCTTACGTTCCCCAACCCGATCTGGAAGTCTTCTTGCAAGTCGAAGGCGAAGGCCACCGCGCCCGTATTGAATCCCGCAGTCCGCGAGGCAAAGAATGTTTGAAGCTCACCCCGTTCGCCCTGTGAACCTGCCACGCCGCCAGGTACTGAAAGCCGGTGCGGCGCTGCTCACCTTGCTCGTCACACCGGTCGGCTACGCCCAGAGTGCAGCCCGCATCCTCGCGGTACGGGTCTGGCCGTCGCGTGACTACACCCGCATCACGCTCGAAGGCGTGGAGTCCCTGAAATACAGTTCGCAGATCGTCAAGAACCCGGAACGTCTGGTCGTCGACCTCGAAGGCGTCGAATTCAACAGCGTGCTGCAAAGTCTGCCGGACAAGATTTCCGAAGCAGACCCCTATATCAAGCTGATCCGTGCCGGCCGCAACCGGCCCGGCGTAGTACGGCTGGTCGTGGAATTGAAGAACGAGATCAGTCCGCAGATTTTCTCCCTGCCTCCCGCCGGCAGCTACGGCCCGCGTCTGGTACTGGATTTGTATCCCAACGAGCCGATTGACCCGTTGCTGGCCTTGATCGAAAAAAAATCGCCCGAAGATGCCGTCATTGGCGGCACGGCTCCGAGTGCGAAGCCGGCGGGCACTGAAGATGCCAGCCGATCGGGTCGCGACAATTCCCGCGCGCTCTCCGACAAGAACCGTTCAGCACGCCCGGCCAATCAGGATCTGCGCCTGATCACCATCGCGCTGGACCCCGGCCATGGTGGTGAAGACCCAGGTGCCATCGGTTCCCGCGGGACCTATGAAAAGACCGTCACCCTCGAAATCGGCCGACGCCTGAAAGCCAAGATCGACGCCGAACCGAACATGCGTGCCATGCTGACCCGTGATGCAGACTTTTTCGTACCGCTCGGGCAGCGCGTTGAAAAGGCCCGGCGCGTCCAGGCCGACCTGTTCGTTTCCATCCATGCCGATGCCTTCATTCGGCCCGATGCACGTGGCAGCTCGGTTTTCGTCCTGTCAGACCGGGGCGCCACCAGCACGGCCGCGCGCTGGCTGGCCAACAAGGAAAATGCGGCCGACCTGATCGGCGGCGTGAATCTTGGCGTCAAGGACAGCCATCTGGCCAAAACCCTGCTGGACCTCTCGCAGACCGCGACCCTCAACGACAGCATGAAAGTCGCCCGCGCCGTACTGGGCGAGCTAGGCAACATCAATCAGCTGCACAAGGGGGAAGTCGAGCAAGCCAGCTTTGCCGTGCTCAAGGCGCCGGACATTCCTTCCATGCTGGTCGAAACCGCATTCATCTCCAACCCGGATGAAGAAAAACGCCTGACCGACGACAGCTATCAGGACAAGATGGCTGACGCCATGCTGCTCGGGATCAAGCGCTATTTCGCCAAGAATCCGCCACTGACCCGCAACAAGCTGGCTTTGAAGGATTGAGACGGGCTGGGCACATGCGTGCCCACCGGCGCCAGCCCGCCATCTGCAAAGACCCGATCCGGCCCAAGTGACGCTTCCCGTCACTTGGCGCCCGCACCGCGGCAGCTGTGAATCAACAAAATCACCAAAAACAACGAATCCGCCGCGCCACAGCAAGGCCGCACGAAATGGCACGCGGCTTGCTGATTTGTTGCCAGATCATTATGGCAAGCAGGCATGACCAAACAGGAACTCAAGCGCCTCGTCAATCGTCTGGAACGGGAAAGCGCTGCTGCGCCTGAGGTTTATCGTCTCAAGGTCGTTCTGCTGGCCTCTCTGGGCTATGCCTATATCTTCCTGCTTGCCGCCCTGGCCCTGATCGGTCTGGGCTGGGCGCTCTGGCAACTGGCCCACGGAGAGTTCTTTGCTGCCCTGCGGGTTGGCCTGCTGAGCGGCCTGATCTCCCTGATGCTGGTTCCCACGCTGTGGGTCAGGATTCCGCAACCACACGGCCACAGACTCCAGCCCCTGGATGCCCCGAAACTTTTCGCCATCATCGAAAAAGTCCGGGCCAAATCCCGGGGTCCGAAGATTGATCAAATCGTGATCAATGACGTGTTCAATACCGCCATTGTCCAGATTCCACGCCTTGGCATCCTGGGCTGGCACCGCAACATCCTGATCATCGGCCTGCCCTTGCTGCAAGCACTTTCACGCAAGGAGTTCGCCGCCATCCTGGCCCATGAATTCGCCCATCTTTCGAGTCGCCATGGCAAGCTCGGCACCTGGATTTATCGCATCCGTACGGTATGGATGCAGGTACTCGCCTCTTTCGGACCTGATGCGAGCATCGTTGGCCGCTTGCTGACCCGCCCTTTGCGTGGGTACATCCCGTATTTCAATGCCTACAGTTCGGTGCTGGCACGTCAGGACGAGTACGAAGCAGACCGGCTGGCAGCGCTGGTCGTGGGGCCGCGCACCCTGGCAGATGCACTCATTGCCATTGCAATACGCGGACGCTTCATCAACGACGGGTTCTGGCACGACCTCTGGCGCCGTGCCGAGACCTGCCCGGAACCACCGTTCCTTCCCCACAGCTCTATGCGAACAGCCTTGAATCTTGGCATCCCGCCAGACCAGGCCGAGCACTGGCTGAATGAAGCGCTGCAACACGACACTGCCAGTGGCGACACCCACCCGTGTCTGCGCGACCGCATCCAGGCCCTCGACACCTCCTGCGAGATACCACCGAATGCGACCCATAGCGCAGCCCAGATGCTGCTTGGCGAAATGCTGACGACATTGCAGCACACATTTGACGATCTCTGGCTTCAATACAACGGCCCACGCTGGCGCGAGCGCTTTCATACCGTAAGCACAGCCAGGGAAACCCTCGTCCGCATGGAAAATCATGCACAACAAAACCTGGGGCCGGAAGAGCTCGGGCATTATGCGCTGGCACTGGAGACACTCGGACGCACGGACGAAGCACTCCCCTTGCTGCGTCAGGCAGCAGACCATCCTCATGGACAAGCCGCCGCCGCCCTCGCTGCCGCCCGGATCCTGCATGCACGCGATGACGAAGCCACCATCCGTTACCTGGAACTGGCCATGCACCGCGACCGCAGCCTGAGTGAAGAAGTCACGACGCAGGCGGCGGCCTTCTACGAAGCACGCGGCGATACCGACAAGGCGGGCGCCTACTGGCAGCGCCTGGCGAATCTGCAACTGAACTGATCCCCTCGCGCCGCCGGGCAAATCCGCTAGCATGGCGGCATTCATGCCCGACCCGTCCTGCACCACTTCCCGGAGCCCGACCTGCATGCGTGTCCGCCTTGCCATATCGAACATCCTCTGGAGCCTGGTGCTTGTTGCATGCTTCTCCGCACATGCCGAAGATGCCCTGAACCGCGATATCCACGAGGAGGTCCTGCTGCTCAAGGTCTCCGCACACGATCTGAACGGTGTCGAAACAGAAGGCGAGATCACCATCACTACCTTCCGCCCGGATGGGGACGGACCCTTCCCGCTGGTCGTGATCAGCCATGGACGCGACACCAAGACGCGCGCGCAGATGGGACGGAGTCGCTTCGAATCCGCAGCCCGCTATTTTGTGCGCAAGGGCTTCGCTGTGGCTGTGCCAACCCGCCTGGGCTATGGCCCAACCGCGGCCCTTGGAGACCCGGAAACCAACGGATCGAAGTGTTCGAGCGCACGCTATGAGGCAGCATTGGAGGCGTCCTCCAGCCAGATCGCGGCAACCGTGAAACGCCTGCGCCAGGAGCCCTGGGTTGCACCTGATCGTCTGCTGCTTGTGGGGCAGTCGGTTGGGGGCATCAGCACCGTGGCCGCCACCGCACTGAAAATTCCAGGCCTGATCGCCGCCGTCAATTTCGCCGGGGGGCATGGCGGCAGCCCGGATACCCACCCCGGTGTGCCTTGCAATCCACCGGCACTTGAAAAACTCTACGGCAAGTTCGGCAAAACCGCCTCGGCCCCCATGTTGTGGGTGTATACCGAAAATGATCTGTACTTCAATCCCCAGCACTCACAGGCCTGGCACGCAGCGTTCACGACTGCAGGCGGACGCGCCGAATACCGTCTGCTGCCAGCCTTTGGCACGAATGGACACCTGCTGTTCTCGACCGGCAACAATCTATGGCAGCCCATGCTGGATGACTGGCTGACGCAATTCGGATTCCCCCGCCCGGGAACCCTTCAACGTCCTGCTCCGAGCAGCTTTGCCGCGCTTGATGACGCTGGCCGGGTGCCCTTCATCAAAGCCACCGCGCGCACGGAAGGCTACGAAAAATTCCTCGCCGCCAATCCTCCCAGAGCCTTTGCCGTCAGTGAAAAAGGCAACTGGGGCTTCGCCACGGGAGAGGACGATCTGCTCTCGCGGACGCTCGCGTTTTGTCAGCGCAAGAGTGGCAACCCCTGCAAGCTCTACGCAGTGGATAATGACGTGGTCTGGCAACCCTGAACCATTCTGGAGTATTCCTTGTGAGCAACATCGCCGAGTACGTTTTTCCCCCGCCCGCCGTGACGTCCTTGCCCGTCGCCGGCAGCACGGCGCGTTTCCCGGTTCGTCGCATCTATTGCGTGGGACGCAACTATCTCGATCACATCCGCGAGCTCGGCAACAACGAGAAGGAACCGCCGCTCTTCTTCACCAAGCCACGCGATGCCATCGTGCAGGATGGCGCTACCATTCCTTATGCAAGCGTCACGGAAAACTTCCACTTTGAACTCGAACTGGCCGTCGCCCTGCAGTCCGGCGCTTACAACATTGCCGAAGAGGCAGCCCTGACCCATGTATTCGGCTATGCCATTGCTCTCGACATGACCCGCCGCGACCTGCAGAAACAACTCAGCGCCAAGTCTGCGCCCTGGGATGTGGCAAAAGGTTTCGATCACGCCTGCCCATGCGGCACGATCCATCCGGTCAGCCAGGTCGGGCATCTCAATGCCGGCAACATCCGCATGCAGGTCAACGGAGAAGTCCGCCAGGATTCGGATCTGCGGGCCATGATCTGGAATGTGCCGCAGATCATTGCGCACCTGTCCGCCCTGTTCGAATTGCAAGCCGGCGACATCATCCTGACCGGCACGCCTGCCGGCGTCGGTCCGGTCGTACCCGGCGACACCATGCGAGGGGAAATCGCCGGGCTCGGGGCGCTGACCATTCATGTCGGCCCGCGTTGCGTTTGAGACACACAATTCATTTTTTCTGATCAGCAAGGAGCTACAAAATGGCGGGATGGATTGCAATCGGCGTGCTCGTCATGCTGCTGACCTACGGTGTGATGCTCTACAACGGTCTGGTCGCCCTCAAGCATGGCGTCGCCCGCGCCTGGGCCAATATCGATGTGCTGCTCAAACAGCGTCACGATGAACTGCCCAAGCTGGTCGAAGTCTGCAAGCAATATCAGCAGTTCGAACAAGCCACACTGGAACGCGTAATCGCAGCACGCTCGCGTGTGGCCAACGCACGTGAAACGCAGAACATCCCCGCGCTGGGGGCTGCTGAAAGTTCGCTGCGCGCCAGTGTCGGCCAGCTCTTCGCTGTCGCCGAAGCCTATCCGGAACTGCGCACCAGCGAGCATTTCATGCAGCTGCAACAACGCATCAGTGGCCTGGAAAACACCATCGCTGATCGTCGCGAGCTCTACAACGACGCGGTGAACCTCAACAATGTCCGTGTCGAGCAATTTCCGGATGTCTTGCTGGCCCGCTTGTTCAACTTCGAAGTCAAACCTCCGCTGGAATTCTCCGCCAGCGAGAAGAGCGACGTGGAGCTCGGACAGCTGTTCAAACACTGAGACCGGCCCGTGATATCGAATCCACCGGATGTTTCGGTTTTGCTGTCACGTGGCCTGTTACCGGGCCTATTCGGCGTGCTGCTGTTTGTCGCCGGCATCGGACTGCAGGCCGAGGCGATGCAGGTCTGGCATGTCACCCTGATCATGGCAGTTGTGGCGCTGATTGCCTGGACATTCGCGTATCGGCGTTATCGCCAGTATGCCGACACGCCCAGCGCGCCGATCAGCTCGGCACCGCAGGGCTACATCGCCATCAGCGGGATCGGCCGTCCACTGCCTGGCGAGCCTTTGCTCTCGCCCTTCAACTACCTGCCCTGCCTGTGGTACCGGATGCTCGTGGAAACCCGCGACGGCGACGGCCAGTGGCAAAAGGAGAGCGATGAAACCAGTGATGCATCATTCATTCTTGAAGGCCCCGATGGCTCGCGTTGTACCATCGACCCGGAAGGCGCGAGCATCGAAACCCTGCACAAGGATGAGACCCGCATCGAGGACCGTCGCACGACACAATGGCTGCTGATCGGCGGCACCCGGCTGTATGCCATGGGCAATTTCGTGACGCGCCGCCCCGCCGATGACCGCCCGTCCATCAACATCGAAGTGCGTGACAAGATCGCCGACTGGAAAGAGACCGGCGACACCCGGAAATTCGACAACAATGGTGACGGCGAACTCAGCCTGGAGGAGTGGGAACAGGTGCGTGAAGCCGCGCGTCAGGAAGTCGAACAGGAACGCCAGGCCGCAGCAGACTTTCCCGACTACCACACGCTGAGCGCGCCGGAAGATGGACGTCCCTTCGTGATCTCCGATCATGATCCACAGCAGGTCGCCCACCGCTATCACTGGCAAGCCCGGATCATCCTTGTACTGTTCTTCCTCGCCCTGAGTGTGACCGGCTGGATGGCAACCCATCCGTAGGCGGCGTAACACGGAAAATGTCCAGCCAAACGCCGGCCAGCGCCGGCGTTGTCATCTCCCGGTGGCTTATCCGGAGACGCTCAGATTTTTCCCGGTCCTGCATTGCTGCGCACATAAGCTGGTACGGCATCCGAAGCCAGCAGATCCGCAGGCACAGGAGGACGCCAGCCGATATCCGTCACGATCGCATTCTTCGGTGACCCGGCATTGAAGCTTGCCGTGATGCTGACCGGTTTGCCATTGAGCACTGATCCCTTGTCCTGCAGCGCAGCGCCTGGCATGAAGAAGCTCACCAGTCCGGCCGGATCGCTCAACCCATCGATCTGGAATACATTGTTCTCCGAATAGATCTTCGCTGCCGCCCCCAAGCCAAACGCATACGCAAAGGGGTACTGCGGATCGGCCAGACTTCCCGCGAACAGATTGTTATAGCTATGCACCTGACCATAGCGCACCAGTTGCTGACGCTGGCGGAGCTGTTCGAACAGGTTGTGGTGATAGGTTACCTTCAGCGAGCCTTCATCAGCGGGCTGATTGTCACTCGCCCCGATG
>JAGTRY010000144.1 GCA_018262235.1 Pseudomonadota bacterium
GACGGCGGAAATGGTGCCGGTGACGATCTCGCCCGCGACCGGGCCGACATCGATCATGTTCAGCGGCAGCGCGGCCTCGGTGATGCCCAGTTGCAGGCGGGCCTTGGCCAGCGCGGCGGCGCTGCCGAACACCAGCAGCTCGATGCGGCCGGCGGCCACTTCCTCGCGCAGGGCGAGCGCGGCCTTGACGATGATCTCCGGACCGATCCCGGCCGGGTCGCCCATGGTGATGGCCAAGCGAATTGCCTTTTTCATGTACGTTCCTTCCTAGTTGTTGGGCTGCCTTAGCAGTCGAATGATTTCCACCAGATCGTCCGGCGCGCCGAACGCGCCGGAGCGGGAATAGCAGGGCACGCCGTCCCAGGTGCCACCGATGAGTTTGGCGCAACCCCAGCCTGGGCGGATGGCGGGATGCGCCAGCAGGCCGGTGGCGCCCGAGGCGCGGCACAGGCCGAGCAGGGTGTCGCCGCCGACGACGATCAGCTGGCCCGGTTTGGGCAACTCGGCGACGAGGCGGGCGATCTGCGCGGTCAGCAGGCTGGCAGCCTGTTCGGGGGTGAGGTGTTCGATAGGCGAGAGGTCGAACCAGAGTTCACTTGCCCCTGTGCGCGCCAGATCGAGTACTGAGGTAATTTCCGCATCGCGCGCCTGCTCGGCGATAGCCTGAATCGGGTGGCTCTCGCGTAGGCGTGCCCACTGTTCGCGCAGCACGGGCTGGAAACTGGCGCTGACCAGCACGCTCGGGCCTTGGCCCTGAGGCAGGGGTGCGGCAAGGCCGGCGATCGGCGCCAGGTTGCGACGGCGGGCGAGGGCGTGGGCCAGCCCGGCGCTGCCGCACCACAGACAAGGCGCGCTGGCGGGCGTATCGGCCTGGGCGACGACTCGATCCAGATCGGTGTCGGTGAGGACTTCCGGTATCCAGATCGAGGCGGTATCTCTCTGCGTTGGCTGGGCTGCGCAGGTGCGCAGGTCCAATTGCGTGAACGTTTCGCGCAGCGGCGTGGCTGCGGCCTGGCGTGGAATGCCCGGCTTGATCACCCATTGCCGGTCTTCGGTGGTGATGCGGCCCTGGGCTGGAAAGGCGGGAGCGAACAACGCGTGATCGAAGCGGCCGTGCCGGACGAGCCAGGCGATCTCGGCAAAAGTATTGCCGCGCAACAGACTGTCGACTTTCTTGAAAGCAAGGCTGCCCGATTGCAGCCAGTCCAGCACCGGCTGCAGGAAGGCCGGCAGGGTTTCCGGCGCCACGTCGCGGGTCGGGGTGGCGACCACGGACAGCGGGGCATCGAAATAGGGCTGGCCCGCTGCGGGTGGGGTGTCAATGAAAACCGGCAGTTGCCCGGCGAAGGCCGCCGCGGTATCCAGTGCGCCGGTCAGATCGTCGGCCAGGATGCGGATGCTGCCCTGGTTCATGGTTGCTTCCGGGCGATGGTCAGCTTGATTCCTGCGGAGCGGATCCGTTCCAGCTCTTCATGCGGTGCGCCTTCATCGGTGATGATTTCCGCGAGTTCGGAAATATCGCAGACGGTCATGAATACACGGGGGCGGAATTTCGAGGAATCCACCAGCAGGCGGCAGGAGTTGGCTGATTTCATCAGCGTGCGCTTGACCGAAGCCACCTCGGTCGAGGTTTCCGAGATGACATTTTCGGATATGGCATGCCCGCCGAAAAACAGGACATCGGCGCGAATGGCGCGTGCGTCATTCTGGACCTCTTCGCCGACCAGGGTATTGCTGCCCGGCCGCAGTTGGCCACCCAGAACATGCACTTGCACGTACGGGCTGCTGTTGAGGACCTGGGCGATCTCGATGTCGTTGGTGACGGCAACAATTTCGATCTTGCGGGCGACGACGGCTTTGGCGGCTTCCAGCACCGTGCTGCCGCTGTCAAAGATCACGCTTTGCCCGGGCAGCAGGGCTTCGGCCGCCGTTGCGCCGATCAGGCTTTTTTCGCGCGGGGATAAATCCCGTGCGGCAGCAATGTTGGGCTCGAAGGTGCTGTATTGCTGATGGCGCAGGATCGCCCCGCCATGCGTGCGCTCCACGACACCTTCCTCTGCCAGGCTGTCCAGATCGCGCCGCAAGGTTGACAGCGAGACATGCAGTGCATCGGTCAACTGTTGCAGCGTAACCGCGCCGTGATTGTGCAGAAAGTCTGCGATGCGTTGCCGCCGCTGTATTGGCAGCAGGGGTGAAGGTTCTAGCTCAACGTTTTTTTCAGCTTGCGTATCGAGGGCCATGGTTATCGCTTTCTCTGTAGTCCGGTATCCAGAAGGGTTGGGTTGTGCTGATTGGGCACATGAATTTCATTTATGTGGTAGATAATGGATCATTTAGGAAGGTATTGCAATTCAATTTGGCGGTTTTGTCATTGCGTGAGGGGTCGAGTGCGTAAACCGGTCAGGCGGGATGCTCCTGATCCGGCACGAGAGAGCCAGGGGTGTGGGGTATGTGCGTGGGAAAAGCCGCGCGCATTGCATTTCAGCCAGGCGTTGATTGCAGGCCTCAACATCCGGGCGCCGGCCCTGGCGAGCGGGTTTGGATGGCGGTTAACCCGGATTTTCCTTATATGCTGCCGGTTGCCGCTTGGGTCAAGAGGCTGGGGATTGAGTTCGGGGGTGCAAAACCTGTCAAGGCAGGTTGAAGGGATGTTCGTCCGTGAAGTTCCGGGGGGTGATGCCCATGGATGTGGATAGTGGATTGATTGGTTTGGATGCGGGCCGGGGGGTGAAGTTGTTGCTGTTTGTGGCGTGGCGCGCGCCGTGGTTTGAGTGGTTTGGTTGCGCGAACTTGGATTTTTTATTGAAATCTAATGAAGCTTAATGATAGTTCTTGACAGAGTGTTTCCATTGAATCAAGCTAGGTGTGTCACGGCGGCAAACGTGTCGTCCAAGACGCATAACAGCGAAATCAACAGGAGAAGCATATGAAAGCAGTTACATCTCTTCAGTCCTCGCAGCGCCGCAATGTTGCCAAGATGCTGCTGGTGGCTGGAATCGCCAGCATCGGCTGCATGTTCTCTGCCAATGCAGCTGATGTGTATCCGAGCAAGCCCATCACCCTGGTTGTTCCCTATCCGGCCGGTGGTGCCAATGACATGCTGGGCCGTTTGATTGGCCAGAAAATGTCCGAAGGTCTCAAGCAACAAATCATCATCGATAACCGTCCCGGCGCTGGCACGCTGATCGGTGCGACCGTTGTGGCCAAGGCACCGGCAGATGGCTATACGCTTCTGGTGGGTGGTTTCGCTTCCAATTCCGTCAGCCCGCTGCTGTTCAAGGCTGAATATGATCCGATCAAGGATTTTGAACCGATCGGCATGTTCGGTACTGCCCCGACCGTGTTGATCACCTACCCGAATTCGCCGTACAAGACCATCAAGGATGTGGTGGACGCCGCCAAGAAGAAACCGGGCGAAGTGATGTATGGCTCTTCCGGCAATGGCTCGCCGCTGCATATGTCGGGCGAAATGTTTACCTCGCAGGCAGGCGTGAACATGACCCACGTTCCCTACAAGGGCGGCAGCGCGCACATTCTTGATCTGATCGGTGGCCGTCTGGATGTGATTTTTGATACCTCGACCAACTCCACGCCGCTGATCAAGGGTGGCAAGGTGCGTCCGATCGCCGTTTCCGGTCCTTCCCGTTTGCCGGATTTCCCCAATGTGCCGACGTTTGCCGAATCCGGTTACCCGAACTTCGCGGTTAACGGCTGGTACGCGCTGTATGCCCCGGCGAAAACTCCCAAGGACATCACCAATCGCCTGAGTGCCGAACTGCAGAAAGTGCTGAAGATGCCGGATGTGATCGAGAAGCTGCGCGGTGTGGGCGTTACGCCGGGAACGGGCGAAGCACCGGAATTGGCCAAGTATGCTCCGTCCGAGCTCGAGAAATATCGCAAGCTGATCAAAGACGCAAACATCAAGGCTGACTGATTCATAGGCCGGATTGAATTTCGGACCCAGGGTAGGTTGCCCGCTGCTCCCTCCTCGGTGGCGGGTATCTACCTTGGCCGATACGATCTGTGCATGAGGAATTACGCATGAAAATCAAGAGTCAACGGGACTTCGTCTCGGGCATCATGCTGATCGTCATTGGTTTGGCGTTTGCAATTGGTGCAACCAACTATAGTTTCGGCAGCAACATCAGGCCGGGTCCCGGTTATTTCCCGTTCGGGCTGGGAATCATTCTGGCTATTCTGGGTGGTGTTGTATTTTTCCGCTCCTTGCGCAGTGGCCCGGAAAATGGCGATCCGATCGGTCGCATGCCTTGGCGCGCCCTGTTCTGTGTGGTGGGATCCATCGTATTTTTTGGTTTTTGTCTGCCCCGGCTTGGCTTCATTATTTCTTTTCCGATAATGATCGTCTTTACGTCGATGGCCGGGCAAGAGTTTACCTGGCGTGATGCGCTACTGAATGCCGTCATCCTGACTGTTATGTCCTACCTGATATTCATTGCAGGTTTGTCACTCAATATCCCCCTGTGGCCTGCCTTCTTGTGAGCAGGAGTTGGCTAGTTATTATCGAGAGGTAAGTCATGGATTTGTTTCATAACCTGTATATCGGGTTCCAGACCGCGCTGACGTTTGCCAACCTGTGGTATGCGTTCATGGGCTGCGTGCTGGGAACCTTGATTGGTGTGCTGCCTGGCCTGGGGCCGATCGCGACGATTGCGATGCTGCTGCCGACTATGTATTCGCTGCAACCGACTTCGGCCCTGATCATGCTGGCGGGCATTTATTACGGTGCGCAGTACGGCGGTTCGACCACGGCCATTCTGATCAACGTGCCGGGAGAGGCCTCTTCGGTAGTCACTGCGCTGGATGGCTACCAGATGGCGCGCAAGGGGCGGGCCGGTACGGCATTGGCGACTTCGGCGCTGGGCTCGTTTTTTGCCGGTACGGTCGGCACGCTGGTGGTGGCGGCTTTTGCACCGGCATTGACTTCTCTCGCCTTCGAGTTTGGTGCGCCTGAATATTTTGCCCTGATGTTCCTGGGCTTGATCGGCGCCGTGGTGCTGGCATCGGGTTCCCTGGTCAAGGCCTTGGCCATGGTGGTGCTGGGCTTGCTGCTCGGGCAGATCAATACCGATGTGCAAACCGCTGTTCCGCGTTTCAGCTTCAATATCCCGGAACTCATGGATGGTATCAACTTCGTGGTGATCGCCATGGGGGTGTTCAGTTTTGGTGAAATCATCGCCAACCTGGGTAAATCCGCAGAGCATCGCGAAGTGTTCGTCAAAAAGGTCACTGGGCTGTGGCCGACCAAGAAGGATTTCAAGGATGCTTCTCCGGCGGCTGTGCGTGGCACCTTGCTGGGCTGCCTCCTGGGCGTGCTGCCGGGCGCCGGTCCTATGCTGGCTTCGTTCACGTCGTATGCGGTTGAAAAGAAGCTTTCCAAGCATCCGGAAGAATTTGGCAAGGGCGCAATTCAGGGCGTTGCCGCGCCGGAAGCCGCCAACAATGCCGGTGCGCAGACTTCCTTCATTCCGATGCTGACCTTGGGTATTCCGACCAGCGCGGTGATGGCCTTGATGATCGGCGCCATGACCATCATGGGTATCCAACCCGGTCCGACGGTGATGACCAGCAACCCAACGCTGTTCTGGGGCTTGATCTGCTCGATGTGGGTGGGCAACTTCATGCTGGTGATCCTGAACCTGCCGCTGATCGGCATCTGGGTCAAACTGCTGACCGTGCCTTATCGCTTCCTGTTCCCGGCGATCATGGCGTTCTGTGCAATCGGGGTGTATACCCTGTCGAACAACACCTTCGACGTGTATTGCGCAGCGGCCTTTGCGGTGTTCGGTTTCCTGACCCACAAGTTTGGCTTCGAAGCGGCACCGCTGATCCTTGGCTTCATTCTTGGGCCGATGATGGAAGAGAATCTGCGCCGTGCCTTGCTGATGGCGCGCGGTGACTGGAGTGTCTTTGTTACTCGCCCCATTTCCGCCGTCATGTTGTTGCTGGCTTTGGTGATGATGATCGTGATTGCATTGCCGAGTATCAGCAAGAAGCGTCAGGAAGCATTTGTGGATGAAGAGTAAATAGTTTCCTGGGGAAATGCCGACGCGTGACTTAGAGTTAAAACAGCACCGGCATGGTGCTGTTTTACTTTATGCCTGCATTGGTTATGCCGAACTGTTTTTGCTCGCTCAAGGCTGTGAACTAGTCTCGTATGGCTTGTGCAAGATTTTTTTAACAGGAATGGAGGAAAACTCAAATGAACATGGAATTCTGGGTTGCGCTGATGCAGATCATGATGGTCAACATCGTGCTCAGCGGCGACAACGCCGTGGTGATCGCCCTGGCTGCACGCGGTTTGCCGGCGCACCAGCAAAAAATCGCCGTCATGTGGGGTAGCGGTGGTCCGACGTGGTGATGAGTCTGGACAACACGCTGGCCATCGCCGGGGTGGCCAAGGGCAACTACACCCTGCTGGGTCTGGGCCTGGCCCTGTCGATTCCGCTGGTGGTATTCGGCAGCACGATCATCATGAAGCTGATGGATCGTTTCCCGGTCATCGTTTACATCGGTGCGGGCCTGATTGCCTACACCGCCGGTGAAATGATCGAAGGCGACAAGGCCGTTCAGCCTTACCTTCCGCATTTCCTGCACGGCACCCCGTATCTTGCGATCCTGCTTACCGTCGCCGTGGTGGGTTATGGCTGGTGGTACAACAAGAATAAGGGTCGTTCCGCGCACGATGTGCTGGTTGCGGACGAGGAAGCTGCGGAGCTGCTGGAAGATAAGATCGACTAATTGCGATCCTGTGTCTTCCCTAATGCCGTTTACTTAAGCAAATACATCCGGCAAATCGATGTCATCCCGGCGAAGGCCGGGATCCAGAGCCTTGGTAAATACTGGATTCCGGCCTTCGCCGGAATGACGGTATGTTGTTATGGGAATGGCATTGGGGCTTTGGCCCCCGTTTTTACTTCAATCGATCGCTATCCCGAAACGCGACATCACTCCCGCACCGGATTCGGATGAACCAGCAGATAAACCGCCAGCAGCAGCATCCAGACCACCCAGGCCGACCAGAGCGTGTGCGACAGGAAATGCGCTCCGCGCATCGTTTGTGCCCAGCCCATTGCAAAACCCAATCCAAGCGCACCCGCCAGCGCGGCCCGCGCGGTACGCGGATGATCGTCGCGTAGCGCGAAATACAGCGCCATCAGCACAAAGCCGCCTGACGCATGCCCGCCCGGGAAACAACGCCCCGGGCTCATGCCTGCTGGCAGTACGTCAAAAAGCGCCAGGTGCGGCGCATAGCCGCCGTAATCGGCAATATCCCACGGGCAATGGTGGATGCTGAAACGCTTGAGCGTCGAGACCTCGATGCTGCCGAGCGCCATGGCGATCCAGATCCAGGCCAGGCGCCGGCGCTCCACTCGCAGTCCTGTATCGAAGAACGAGCCGAGCCAGCCGCCAAATACCGCAACACCCACGGCAATGACCAGCATCTTGAGTCCGGTATGCATGCCGGCTGTCAGCCACAGTTCGTCGCGCAGGGGAAAGATGTGCGCGGCCGAGTCGTAGTACAGATGCTGTACCAGATCGTCGATGCCTGTCGTGGGGTAAACCCGCCACAGCAGCAGGCCGAGCAGCAATGGCAATCCCAGATGCCAGATCCAGAAACTCCATGAATGCTGATTCACCGTAGGCAGGGTCAGGGTCGGCATCCGGAGCGCTCTCAGCTTCTGCGGCATGTTTTGAACAGATCCTGTTTGGCATCGTACTGGGTTGTCGCAACATCAAGCAGTCCCAGGGTTGAATGGAACAGGTTGTCATGCGAAACCGGCTTGGTCTGGTTTTGGGCCAGGCATGCGGTGTCCACGCCGAAATCACGCTGGTAGCCCTCGGAGAACCACATCAGCATCGGTACATGTTTTTGCGTATCCGGCGCAATCATATAGGGCGTGCCGTGCAGATACAGGTTGTGCTCGCCCAGCGATTCGCCATGATCGGACATGTAGATCATCGCGCTATCCACCGTATCGGCATGCTCGCGCAGGATGCCGACCAGCTTGGCCAGCACAAAATCGGTGTAGCGCAGGGTGTTGTCGAAAGAATTGACGATTTCCTGTTGCGAGCAGCGATCGAGCTGGCTGGTCTTGCAGGTGGGCAAAAACACTTCGAAGCGATCAGGATGGCGCTTGTAATAGGCCGGGCCGTGGCTGCCCATCATGTGCAGAACCAGCACGGTGTCGCGATCAAGCTTGTCGAGCTTCTCGGGCAGGCCGGAGAGCAACACTTCGTCGAAACATTCCTCCCCACTGCACAGATCCGCCGCCTTGGAATCCTTCAAGTTCTCGTTGGGTACCCGGTCACACACGCCCTTGCAGCCGGACTGGTTGTCGCGCCATTGCACGGCAAGACCGGCCCGCTGGAGCACGTCGAGCAGGCTTTCTCTGTATTGTGTTTTTTCCCGGCTGAAATTGTCGCGCCCCAGCCCGGAAAACATGCAAGGCACCGAGACTGCGGTTTCTGTACCGCAGGACCAGGCATTGCTCATGTTGATCAAGCCCGGTTGCTTGGCCAGGGCCGGATTGGTTTCACGCGCATAGCCATTCAATGAAAAATGATCGGCACGCGCGGTTTCGCCGACCACGATCACCGTCAGCGACTTGCGCGTGCGTTGTGCCCAGGCGGCGCCCAGCCTGGCATCGGTCCCGATTTTTTCCAGCGTGGCCGGTTTGGTGTTCAGGCGCTTGAAATAGCTCGAGGTGGCCTGGAGATAATTGACCGGTGTCAGCAGAAAGCGCAGTTCGCGATGGTTGCGGGCCACCGAGGCAAAGGTCTGGAAATAGGCAAACGCCACCATGGCCAGCACGGCCAGCGAAACGGCGATCACGGCCGATTTTCTCAGTACTTCCCGCCGGGCAGGACGCCAGCGAATCGGCACGCGCCAGAGCAGCCAAACTGGCAAGGCCCCCAGCAGCAGCACATAGCCGGCCATTTTCAGCGTCAGCAGATCCCGGGTTTCGGCGACATCGGTTTCCAGCGCATTGCGTAGCATGCCCACATCGATCATGACGCCGTACTGGTTCATGAAGTAGGCCACGAACGAGGTGGCGATGAGCAGCACCGTCAGTACCGGACGCAGCACGAATGGCCAGGCCAGCAGTGTCAGCAGCAGGTTCAGTGCGGCCAGCAGGAACGTGAAAACGGCGACGAGCCCCAGCATGTTTGACGCATTCGGCGGTTGTACGGCCAGCAAGCGTCCCCAGAACGGCACGTTGCAGAAAACCAGTAAAAACAGGACGGCTCCCAATGTGATCCATTCCGGACGAAGCGCGGGTAAACCAAATTGGCTGGAGCGGGGGAGGGCAGCGTGCGACAGCATGATGTTCACAAAAGGAATCGATCAGGCTGACAAGACTAACTATCCCAGGGTGAGGAATTTGCGGGGGATTTGTGAGGGTTTTGTGAGAACCCGTTCATTGCAGGCCGACACTTGTGTCGGATCAAGAACTGGTTCCAAGGAGTTCAGGATGGCAGCTGGATGCGAACCTCGGTCCCCACGCCCAGTTCGCTGTGCAGCTCGCACGGCCAGCCGCAGCGCTGGGTGATTTCGCGGGCAATCGACAAACCCAGCCCCATGCCGTCGGGCAAGTTGCTGATGCGAAAATGCCGATCGAATACTTGCGCCAGTTTGTCGCGCGGGATGCCGACGCCGGTATCGCACACTGTCAGCCAGCCGTCCTCGAAACGCACGCTGATCCGGCCTGCCGTGGTATAGCTCACCGCATTGCGCAGCAGGTTATCCAGCAACAGCGAGAGCAGGGCCGGATCGGCTTGTACAAGGGCATCCGGCGGCACCTGGTTTTCCAGTGCCACGCCCCGGGCGCTGCAGCCTTCGCGGTAATGCTCCGCCAGTCTTTCTGCCAGGGCATGCAGCGCCACGGCTTTGATATCGGCTTCGGTATTGCCGCGGGCGAGGAACAGCAGACCCTTGAGCCGACGTTCCAGTTCATCGACGGCCAATACAATGCGTTGCGCGCGGTTGCCATCCGTGATGCCCCCGGCCAGCAGTTCGGCGCTGGTGCGGATGCCGGTCAGCGGGGTACGCAACTCATGGCTGACATTGGCCGTGAATTCGCGTTCGCGCGCAATCAGGGCCGCATTGCGTATCCGGTAGTCATCCAGTGCCGTGGCCAGCAAGGCTACTTCCCGGTCCTGATGCGGCGCGGTCAGCAAATGCTGGTCATCGCCCGCGAGGCCTGCGGCCAGTTGTTCGAGCTGGCGGATCAGTGCCCCCGAAATCCAGTACCCCAACCATAGCGAGAACAGGGAAACAATCACCGCGCCGATCACCAGCGCCCAGAGCAGGTAGGCCAGCCGTTCTTCATGTTCCCTGGAATCGTAGAGCAGGTAAAAACGCTCGCCGCCATGGTCGCGGATGCCCACATGGTATTCGGTGTCGCCGGTGATCCATTCATGATTTCCTGCCGGGAGCTTGAGCAAGGGGGCCGGCATGCCGGCTGGGGGCGTGCCGATCGGCGCGTGGTACAACGAAAGGTGTCGGGCCAGTGCTTGCTCCGGCTGATTTGCATGCTGGGTGGTCACGCCATCGAGCGCGGTGTTGACCACCTCGTCGATCAAGTCTTCTTCCTGCTCTTCGTTTGCCGCGAACAAGGCGACTGCCTGAGCAATGACGGCAAAGGTGGTCAGCATGGTAAACGCCCACATCAAGCGCTTGCGCAGGCTGCGGCGGCGTGGCGGATTGGTATCAGTCATCGGGATCAACCAGTTTGTAGCCCCGGCCATGCACGGTCACCAGCGGGCAACGTCCATCGTCCAGGGTGAGCGCTCGGCGCAGTTGGGAAAGCTGGGTACGCAGCGCGTCGCTGGTTTCCTGTGCCTCGCCCCACACTGCCGCTTCCAGCTCGTTGCGGCTGAACAGGTGGCCCGGCTGGCGCAGCATGGTCACTAGCAACTGCATGGCTTTCGGTGGCAGCAGCAACGGGATTTTGCGCCAGCGTAATTCTCCGCAGGCTGGGTCGTATTCCAGCTCGCCCAGGCGCAGGCAGGCATCGACCACGCGTCCCTGCGCCCGTTTGACCAAGGCCAGCAAGCGGGCTTCGACTTCCTTCAAGGCAAACGGCTTGACCAGATAGTCGTCGGCGCCGGCATCGAATCCGGCCAGCTTGTCGTCCAGCGTATCGCGTGCCGTCAGCATCAAGATCGGCACGGACAGGCGTGCATCGCGGCGCAGCCGCTGCGCCAGCGTCAAGCCATCAATTCCGGGTAGTCCGAGATCCAGCACGATGGCATCGAAGCTCTGGCTGGTGGCCAGATGCAGTGCAACCAGCCCATTGGGCGCGGCATCCACACTGTGGCCACGTGCGGCCAGATAATCGTAAAGATTGGCGGAAATATCGGCGTCGTCTTCGACGATCAGGATTCGCATGGTGACTTCATCTCGGCGCAAGGCGCAAACGGGGTCCGGGCCAGAAAGGTGTTGCGGGTCAACGCTGCCAGATCATCGCTCATGAGCGCTCTGGCGGCAATGCGTTCTGGCGAAAGGGGGTACGCCTGAAATCCGACCGGGACTGGGGTGATTTTGCCTATGCAGGCATATGTGCCAGTCTGTACGGCCACGTGGCTTTGGGCCAAGCCCCACTGAAAAAGCGCAGAACATTCCGCGCTTTTTCAATGAGTGTACTACGAGGTGTACTGGCTGCCGGGCATCTCAGGCCTCCTCATGCCAGCACAGCCCGTCGCGCGAGAGCAGCGCGGACGAGGCGGCCGGGCCCCAGGTGCCGGCGGTGTAGGGCTTGGGGCC
>JAGTRY010000048.1 GCA_018262235.1 Pseudomonadota bacterium
CTGATCGAATGATCCTTGCTGTTGTCGATCACATAATACGCCGCGTTGTTCTCACAGCCTGCGAGAAGAAATGCACAAGGCACGAACAGCGCACACAGCAGTCTCTTCATGATCGCTCCTCAATCAATCCGCCAGCCTATCGTCTCGCCCGCACGCAGCGGCACGAGCGGGTCGCCCGGCAAGTACTCCATCGATGCCGGCACCGTCCACGCATCCTTCACCAGTTCGATGCTGTCTGCATTACGTGGCAGGCCGTACCAGTCCGGTCCGTTGCAACTCGCAAAAGCCTCGAGCCTGTGCAGGGCGCCAGCTTGTTCAAAAGCTTCAGCGTACAACTCGATGCCCGCGTGTGCGGTATAGCACCCGGCGCAGCCACAGGCATTTTCCTTGGCACTGCGCGCATGGGGCGCAGAATCCGTTCCCAGGAAAAAACGCGGATTATCCGAGGTCGCAGCGGCCAGCAGCGCCGCGCGATGCGTTTCGCGTTTGAGCACCGGCAAACAATAGTGGTGCGGGCGAATGCCGCCGACAAAGATCGCATTACGGTTCATCAGCAAATGATGCGCCGTGATCGTTGCCGCCACGCAATCGCTGGCTTCACTCACGTATTGCGCCGCCTCGCGCGTCGTGATGTGCTCGAAGACCGTACGCAGACGCGGGAATCTTTGCGCCAATGGTGCGAGCACACGATCAATGAACACGCGCTCGCGATCAAAAACATCAACGTCAGCATGGGTCACCTCGCCATGGACACAGAGAGCCAGACCGAGTTCCTGCATGCGCTCAAGCACCGCGCAGACTTTCTCGATCGACGTCACACCGGCATCGGAATTGGTTGTCGCTCCCGCCGGATACAGCTTCACCGCATGGATGAAACCGGAAGCCTTTGCGCGCGAGATCTCGTCTACCGAGGTGTTGTCTGTCAGGTACAACGTCATCAGCGGCTCGAACTTGAGGCCGGCAGGCACGGCGGCAAGGATGCGCTCGCGATAGGCCGCAGCTTGCGCCACGGTTGTGACCGGAGGGCGCAGGTTGGGCATGATCAGGGCACGGCCGAAACGATGCGCGACGTCCGCTACAGTCGTGCTCAAGGATGCGCCATCGCGCAGGTGCAGATGCCAATCGTCAGGGCGGATCAGGGAGAGTTGCAACATGGGTTTCTCGTGAAGGAAGCGCGTTCTGCCCGGATTGTAGTGGATCACCGCTACAGTGGCGCGGGGAACTCTCTCCCGGTAGCAGAGTCACATTGTTCATAAAAGCTAACGGCAGACCTCTTTCTGCGCTTCATTCCGGGAGGTCCTGCCCCTGCCGCACAGCGACACCTCATTCGAAACCGCTCGTCTCGGGCGGATTTCATCCTGCCACCCAAAAGCATGAAAGGAGCCCTTGATGGAGTCCCTGCTTGCCCTGCATTTCCTGCCATCCTGGCCACTCGATCTGAACCCGCTGGCCTGTTTCGGCCTCGTCTTATTCCTCGCCATCGTACTGGGTGAAATCGCCAGCCGCCTGCTCCTGCCACGCATCAGCGCCTATGTCGCCACCGGGGTCCTACTCAGTTTCAGCCGGGATGTGCCACAACTGGACACCCTGTTGCCCTCGGCCCATGTGGTGTTCGAACTGGCTTTTGCCCTGATCCTGTTCGAACTCGGCCAGCGCATCGATCTCGGCTGGCTACGCCGCAACCCCTGGCTGCTCGCCACCAGCCTGACCGAATCGGTGCTGGCTTTCGTGGCGGTCGGCGCATTGATGCTGCTGTTTGACCAGCCGCCCATCCTGGCAGTGCTGATTGCTGCCCTGGCATCTTCGACTGGACCGGCCGTGATCCTCGGGGTGTGCAAGGACAGTGCAGCACGCGGTCAGGTCACCGACCGTCTTGCCCTGCTCAGTGCCCTGGGCAGTTGTTACAGCTTCGTGGTGCTGGGCGTCGCCTATGCCTGGCATCACAGCGAAACCTCCGCGCCGCTTGCCGTCGCCATCGTTCATCCGGTCTATCTGTTCCTGGGCTCCATCCTGCTGGGTGGTATGGCGGCCTGGGCAGTGCTGCGCCTGCTCGCACGCATCAAACCGGGTTACCACAACCAGCCGCTGGCAGCGGTGGCCATCATCATCATCTGCGTGGCACTGGCTCGTACCCTTGAGTTGTCCGTCGTGATCAGCCTGCTCTTTGCCGGAATACTGAGCCGCAGCTTCGACCGCCAGCACCGTCTGCAGCCGATGGATTTCGGACTGCTCAGCCGGCTGGCCCTGATCGTGGTGTTCATCGCCACCGGCGCCCTGCTGCAACCAGAACAATTCCTCGCGGCCTGGTTGCCCGCAGTCGGCTTGCTGGCGGCACGTGCGCTCGCCAAAGGCCTCGGCGTATTCCTGTTTGCACGCCCCAGTGGCCTGTCGTTGCGCAAAGCCTCCCTGCTCTCCATCGGGCTGCTGCCCATGTCCGGCGCGGCCTTGCTGTGGGTGGAAAGCACCGCGGCGATCTGGCCCGAGCTGGGGGCCCAACTGGCAGCCGTCGTACTCACGGCGCTGCTGATCATGGAATTGCTGGCCCCGCCGGCGCTGCAATTTGCGCTCACCCGGGCCGATGAAACAGGAGAGAACACATGAGCGCGCTCGATTTTTCACACTCCGCACCGCTTTCGCTGGGCGTCGAGCTGGAATTGCAGATCGTCAGCCGTCTTGACGGCGACCTGACCCGGGGCGCTACCGAACTGCTCGCCCTGATCGCCCGCCAGCCGCACCGCGGTGACTTCAAGCCGGAAATGACCGAGAGCATGATCGAAGTCAGCACCAGCGTGCATCAGGACGCCGTTGCGCTTGGCGACGAGTTGCTGGATGTGCGCAAAACCTTGCTGGCCGCCAGCGACAAGCTCAACCTGCTGATCAGCGGCGGTGGCGCCCATCCCTTCCAGCACTGGGCCGAGCGCAAGATTTTCGACACCCCGCGCTTTCATCAGCTCAACGAACTGTACGGCTATCTCGCCAAGCAATTCACCGTGTTTGGCCAGCACATCCACGTCGGTTGTCCGAATGGCGACGAAGCGATGTTCCTGCTGCACGGCCTGTCCCGCTACCTGCCTCATTTCATCGCGCTCTCGGCAGCCTCGCCCTACTACCAGGGCGTGGATACCGCGTTCGAATCCTCGCGCCTGAACGCGATCTCGGCGTTCCCGCTCTCGGGACGTGCCCCGCTGGTAAAACGCTGGAGCGAATTCACGGAGTATTACGAAAGCATGCGTGGATTCGGCGTGGTGGAAAGCATGAAGGACTTCTACTGGGACATCCGCCCCAAGCCCGAATTCGGCACGGTTGAAATCCGCATCTGCGACACGCCGCTGACCGTGCAGCGCGCCACCGCGCTGGCAGCCTATGCGCAAACGGTCTGCCGCTACCTGCTGATCGAACGCCCCTTTGTGATCGATGAAGCGCTCTACGCAGTGTATACCTTCAACCGTTTCCAGGCCGCCCGCTTTGGTTTTGATGGTGGCCTGATCGATCCGGTCAGCAAGCACAAGGGCTTGCTGCGCGAAGATTTTCTGGCCACGCTTGCCAGGCTCGCCCCCCATGCGGCCGAACTGGGCACCAGCACGCATCTGGAGAGCCTGCGCCAGGCCGCCCTCAACGGCACTGATGCAGCCTGGATGCGCAAAACCTACGCGCATTCGGATTCGCTGCCCGATCTGGTATGGCAACAGGCTCAGCAATGGCGCGAGAGTCAGTAACCCCTCCGCTGCGTATCGGCATCTCGGCCCGGCTGATGCACCATCCGCCCGTCGAGCTGGGGTTCCCCAACAAGACCTTGCAGTATCTGGAGCAGAGCATCGCTCACTGGATCCTGTCGGAGGGCGCGCTCGCTTTCATGCTGCCGACGCTGGAAGGCCGCGGCGGGCTGCATCGTTCGGCGGTCCATCTGCGCGACTACGTGCATGCGATTGACGGGCTGGTCCTGCAAGGCGGCATGGATGTCAGTCCGGAGAGCTATGGCGAACAGGCCCTGCGCCCGGAATGGCAAGGCGACCGCGTCCGTGACCTGTATGAGCTGGAGCTGATCTGGGAATGCATCTTCCAGGGCAAACCGGTGCTGGGCATCTGCCGTGGCTGCCAGCTGCTCAATGTCGCCTTCGGTGGCACGCTGCATCAGGATATCGCCAGCCAGGTCCCTGGCGCCATTGCCCACGTCGATGCCGCCGCGTATGACGCGCATACCCATCCGGTCAACTTTGCGCCCGAGTCCCTGCTCGCCCGCCTGTATCCACACCACCACGGGCAGGCCCGCATCTCCAGCATCCATCACCAAAGCGTCAAGCAGCTCGGCAACAGTCTCATGGTCGAAGCACTCTCCAATCTGGATGGCATCATCGAAGCGATTCAATGGCAAGGCAGCAGCTTTGTCTACGGCGTACAGTGGCACCCCGAATTCCATGCGCCGGATGACCACTCGCGGCTCGACAGCGGCCCGCTGCTACGCGAGTTCCTGCGTGCTGCGCGTACCCGGGCACAACGCTGACACGGTAGGCCACATCGACAACTGCCCTGTGCCACCACATTCCCGGCACAATACGCAGATTCAGCCTGTGCTCCGTAGATACCATGCCTTTCGATCTTACCGACAAACTTGTCATTGGCATTTCCTCGCGCGCCCTGTTCGACCTGGAGTTCGAGAACGCCCTTTACGAGCAGGAAGGCGTGAGGGCTTACACCGACTATCAGCGTGAGCACGAAGACCAGCCGCTGGCGCGCGGCACCGCCTTTCCGCTGGTCGAAGCATTGCTGCGTCTGAACACCTTGCTGGCCGAACGCCAGCTTGTCGAAGTGGTCCTGATGTCGCGCAACACGCCGGATACGGGCATGCGCGTGTTCAACAGCATCGAGCACTATGCGCTCCCGATCACCCGCGCAGCCTTCTCCGGTGGCCAACCGATTGCCGCTTACCTGCAGTCTTTCAAGGTCGACCTGTTCCTCTCCAAATCGGTCGATGACGTGCAAGCTGCCGTGGACGCAGGCCTGGCTGCCGCCACCCTGTACGCCCCGCCGGATGTCAGCACCGCCTCGCCCGAACAGATCCGCATCGCTTTCGACGGTGACGCCGTGCTGTTCTCACCCGAGTCCGAGCGCATTTTCAAGGAACAGGGACTGGAAGCCTTTCAGGCGCACGAGCAGGCGCATCGTTTCGATTCGATGCAGGAAGGCCCGTTTGCCAAGCTGCTGATCCTGCTCGCGAGGCTGCAACAACAATTTCCGGCCGAGCGTTGCCCGGTGCGCATCGCCATCGTCACCGCGCGCGCCAGCCCGGCACATGCCAGAGTGGTCAACACCCTGCGAGCCTGGGGCGTAAGCGTGGACGAAGCCTTCTTCCTCGGCGGCGTAGCCAAGGACGCGGTACTGGCGGCCTTCGGCGCGCATATTTTCTTTGACGATCAGGACGTACATCTGAAAACAGCCTCGCGCGTCGTCCCCAGTGGCAAAGTCCCTTACCGCGGCAGTTGATTCGCTTGAATCTGCGCATGGCGCATGATTCAGCCATGCTATTGAGATATAGTCGAACAAGCTTCAGCACACCGGAACAGCGCTTTACCCGAGAACATCAACAATGCCATCTGCCTTCCGAACTCTGAGTCTGCCCATCCTCGCCGGCCTGTTGATCCTTGGCTTCAGTGCATTTGCCTGGCAGCAGCAGCACAGCCTGGCCCAACAGCATCTGCAAGCCGGTTTCGATGCCGGCGCACACGACATCAAGACCCGCCTGCAGCAGAACCTGCTTTCGAATGCGCAATTGCTGCGTAGCGTACAGGCGCTGTATGCCAGTACCGGCGACGTCAGCCGTGAAAGCTTCGAGCGTTTTCTGTCTCCCCTGCCGGCAGACGCCGGCCTTCGCAACATCAGCCTGGCGCTTCTCGTGCTGCCGGAACAACGCACAGCCTTCGTCGACAGCCAGCGTCAGGCCGGCCTGCGGGACTATGCAATCAAACCTGCAGGCGAACGCAGCCTGTACGCCCCGATCAGCCAGATCGTCCCGGCGCCTGGCACGGACTCGGTCGAGTTTGGCCGCGACCCTTTCGCCGATCCCGATCAGCAGCGGGTCCTGATGCTGGCCCGTGACTCCGGCCAACCCACACTCTCTGGCAAATTGCAGATGGCTTCGGCAGAAGCGGGCGGCACGTCACCCGGCTTCATCATCGCCGCCCCCTTGTATGCCAACGGCAAACCCCACAATTCACTCGACGAACGACGCAGCAATCTCCTGGGCTGGGTAATTGCCTCCTTCAATGTCCGCGACTGGATTCAGACCACACTCGGCCCGAACGGCCCGGCGCTGGATCTGACCCTGCTCGACAGGCAGGAGGATACGGAAGACAGCCGATTGTTCCGGAGTGATACCTCGAGCGGACACAGCACCGCCCGGCTCGCGCCCCTCTCAACCAGCCAGCCTCTGGGTCTGGGCGACCAGATCTGGACGCTGCAATTGCGCGCCTCCGGAAATTTAATCGCGCAATATGGCCAGGACTCCTCGCAACGCACGGCCGTGTTCGGTGGCGCACTGGCCTTGATCCTGCTGTGCCTCTGTCTGGCGCTGAGCCGCAGCCGCACACGCGCCCTGGCCACTGCCGAAAGTGCCACCGAAGCCCTGCGTGAAAGCGAGGAGCGCTGGCACTTCGCCCTCGAAGGCGCAGGTGATGGCGTGTGGGATTGGGATGTGCAATCCAGCAAGATCCATTTCTCGCCCCGCTGCGATGTGATCATGGGCGTTCCCAACAGCGGCAGTGCCGCCGCCCGCATCCATCCGGAGGACGAGGCGCCAGAACGTGCGGCCATGCAGGCCTGCCTGGACGGCAAGAGTAGCCAGTATGTCAGCGAGCACCGCATGCAGGGGGAGGATGGCCAATGGCGCTGGATTGCCGCCCGCGGCATGGTTCTGACCCGGACCAAAACAGGTGCAGCCCAACGCATGATCGGGACAGTCACCGACATCACCGAACGCAAGACGGCCGTCGAGCGGCTCAGCGGCATGGCCCAGCATGATGCCCTGACCGGACTGCCCAATCGCACCTTGTTCTTCGATCTGTTGCAGCACACCCTGAATCTGGCCAAGCGCCACAAGGAGGTGCTGGCGCTGATGTATGTCGATCTGGATCACTTCAAGTCGGTCAACGACAATTTCGGCCAGGCCGTTGCCAACAAGCTCCTGCGTGAAGTCGCCGAGACCTTGCGCGCAACAGTCCGTGATTCCGATGCCCTCGCCCATTTCGGCGGCGATGACTTCGTGGTGCTGCTGCCCAGCCTGGCCAATGAAGTCGATGCCGGTTTGGTCGCAGAGAAAATCCGTGTCGCACTCCAACGCGATTTCAACATCAACAACCGTCACATCAATATCACTGCGAGCATCGGCCTGGCCCTTTTCCCGCAGCATGCCCGGGCAGCGGAACCCTTGCTCAACAGCGCGGCCCGCGCCGCGCTACAGGCAAAAAAGAACGGCCGCAATACCGTGTGCTTCGGGCCTGATGGCAACCTGGCCTGATCCATCACGCCGGGATTGAGTGGGCGTTGGCGCGCACGCAACGGCTTGCAGGCCAACGCCCGGCGCACCCTGCCATATCTCATGCCGCGCCTCGCGCAGAGACAGATCCGCGACACTTTTCTCGACCCCTGGATTGTTAGTTTTTGCAAAACTTGTTACCGTTAACATCAAGTCCGATCTGGATCAATTCCAAGCTTGAAGAAGGCGCTAGGATAGCGCCGTTCTCACGCGGCACCAGTTCGGATTTCATCGGCCCGGTTACGGGCATCCATCGGCGAAAGCAAACACCTCGAAGAGAAAAACATGAACCCGTTCAGGCCACTTCTGTGTGCCGCACGGCCCCCTCTGAAATCAGCATCACGCAGGACATAGAAGGAGCAGCAACAATGCAGGTAATCCAGAAACTCCGGGCAGCCACCTTACTGCTTGCCGTCGGCACGCTCGCAGCATGTGGGGGTGGAGGCGGTGGCGGAGGAGAAAGCAGCAGCACGACCACATCGAGCAGCTCCTCCTCTTCCAGCAGCTCGTCGTCCAGCTCTTCCTCATCAAGCTCTTCCTCATCAAGCTCTTCGTCCAGCTCTTCCTCATCAAGCTCTTCGTCCAGTAGCTCATCCAGCAGTGGCGGAACGATCTCTTCGCTCGGTGCAAGTGGTTGGGCCACTTATGGCACCGGCACGACCGGTGGCGATGGTGCCACGACGGCAAAGACCTACACAGTGACCACCCGTGCCGGCCTGATCCAGGCACTTTATGGCAACACAGCCACCATCAACACCGACGGCAGCTTCAGCGGCACGCTGGATTCGAGCAAGAAGATCATCTACATCTCGGGCACGATCAGCCTGAACCAGAATGGTTCTGCTACCGAACTGACCGCAGATGATTACGTCACGGGCAGTTGCGCCAAGACAACTTATGGTTACACCACGGCAAGTGCCATGTGGGCCGACTACAAAACCGCCTTCAACCCACAAACCGTTGTGCCGAGCAGCAGCGCCACCATCAGCGGCAATCCCGAATCGGCCCGCGCGTGTGCTGCGGCCCTGCAAAAGAAGGTCGTGATGCTGTATGTGCCCTCGAACACGTCCATCATCGGATTGGGTTCAACTGCCATCATCAAGAATGGCAACCTGGTGCTGGGAACAAGCAGCGCTTCGGTCGACAACATCGTGATCCGCAACATCAACTTCCAGGATTCCTTCGATTTCTTCCCGGCCTGGGATCCGACCGATTCCACGACAGGTCGCTGGAACTCGGCCTATGATCTGATTTCGGTTATGTATGCCACTCACGTGTGGATCGATCACAACGAGTTCAGTGACGGTTCACGGACGGACGATCTGTACCCCTCCGTCTGGACCGGCACGGCATCGGACGGCTCTGATTACGCCACCAGCGAGGTCTTCAAGTTCATGCATCACGACGGTCTGGTCGACATCACCAAGAGCGCCAACTACGTGACCATGTCATATAACTACCTGCACGATCACGACAAGACCGACCTGATCGGAGGCACCGATTCGGCCAACACCACGGCCGAAAACCCCACCGTGCTGAAGACCACCTTCCACCACAACTACTGGAAGAACTGCAAACAGCGTCAGCCGCGCGTACGCTACGGGATGGCCCACATCTACAACAATTACTTCTACAACAATCAGGCTTCGAGTACGGTTTACGGCTGGTCGGTTGCGTGGTATGCAGGCCAAGGCGCCAAGCTCTACGTTGAAAACAATGCAGTGGATGTCTCAACCATTTCTGCCGCCAGTAGTGTGTATGGAGGTTCGTCGTCGTCGACAAAGGCTTCGTCTTGCGCAAGCACAATGGGAAGCGGCTACGACAGCAACTATTGCTCTGCCTTCATGTATGTTGCCACCAACAACCTGCTCAACAGCAGCAGCCTGAGCGCTCAGCAGGATCTGTCCGCCAGCGGGGTGACGACGACCAGCACACCGTGGTACGCATCAGGGGTGACAACAGGTAGTCCGACCGCCACACCGTCGAGCTACTACACCTATACGCAGGATAGCGCCGGCACCCTGTCAACAACGGTTCCTACCAATGCGGGGGTCGGCAAGCTGTAAGCCCTGTTGCGTTTCAATGTCCACAAAAGCCCACGCTTCAGCGTGGGCTTTTAGTGCTTTTGTGTCAGGTTGCCTCAGCGACACCTGCTTCTCACCTATACTTTGTCCTTTTCGCAGGATCTCAGCGCGAATGAGTTCTCCAATCAGGTTTTTACGGGTACGCGTACCCGCCACCGGACTTTCAGCCGCCCCGGTGGAATGGGTCGCACTGGACGCGACCGGTCACGCCCTTGAACGGGGTTGTTCCCTGCCGGGTCAACTACCGCCTGATATCGAACAGGAACTGGTCATCCCTGCCCGACTGGTTGCCGTGCATGTGCTGGAGGTTCCTCCGGTTGCCGGCAAACACGAAGCGGCGGTGATTCGTCAGCAACTGGAAGATCGCGTACTGGGCGGCATGGATGACATTCATATCGTGCGGGGCACGCGTCAGGGCTCGCGCCAGACGGTCTGGCTCGTCTCGCGCAGCTGGATGCTGGCCTTGCTGGCAGCCTGCCGGACAGCCCATCTCGCGCCGACACGGGTCTTGCCCGAACAAGCCTTGCTGCCCGCTTCGTCTTTTGCGGAAACAGACGAGGGATTTGTTTACCATGCCCGCAACGGTGCCTGTGGCGTCCTTCCTGACGCCGCGCTACTGGAAACTGTCTGTGGCGAATCCCTGGTCCGCGTCGAGAATATACTGGACATTCCCGCCACGAACGACCTGAACCTGTTGCGGGGACTGCCCTCGATCAGTCAGACAGCCAGACTGTCACGGCCACTGCTGCAGGCCGCGGGCGTTCTGCTGTTGATCATGGCGGGCGTCTGGCTGCTGTCACTGATCTTGACCTGGCGCCAGCTCGCGACCCAGGAAACCGCACTGCGCGAAACCATCCGCCAAAACTTTGCGGCAGCCCACCCCGGCATGCCGATCATCGATCCGATCCTGCAATGGCGCCAATTGCATGGCAAACACGCGGCCAAGGGCGGCGATGCGCTCGACCAACTGGCCCAGCTGGCGGAACAAACTGCCGTGGCGATCCGGCCACAGCGTCTCGACGCCGACACGAATGCGCTCAAAGTGACGCTCGGCAGTTCGGATGCCGCACTACTCAAGCCTGCTTTGCAAGCCAAGAACATCAGTTTTGACACACAGACCACCGACAGCGGGATGGAACAGATCATCATCAGCCGCAGCGCCGAAAGGTCCCAGCCATGAAAACCCGATTGCTTGCCGCGCAAGTGCAATGCGAAAAATTCTGGGCTGCGCGTAACCCTCGCGAACGCTGGATCCTGATGCTGGGCGCCGGCCTGTTGATCGTGCTGATCTACGTACTGCTGATCAGCAGCCTGCAGCAGCGGATTACCGGCCTGCAGCGCAAGCTGCCCGAGCTCCTGCTCAACAGCTACGAGATTGCCGGCGGCAGCAAGGTCACCGCACCGCGCGCCGCGCGTTCAGGGGACCTGCGCAGCGACGTATTCAAGATCCTCGCGGACCGTAGTCTACAAGCCGAGTTGCGCGCCCTGAACACCAACCAGGTCGAAATGCGCATGCAGGACCAGGATGCCAAAACCATGTTCAACAGTCTGAATGCGATCCGTCTTGCCGCTGGCGCACGTGTCCTGAGTATCCAGATCCGCGCAGCAAAAGACGGGCAGGCGGGCACGACGGCAATTCTGGAGCGTGCCCCATGAAAAAGTCCGTACGCTGGGGCCTCACCCTGGCTTTGATCTTCATCCTGTGTTTCATCGTGCGCTTGCCTGCAGGTCTGCTCGCCCACGCGCTGCCACCCAGCGTCAGCCTGGCAGGCGTGGAAGGCAGCATATGGAACGGTTCCGCCAGCGCACTGGGGATTGAAGGGATCGTCACGCAGGAAAAATTGCACTGGCAGTTCGAACCTCTCGGCCTGCTCCATGCATCCCTGATCTGGCAGCTCTCCGGTGAACACAATGGCCAGCCCGGTACAGTACGCGTGCTCGTGGGCCCGCGGCAGCAAGCACTGGAGCAGGTCAAGCTGAGTTTGCCGCTGGAACCCTTGACCCGCTTCAACCAGACCCTGGCAGGCGTGCGCCTGGGCGGTACGGTACAGCTTGAAAGTACGCATCTGGCCTTGCACGAGCCACTCAAGCTGACACTTCGGCTGGAACGGGTATCTTCGTCCATGGCCACTGAAGCCGCCCTGCTCGGCAGCTATCAGGTCAGCATCGACGCCGATGCAGCGGGTGCCGGCAAGTTGCAGGTCAGCAGTCTGGGAGGCGCCCTGCAGGTCAATGGCGAAGGCAGTTTTGCCCTGGCCAACAAGGCCGTGGATCTGAGTCTGCATCTGAAGCCGGCTGAAGACTTGCCCGGCCTTGCTCCGCTGCTGGCCACGCTGCCGCGCGATCAGGGGCAATACCTCCTGAACTTCAAGCGGCCCTGAGGATCACGTCATGGCAGGCTATTCGTACCAGGTTCTGGCAGGTGAGGACAAAAGCCGTGTCGAACGCGGCCACATCGAGGCCGATTCGACGCGTCACGCCCGAGCGCTACTGCGCGAGCAAGGTCTGGTCGTCATCGATATCAAGGAAGAACGCAACGGCGCAGGCCGATCCCTGCGCCTGGGCGGCGCTCATCTCGCGACCCTGACGCGCCAGCTCGCTGGCCTGCTGGATGCCGGCCTGGCCATTGACGAGGCCTTGAACGTACTCGGAGAACAATCCGAACACAAACGCGAAAAGACCCTGCTGACCCTGATCCGTAACGACATCGCCACCGGCTTGTCGCTTTCGGCTGCGCTGGCACGCCATGAACGCGTGTTTCCCCCGTTCTACCGCGCGCTGGTGCATGCCGGGGAGGAGTCCGGCAAGCTGCCCGGCGTGCTGCTGCGCCTGGCCGATTATCTGGAGCGCCGCGAAGAGCTCAAATCCCGCCTGTCGATGGCTTTCATCTACCCGGCCTGCGTGATCCTGGTTTCGGTAGCAGTGATCATTGGCATGCTTACCTGGGTCGTCCCGCAGATGGTGCAGGTCTTCCAGGGAGCCAAACAGACCCTGCCCTTGCCCACCCGCCTGCTGCTGGCGACCAGCCAGTTTCTCGGCAACTGGGGAATATGGCTGATTGCCCTGATCGTCATCGGCCTTATCGTGTTCCTGCGTGCGATGAAGCACGAGGAATTCCGCTTCCGCGTGCATGCCCGCCGCCTGCGTCTGCCATGGTTCGGCCGGCTTGAACGCAGCGCGGAAACCGTGCGTTTTGCCAGCACCCTGGCGATTCTCGCCGGCAGCGGTGTCCCGGTGTTGACGGCCATGTCGGCCGCCAGCGGCGTCATGAGCAATCTGCCGCTCAAGGCTGCCGCCGAGCAGGCGGCCCGCCAGGTCCGTGAAGGGGTTTCGCTGGCACGTGCACTGGCCGCAGCCCAGGCATTCCCTCCGATCCTGGTACATCTGGTGGCCAGTGGCGAAGCGACCGGCCGCCTGGACGCCATGCTGGAACGTGCCGCAGCCGAACAATCCGCCGGCCTGTCGCGTCGCGTGGAAACCTTCTCCGCGTTGTTGGGGCCCGCCGTCGTATTGATCATGGGCGCCGTGGTGTTGTTTATCGTGCTGGCAATCCTGCTGCCGGTGTTTGAAATGAATCAGTTGATCAAGTAGGGACCAATATGAAAATGCAGCGTCGCAGCAAGGGTTTTACCCTGATTGAAATCCTCGTGGTGGTTTCCATCCTGGCCATCCTGGGCGCCTTGATCGTGCCAAAGATCATGGATCGTCCCAGTGAAGCGCGCGTTGTCGCAGCCAAACAGGATATCGGCGCCATCGTGGCCGCCCTCAAACTCTACAAGCTCGATATCGGTCGTTACCCGAGTCAGTCACAAGGTTTGCAAGCCCTGATCACCAAACCGGCCGACGATCAAACTTCCGGCAACTGGAAAAACGGGGGCTATCTGGAGCGCCTGCCCAAAGACCCCTGGGGTCACGATTACCTGTACTTGATTCCGGGACTCCATGGCGACATCGACGTGATGAGCTACGGTGCGGATGGCCAGTCTGGTGGAGAAGGGTTTGACGCCGACATCGGCAACTGGATGCCCTGAACATCATTCTTGTCTGCGAACAGGCCATGACTCCTCGCAAGGGCAACGCCCGCGCAAACCGAGATGCACACAACGCGTACGAAACGGGGTTCACCCTGCTTGAACTGCTGGTCGTCATGGCGGTGGTACTGGTGATCATCGGTTTGGCGGTGGTGCGTTTTGACGACTCGGGACTGCGTGCCACCCGCACCAGTGCCGAGCGTCTAAGCATTGCACTGGAGTCTGCCCGTGACACTGCGATCTACAGTGGCAAGTCGCTGGCCTTTTCCAGCGACGGCACGGGCTACCAGTTCTGGCGCAGCGATGAGATGCAACACAAGTGGCTGGCCCTGACCGACCAGACCGCCCTGCTCCCGCGCAAACTCCATAACGACGTACGCATACAACGACAATTCGTCAACGACAAGGTCCAGCCACTGGGCGAACGCCTGGTGTTCTCTGCCGATGGCATCTTGGAACCTTTCGCGCTGGTTCTTGAAGGTGGCCAGGCCCGCGTAAGGGTCGTCGGCGATGTGCTTGGCCGAATTACCGTCGAGGATTTCCAGGACGCGCGGGATGGTACAGAGTAAGGGCTTCACACTCCTCGAAACGGTGATCGCGCTGGCCGTGATCAGCATCGCGCTGGGCGCGGCCATCCGTGCCAGCAGTTTCGGGGCAGACAAAGGCTATGAATTGCAGCAGCGCACGCTCGCCGGTTGGGTGGCCAGCAACGTCACCAATGAATTACTGGCCAGCCGCAGTTTTCCAGACATGGGCGCCAAAGGCGGCAAGGCCCAGGAAGGTCGCTTTGAATTCAGTTGGCGCCAGGAAACCGGGATCACCCCCAACCTTAGTGTCCGCCGCGTCGAGATCAAGGTGTTTGCCTCCGAGAACCCCGATGACGTGCTGGCACGCCAGGTGAGTTATGTCTCTCGTGTCACCAACTAAACCCAAGCGCGGCATGGCCGCATTCACCCTGATCGAGGTGCTGGTCTCCTTGTCGGTGTTTGCCGTCGTCACGCTACTGGCCTATCGCGGACTGGATAGCATGACCAGCGCCAAGGCCCGTCTGGATCATGAAATGCGCATGTGGCGCGAGCTGGAACTTGTCTTCGAACGGATCGGGCTGGACATCACCCAGGTGGCACCACGCAGCTGGAAAGACACGAATGGAAAAGTCCGCTCGGCAATCCAGGCAAGCAATTCGACAAGCGGCAGTCAATGCCAACTGGATGTTCTGCGCTTTGGTAGTGACCACGAACCGGTACATGCCCGTTACATTCTCAAGGATAGCAAGCTGACGCTTGAAATCATCGCCGATACCACCTGGTCTGCAGTCGCGCAAAAAGCCACTGCCATCAGCAAACCCAATCTCTTACTCGATCAGGTGGAGCGTTGTGACCTGGCCTTCCTTGACAATAATAACCAGTGGCTTGCACTCTGGCCCGCCAAGGATCTCGCAGATAGCACGCGTCCGCGTGGCATGCGGCTGCGCCTGACGCTGGCCGGACGCGGCCAATTCGAACGGATGTACTACTTGCCATGAGGACATCCTGCGCCAATTCGCAACGTGGAATTGCCCTGATTGTGGCACTGCTGGTCGTCGCAATCGTGGCGACCATGGCACTACTGTTTACCGAGCGCCAGCAATTGTGGATGCGTCAGCTGGAAAATCGCAACAGCTTGACCATCGCCACGACGATTGCCTACTCAGCCATCGATATGGCCCGACTGACCCTGCGTGATGACGCGCGCAACAACAAGGTCGATCACCTGCTTGAAGCCTGGACCATCCCGATCCCGCCGATCGCAGTGGAAGCGGGCCACATTGCAGGGCGCCTGAGCGAACAACAGGGGCACTTCAACCTCACCAACCTGCTTCCGGCCAGTAACGCCACCGTCAATGAAGACACCCCCGCCCTGACACGTGCCAGCCGTGCTTTCGGGATCCCGGCCAAAGATATCGCCAATGTATTGCGCGCTTTCCAGGACGTGCGCAAACTCGAACCGAACAGTGCGCCGGAACTGTCCGAACTGCTGCGCCGGGCAAGCATCTCGCCGGCCAATGGCCAGATCCTGACAGAACATGCCACCGTCCTGCCGGAAGGAACCCCGATCAATGCCAATTTTGCCGACGCCGAATCCTTGCAGGCGGCGATTGCCGATCTCTCGTCCGGCGAGGCCAGTGCACTGATCGCACGCCGCACAGGCAACCCGTTCATGAGTCTGAGTGAATTCAGATCGGCCCTGCCCGCCCGACTTCGCAACACGCTGAACGAAGACGCGGTCTCCGTGCAAAGCAGCTATTTCATGGTCATCGTGGACGCCTGGTATGAGCAGGTTCACCTCGGTTACGAAGCCATGCTCAGACGCGATGGCGCCAATCTTCCCAAAGTGCTGTGGACCCGGCGTAGCACGCTGGCGGATTCATGAAGCACCTTGGTCGAATCAATGCAATACTTGTCCGGAAAGACTTAAATACTCGTGATCATGCGACTCAGTTTCCCCACCTCTTTCTCCTGGCACCTGCCGCCCGGTATGATGGCTTGGCGTCCTGATGCCAATCGCGCCCTGCGCGCACTGACCGTGCTGCTTGGCCTCTTGCTATGCTGGCAACTGGCCGGGTTGCTGGCACAAGTGCTGGGCTGGCAAGGCAGCCCGCCAGCGCTGGTGCTTCCCGCCATTCCTGCGCCAGACACCGGTTCGGCACGCAACGCGCTGAGCCGCTGGTTCTCCAACAGCGATGTCGCCAGACCTGCCAACCCCACCTCCGGACTGCAGCTAATCGCAGTTGTCGCCGGCCGGCGTGGTGTTGCCCTCCTGAAAGGGGTCGAGCCCAATCCGGTCGCGATTGCCGTCGGCCAGGACGTACGCCCGGGTCTGCGACTCGTCTCCGTCCTGGCGGACCGGGTGGTATTCGAGCAGGCCGGCGCACGCAGCGAACTGGCTTTCCCGACCACACCTGCAACCGCGTTGATCGCCTCCGCCAGCAGCGCGCCGGCTACGCCCGTTGCCGCACCGGTTGCCGCTTCCGCGCCCGAGCTTCCGTCCCAGAGCGTGAACGTGTCACGCGGGCAGCTCGCCGGCATTGCGCAAGGCGGTAATCTGGGCGACTGGGACAAAGGTCTCGCAAACTTTGCCGGTGGGGGCATCCGTGTCGCCTCTGCCAGCGAACAGCCACTGGCCAAGGTCCTGAACCTGCGCGATGGCGATATCCTCAAACGCGTGAACAATCGCGATTTGACGCAGCTTGCCGATATTTCCCTGGTCTATCACCATTTCAGTCAATCGCAGGAGGTCCACCTGACCATCTTGCGTGATGGCAAACAGCAACAACTCAACTTCAAGATCCAGCCATGAAAGTCAAAGCCCTCACTGCCACCTGCCTATTGTGCGTTGCCCTTTTCTCTTCCGTGCATGCGGCGGACGATCGGGTGACGCTGAATTTCGTCAACTCGGACCTCGAAGCCACCCTCAAAGCCGTCACCATCATCACGGGCAAGAGCTTTGTCATCGACCCCAAACTCAAAGGCACGGTCAGCATCGTCTCGAACCAGCCGGTAGACCGCAACCTGGTCTTGCCCATCGTGCAGAGCGCCCTCCGCCAGCAAGGCATCACCCTGATCGACAACGGAACCGTCGTCAAAGTCGTCGCTGAAGCAGATGCCAAGCAACAAGGCTCCGCCGTTCTGCTGGGGAAGAATACGACAGGGACAGGCGACAAGTTCGTCACCCAGGTCTATCCCCTGCGCTTTGAATCCGCCAGCCAACTGGCTCAGGTACTGCGACCGCTGCTCGGCGCCAACAGTGTCATCGCTGCCTACCAGGCGGGCAACGTACTCGTCATCAGCGACTACGCCGAGAACCTTTCGCGTATCAACGCGATGATCGAAAACATCGACCATCCACCACTGACCGACATTGTTTCGATTCCCATCAAATATGCGTCGACGCTGGATGTAGCACAAACCATCGCCCGCATGGTGCCGGAAGTCGTACTGCAAGGTTCGGCAGCCCCCGTTCCGGTGGCCGACGGTGTCAAACGCGTCCTGATCGTCAACGACGTGCGGAACAGTCAGTTACTGGTCAGCAGTGAATCGACGGCCCATATTGAACGCATCAAGCGCATCGTCGACATGCTCGACCAACCGGGGACAGACGGCAGCACCATGCATGTGGTCTACCTCAAAAATGCCGAAGCCACGCGCCTGGGTGCAACGCTGCGCGGCATTCTCACGGGTCAGGACTCCAGCAATTCCAATTCCTCCGGCCTATCCGGCACAGGCAGCAGCGCCAGCACGACCTCTTCGTCAAGCACAAGCAGTTCAACAGCGGCCTCCTCTGCGGCACAGAATTCCACGTCCGCGGGGACCTCTTCCACCAACGTCAAGATTGATGGCTTTACAGTACTGATCCAGGCCGATGCAGTCACCAACTCATTGATCGTGACCGCCCCGGACCGGATTTACAACGATATCCGCAACATCATCGACAAACTCGATGTGCGTCGCGCCCAGGTCTATATCGAAGCGCTGATTGCTGAAATCAACGTCAGCAAGAGTGCGGAAGCCGGCGTCCAGTGGGGCGGCTATGGCAAAACGGCTTCCGGCCTGTTCGGTGGCATGCTCTCTTCGGTCTCAACCACATCGACCAATAACCTGAGCACCCTCGCCACCAGTTACCTGACGGGTGGCACGACAGGCGTTACAGTTCCGGGCGGTTTCAACCTGGTGGTCGGCGCGGGTTCCTTTGGTGCCATGGTCTCGGCCATTGAAGAATCAAGCGACGCGAATGTGCTGTCCAAACCGAATATCCAGATGCTGGATAACGAAGAAGCGCGCATCGTGGTCGGTCAGAACATTCCGATCAAAACCGGTACCACCGTCAACACTTCCAGTTCCTACACCTCGGTCGAACGTAAGGACATCGGGGTCAAACTCAAGATCAAGCCCCAGATCTCCGAAGGTGGCGCCATCACCCTGACCGTTGCGCAAGAAGTCTCCAGCATCGACTCGACTGTCGACTCCACGGACGGGATTGGCTTGAAAGTCCGCTCCGTTGAAACCAAGGTTCTGGTCGATGACGGGCAACTCGTCGTGCTCGGCGGCCTGATCGAGGACAAGGTCACCAATTCAGAAAACCGTGTTCCCCTGCTCGCCGACATCCCTTACCTCGGGCAACTGTTCCGCTATCGCAGTCGTAGCCAGACCAAAACCAACCTGATCGTGTTCCTGCATCCGGTTCTACTCAAGGACGGTGCCGCCAACAACGCCCTGGCAAACGAGCGCTACGAGTACATCCGTTCCCAGCAATCACAATATAACCCGGAGAAGAGCAAAGTTCTCCCGCCGCTGCCAGCGGTTGAATTGCCCAAGCTGGAAGACAAAAAACAAACCGAAAAAAAGGTCAGCGTTGAAGTCGTCAAGACTTCTGATGCAGCGTCCGCAGCACCTGCCTCTTCACCAGAAAAGCCCTAAGCGCCATGAGTGATCGTTTGCTCAGTTTTGCCCAAGCCCGCGAATACGGATTGTTCGATGAAGGCGTTGAAGATGGCGTCATGCAGGTGTGTTTCCGTCAGGGTGGCGATGCCGGCATGCTGGCCGAATTGCGGCGCAGTTTCGACGGCCCGCTCAAGCTTGAAGTATTGTCTGCCATAGACTTCCAGGAACGTCTCGCCCAGGCATTCAATCAGGGCGGCACCCGCGCCTCGAGAATGGTTGAGGACATTGCCGACTCGGTGGATCTCTCCAGCCTGCTTGAAGAAATGCCCGAGACACAAGATCTTCTGGAAGCGGAAGAGAATGCCCCGGTCATTCGTCTGATCAATGCGCTACTGACCGAATCGCTGCGCGAAGGTGCGTCCGACATCCACTTCGAACTCTTCGAATCGCGTGCCACGGTGCGTTTCCGCATCGATGGCGGGCTGCGCGATGTGATCGAACCACAACGGGGTCTGCATGCTGCCATCGTGTCACGGATCAAGATCATGGCCGGACTGGACATTGCCGAAAAACGCCTGCCGCAAGATGGCCGCATCACCCTGCGCCTGGCCGGCCGCCCCGTGGATGTGCGGGTCTCCACCCTGCCCACGGCGCATGGCGAACGCGTCGTGCTGCGCTTGCTCGACAAATCCGCCAACCGTCTCGATCTCGACAGCCTCGGCATGCCGCCGGCTACCCTGCTGCGCATGCAGGGTCTGCTCACCCAGCCGCACGGCATCCTGCTGGTCACCGGGCCCACCGGCTCCGGCAAGACGACCACGCTATACGCCGCGCTGGCGCAGATGAATTCGCGCGACCTGAACATCATGACCGTGGAAGACCCGGTCGAATACGAACTGGACGGTATCGGCCAGACCCAGATCAATTCGCGTATCGAAATGAGTTTCGCCCGGGCGCTGCGCGCGATCCTCCGGCAGGATCCGGATGTCATCCTGATCGGTGAAATCCGCGACCTGGAAACCGCCCAGATCGCCGTCCAGGCTTCGCTGACCGGCCACCTCGTGCTGGCCACCCTGCACACCAACGATGCCCCCAGCGCGATGACCCGCCTCATCGATATGGGTGTCGAGCCCTTCCTGCTGGCATCATCTTCAATCGGCGTGCTGGCCCAGCGCCTGGTGCGCCGCCTGTGCCCGGCATGCCGCGTGGCTTACCAGCCGGATCCGGCCGAGCAGGCTTTGCTCGGAATCCCGGCGAGCCACACCTTGTACCGTGCGGGCAGTTGCCCGGCATGTTCCAACACGGGCTACAAAGGCCGGTCCGGCATATATGAGCTGATGGTGTTCGACGAATCCACCCGCAGCCTGATTCACGACCGGGCGAACGAACAGGTATTGCGGATCCATGCTACGGAACACGGCATGCTCAGCCTGCGCGACGATGGCTTCGACCGGGTCCGCGCGGGAATTACCTCACTGGATGAAATCCTGCGCGTCACGCGCGAAACAGAGGGCTGAGTCAGGCGCGCTCCTGTACACACCTTGGGTCGTCCAACAGTGAACGCCCGACAACCGATATACGCTATCGGGTGTCGGGCGTTGTACGTTGGGAGCCCCCTCCCCCTCCCAGTTGAAGCATGCGCAGGGATGTCAATCCCGCCTGATCTGACGCGCATTCGTTCCGCCAAGTGACGCCCCCTTCTCGACCAAGTACGAGAGCTTGGCCTGTAGACGCTTCATGGCGCGTGCTGAGCATGAAACCCTAGAAGGCTACAAAAGAAAATCGGCCACAGATTGCTCTGTGGCCGATGAGTAGGCTTACTGAACAGTAGCTCTTGCTACACCAGACAACCGATCAGTTACCGCCCAGCTTGATGCCGCTCGCTTGCGCGTCTGCATCGTAGCGATGGCGATTGACGATCCGCTTATCACGCGGGTGGGTACCCGGCACCGCAGAGATAAGCGCCTTGGTGTAGGGATGATCCGGCGTCGAGCAGATTTTCATTGCCGGACCGTGTTCCACCACCTGACCCTTGTACATCACGGCCACGCGATCACAGAAGTAACGGATCACGCCAATATCGTGCGAGACAAGGATGAAGCTGAGGTTCAGCTTGTCTTGCAGATCCAGCAACAGATCCAGCACTTGCGAACGCAGCGTCACATCCAGTGCGGAAGTGGCTTCGTCAGCAATGATCAGACGCGGGTTCAAGGCCAGCGCACGGGCGATACCGATACGTTGACGCTGACCGCCAGAGAAGGCGTGCGGATAACGTTCCATACCTTCCGGCGGCATGCCCACCATGGCCAACAGCTCTTCGACGCGCTTGCGCAGTGCCGCGCCTTCGTGAGTCCCGGCAACCAGCAGCGGCTCGCCAACGATCTGGCCGATGGTCATACGCGGGTTCAGCGAGGCAAACGGATCCTGGAACACCATGCGGATTTCGCGGTGAACCTGGCGCAACTCGTGCGTCTTGGCTTTGGCCAAGTCAGAGATGCGGCCATCTGCCATGCGGAACAACACTTCACCACCGGAACAGCTCAGCACGCGGATGATGCAGTTGCCCAGCGTGGTCTTGCCGGAGCCGGATTCACCCACGATCCCGAGGTTTTCGCCTTCAAACACGTCCAGCGAAACATTATCGAGCGCCTTGAACGGGGGATTGGTCTTGCCCATAAAGGTCGAACGTGCAGGATAGATCTTCGACACGCCACGGATTTCCATCAGCTTCTTGTCCGTCACCCGGCTGCCACGTGCGGCACGCGCTGAGGTTTCGAGCTTGCGCACGGAATCGATCAGTTGCAGGGTGTAAGGATTTTGAGCTTCGTAGAAAATCTTTTCCGCAGAGCCAAACTCCAGCAACTTGCCGTTCTGCATCACGCCGATTTCATCAGCAATTTCTGCCACTACACCCATGTCATGGGTGATGAACAGAACCGCCATGCCGTAGGACGTTTGCAGTTCCTTGATCAGCGCCAGGATTTCAGCCTGGGTGGTCACGTCCAGCGCGGTCGTCGGTTCATCGGCGATCAGGATCTTCGGGTTGCACGCCAGCGACATGGCAATCATGGCGCGTTGACGCATACCACCCGAGTACTCGAAGGTGTACTTGTCGATCGCCACGGCCGGGTTGGGAATTTCCACCCGACGCAACAGCTCGATGGCACGTGCGCGCGCTTCAGCCTTGTCCACGTTCTGGTGCAACAGGATCACTTCCATGATCTGGTTGCCGATCGTGTGGATGGGCGACAGCGATGTCATCGGCTCCTGGAAGATCATGGAGATTTCATGACCCCGGATGGAGCGGATTTCCTTGCTGCGCTCGTGCAATTTAGCCAGATCCTGGCCTTTCGGATCTTTCCCGTAGTACAGCACTTGCCCAGCAAGGATCTTGCCCGGGGGATCGACGATCTGCAGGAGCGAGCGCGCCGTCACCGACTTGCCCGAACCCGATTCACCCACGATGCACAAGGTCTTGCCGCGCATCATCTTGAAGCTGACATCATCAACTGCACGTACAGCCTTCTCACCCGTACCGAAGTAGGTCTTGAGGTTACGTACGTCGAGAATGATGTCGCTTGATTGTGTATCCAATGAAGTATTCACGTTATCAACCATTCTCAAAACTTAGTGCGTATACGGGTCGGCGGCATCACGCAAGCCGTCGCCAAAGAAGTTCAAAGACAGCACGGCGCACACCACCATCACGCCCGGCATGAACAACCACGGAGCATTGGCAATCACGCTGATCTTCTGTGCATCCTTGAGCAGAACGCCCCAGCTGATCGCCGGAGGTTGCAGACCCAAGCCAAGGAAGGACAGCGAGGTTTCTGCCAGCACCATCGACGGAATAGCCAGTGTCACTGCCGCAATGATGTGCGAGGCCAGTGAAGGCAGCATGTGACGGAAGATCACGCGACCTTCCGAACAGCCGTCCAGCTTGGCAGCCACCACGAAGACTTCACCACGCATGGCCAGGAAACGTCCCCGCACAACCCGTGCAAGGTGGGTCCAGCCGATCAGCGAAATGATCACCGTCACAGCCATGTACTGGAAGTGCGGCGGCCAATCCTTCGGCAGTGCGGAAGCCATGGCAAGCCAGATTGGAATCGTAGGCAATGACAGAATGAACTCCACCAGCCGCATCACGACCCAGTCAACCTTGCCACCGTAATAGCCGGAGAGCCCGCCGAGCAGAATCCCAATCGTCACCGACAGCGTCACACCGATCAAACCCAGCGACAAGGTGAAGCGCGCACCGAAGATCACGCGACTCAACACGTCCCGGCCCAACCGGTCGGAGCCAAACACGAACATCCGCTGACCATTGACCTTCGGCCCGAACAGGTGAATGTCGGTCTTGAACAGACCCAGCATCTTGTATTCGAAGCCACGGGCAAACAGTGTCAGATAGGTCTTTGAACCATCCAGCACATAGGTCGGCGCCAGCGTATCCGGATCACGTGTCAACGTGAAGTTGAGCACGTGAGGCGCAAAGGTGGAACCGTCAAACAGATGGATCCATTGCGGCGGCTGGTAGGTCGTCGTTCTCGAAGGTTGTTCCGGATCCATCGGAGCCAAAAACTCCGAGAAAACCGCCACCATGTAGAACGCAATCACGACGAACATGCTTATCAGCGCCAGACGGTGCTTGCGGAAACGCATCCACATCAGTTGCCACTGCGAGGCGTATTCAATCCCGCCACGCAGATTCGCCATATTGACCACCTGGGCGGTCTCTTCGACCTCTACGGTCTCTGTTTTCTTTTCGCTCATTGTTCCAACCTAATCCGCGGATCGAGAATAACCAGGAGGATGTCTGACAGCAGGGTACCCACCACAGTCAGCATGCACACAAACAAGAGGATCGTGCCCGACAGATAGATATCCTGCGCCAGCAACGACTGATACAACATCGGGCCCACCGTGTTCAGATTCAGCACGATGGAGGTAATCACCGCACCGGAAATCAGGCTGGGCAGAATCCAGCCGATCGAGCTGACAAACGGGTTCAACGCGATACGTACCGGGTATTTGAGCAGCAGCTTCACTTCGGACAACCCTTTGGCACGAGCCGTCACAACGTAAGGCATGTACAACTGGTCAATCAAGTTGGCACGCAGGATCCGGATCAAGCTGGCCGACGAAGCGGTACCCAGAATAATCATCGGGATCCACAAGTGACTCATCAGGTTTTCCACGCGAGCCCACGACCACGGTGCATTGGCGAACTCTTCGGAGAACAACCCGGTCACGTCGTGACCAAAATACTTGACGCCGATGAACATCAGCACCAGCGCCATCAGGAACTGCGGAACCGCCAACCCGATGAAACCGATGAAGGTGAAGAAATAATCCCCAAACGAGT
>JAGTRY010000049.1 GCA_018262235.1 Pseudomonadota bacterium
GATGAACGAGAAAATGGGTGACAAAGGTACAGGTTTCATTGTTTGACACTGGCATGAATCCGGTTTTCAGCTTCCCGCCGATTGCCGCACCGGATGCGCGTGTGCTGATCCTCGGCAGCATGCCGGGCGTGGCCTCGCTGACGGCGCAGCGTTACTACGCCCATCCGCAAAACCGCTTCTGGCCGATCATGGGCGAACTGCTCGGCTTTGATCCAGCCCTGCCTTATGCAGCACGTTGCACCCGGCTCACGGCAGCCGGCATCGCCGTGTGGGATGTGCTGCAAAGCTGCGTGCGCCCCGGTAGTCTGGATGCGGATATCGACGCAGCCAGCAGCGTGCCGAACGACTTCGCGAACTTCTTCACCGCCCACCCGCAAATTCGCAGCGTGTGCTTCAACGGCGGCACGGCCAAGGCTTTATTCCGTCGACATGTATTACCGGGACTGGGCATGCCTGAACTCAGCTACACAAGCCTGCCCTCGACCAGCCCGGCACATGCCGGCATGCGTCCGGCCGAAAAGCTGCAGGTCTGGAGAAGTGCGCTGGACGGACCGCTTCAGCGCTCTTCCTGAAGCAATCCGCCGAACGCAGCAACACAAACCTTTCAGGACAGGCCCGCCAGCACACTCGCCAGCAACACCAAGCCTTCCTCGATCTCGGCAGGCATCGTATTGAGCGCGGGCATGAAACGCAGCAGATTCGGGCGTGGCGAATTGAGCAGCAAGCCTTCGTCACGTGCGCGTTGCACGATGTCCGGCCCGACCGGCGCACTCAGTACCAAAGCCAGCAACATCCCGCGCCCCCGCACTTCACCGAGACCGAATCGTGCGCTCAAGGCACGCAAGCCAGACGCCATCTGCGCACTCATGACATTTAAGTGTTCGAGAAAACCGGGCTCGCCAATGCGCTGCATCACCGCCAGCCCGGCCGCACACATCAGCGGATTACCACAATAGGTGCCACCCTGATCGCCATACTCGAAACAGCACACGGCTTCGCGCGCCAGCAAGGCCGAGAGCGGCACGCCGCCGCCAATCCCCTTGCCCAGCGTCATGATGTCCGGGGCAATCCCGGCAGCACTATGCGCAAACAAGCTGCCGGTACGGCCACAGCCGGTCTGCACTTCATCCACGATCAGCAACAGCGCATGCTCATCACACAGGGAACGCAAGCCCTGCAGGAACGCAGTATTGGCCGGAATTACCCCGGCTTCGCCCTGGATCGGTTCCAGCATCACCGCCACCGTGTGCGGCCCGATCAAGGCTCGCACCGAATCAAGATCGTTGTAAGTTGCCTTCACGAAACCCGGCACGGCGGGTGCAAACAAGGTATCCCAGCCGGGCTTGCCGGTTGCGGCCATGGTGGCGAGGGTACGGCCGTGAAAGCCATTGGTGAAAGTGATGATCTCGCTGGCGCCCCCTTTGTGCAGGCGTCCCCACTTGCGCGCAAGTTTGATCGCCCCTTCATTCGCCTCGGCCCCTGAATTGGCAAAGAAAACCTGGTCGAAGCCTGAATGCGCCGCCAGCCACGCCGCCAGGTCCAGCGCAGGCTGGTTGTAGAAGGCCGGCCCCGGATTGATCAATTGTGTAGCCTGATGCGCCAGTGCTGCCGCAACCACGGCCGGAGAATGCCCCAGACCATTCACGGCCCAACCTTGTACCCAATCCAGATAACGGCGTCCGGCCTCATCAAACAGATACGCGCCTTCGCCGCGCACGAAAACCTGATCGGGACGCGGCGTAATCTGCATCAATGGATTGGGCAGGACAGAGGATTTCATGGTGTTCTCCAAAAACGACGGACGAAAAAAAGCGGGCCACGGTTTTAGCCGTGGCCCGCCAGGAAAACTTGCAGCGAAAGATCAGGATGCTGCGATCAGCATCGTCTGATCCCGCAGCCCGCCTTCATGCACGCGTGCCACAGCCTGCCCGGTCGGCGGGCAACGCTGAGGCGTCGAAGCAAGGAAGTGTGGGCGGAAGTCATGGGGCGATGATGCAATGTCAGCACGCTCAGGTCAAGTCGTGCAGAGGCCGGCTGGTTGTTATCTCACCCGCTGCGCGCTCTTGGGCCGGAAAGCCCGGCAAACCGACGCATGGGTCTCGATGTAGGGCCCACCGATGAGATCGATGCAATAGGGCACGGCAGAAAAGATGCCTTCAACCAGCAGTTTGCCATCCGCATCGCGCAAACCTTCGAGCGTTTCGCGGATAGCCTTGGGCTGGCCCGGCAGGTTGATGATCAGGCTCTGTCCACGTATGACAGCGGTCTGGCGCGAAAGGATCGCAGTCGGCACGAAATGGCGCGAGATCCGCCGCATCTCTTCGCCAAAGCCGGGCATTTCCTTATCCGCCACCGCAAGCGTGGCTTCGGGCGTGACATCCCGTGGCGCGGGGCCGGTACCGCCGGTTGTAACAATGAGCTGGCAACCGGCTTCGTCAGCCAATTCGATAAGCGTCTGTTCGATTCCGCGCAGATCATCCGGAATCAAGCGCTGCACGGCTTCCCACGGACTGGCAAGCGCCGCGCCGAACCATTCAAGCAGCGCGGGAATGCCTTTGTCTTCATACACACCGCTGGAGGCACGATCACTGATGGAGACGATGCCGATCCGCAAGTGTTCCGACGACATTTCACTCATCCGGATGGGCCCGTTCTGTTTGCGGGTGGGCATGCTGGGAATGTGCTGACTCGTCATCACTGTTGTGATGCGGATGCTCGGCTTGCACACCGCCTTCCTCGAAATCCCGCAGGATCTGGAAGATCTCCCGATAAGCCTTGGGCGGCTTGTTCTCGGTGCGCTCCTTGATGGCATTGCGGCGCAACTGGCGCAGGCGGTGCAGATCAGCCGCCGGATAGAGATTGCCGATCTCGGTGAGCATGGTTTCGTCTTCGAGAAAGCGCTCGCGCAGTTTTTCGAGGCGGTGCATGCGCGCGATCTCGGTCTGCGACTTGCCCTCGATGGCTGCCAGTCCAGCCCGGATCGGCTCGACATCCTCGGTACGCATCAGCTTGCCGATGTACTGCAGCTGACGGGCCCGCGCACCATTGGCGGTGATGCGATGCATCTCAGCCAGCGCTTCGCGAAGGTTGTCCGACATGGGGATTTTCTTCAGGCGCGCCGGGGCATACTCGGTAAGCGTCTTGCCCAGGTCTTGCAGGGCATCCATGTCGCGCTTCTTCTGCGACTTGCTGACGAAATAGGAGTCTTCGGTATCTTTTATATTGGCCATTGCTGGGGTGTGGCCAGGCTCATGCAGCGAAGAAACGTACAAGTTTCGTACAGGCGCTCGCACAAGCCCGCGCCATGCGGGTCTCAAAACGTTAAGATTATAGCCTTTCGCATCACCAGCACCCTCCCTCATGTCCAAGAAGCAAGACAGTTTCAGTTATTCCCAATCCGCTTTGCGCGATATCGCCCAGGAAATCCTCGCCTACGCCAAAGCCAGCGGCGCCAGCGCGTGCGAAACCGATATCTCCGAAGGCTTCGGCCGCAGCGTCAGCGTGCGCCGTGGCAAGCTCGAAACCATCGAATACAACCGTGACAAGGGCATCGGCGTCACGATCTATGTCGGCCAGCAACGTGGCCACGCCAGTTCCTCCGATTTTTCGCGCACGGCCCTGCGCGCCGCAGTGGATGCGGCACTGTCGATCGCCCGCTTCACCGCCCCGGATTCGGCAGCGGGCTTACCGGATATCGAGCGGCTCTGGCACGGCAAGGACAAGGAAGTCCGCAAACTCGATCTGCATCACGCCTGGAAACTCTCGCCCGAAGAAGCCACCGAGATTGCCCAACGCTGCGAAGCGGCCGCTTTCGATGTCAGCCCCCTGGTGAAAAATTCCGATGGGGCCAGTGTGTATGTGCAGGAGTCCCAGTTCGTCTCGGCCAACAGTCTGGGCTTCTGCGCCGGTTTTGCCACTTCACGCCATTCGGTTTCCGTCGGCGTCATCGCCGGTGAAGGCGATGCCATGCAGACGGGCGACTGGTATTCGAGCAGTCGCGATCCGCGCGAGCTGGCCGATCCGGCGCGCATCGGGGATTACGCGGCACGCCGCGCCCTGGCACGTCTGGGCTCGCGCCGTGCGCCGACTTGCGAAGTGCCAGTGATCTTCGAGGCGCCACAAGCCTGTGGCCTGATCGGCAATCTGGTCCATGCTGCCAGCGGTGGCAGCCTGTATCGCAAAGCCAGCTTCCTGCTCGATGCGCTGGGCCAGCCAGTGTTTTCAAACAATGTGCATATCGACGAGCTGCCGCATCTCCCCAAAGCCATGGGCAGTACGCCGTTTGATGATGAAGGGGTTGCCACCCGCTCGCGCGAACTGGTCGCCGGCGGCATCCTGCAAGGCTATTTCCTGGGCAGTTACTCGGCACGCAAACTGGGCATGCAAAGTACCGGCAATGCTGGCGGCTGTCATAACCTGATCCTGCGTCCCGGCGACAAGAGCCTGGTAGAGCTGGCCCGCGAAGTGGGCCGCGGCCTGCTGGTGACTGATCTGCTTGGTCAGGGCGTCAATTACGTGACGGGAGACTACTCGCGTGGCGCATCGGGTTACTGGATCGAGCATGGCGAGATCAGCCATCCGGTGCAGGAAATCACGATTGCCGGCAATCTGCGCGAGATGTTCCGCAACATCGTCGCCATCGGCAACGACACGATCATCCGCGGAGGCAAACAATGCCCGTCGCTGGTGATCGGAAAGATGACAATTGCAGGTGAGTGAGGGTTTACCCACCTGATAGCGCCGTACCCACCCCCAGATAATCGGGTGGGATTTTTCTTTCATGAGAGAGGGGACACAAAGTGGAACGTCGTTCATTCCTGAAACAAGCGGGCGCAGGCCTTGCCGTAGGTGCGGTGGCAGCACCGGCCCTAGCGCAAAGCGCGTCACTGCCGACCATCAAGTGGCGCCTGGCCTCCAGCTTCCCGAAGAGTCTGGATACGCTGTACAACACGGTTGAGTCCGTGGCGGCACACGTCAAGGCAGCTACCGGCGGCAAGTTCGAGATCCAGCTTTTTGCCGCAGGCGAAATCGTCCCCAGCGCTGCCGTGCTGGATGCGGTGAAAGACGGCACTGTCGAAATGGGCCATTCCGCCAGCTACTACTACGTGGGCAAGGATCCGACCTTCGCATTCGACTGCGCCGTGCCCTTCGGCCTGAACAGCCGCCAGCAATCGGCCTGGATGTGGTCCGGTGGCGGTCTTGAACTGATGCGCGAGCTCTTCAAGAGCTACAACATCCACAACATCCCCTGTGGCAACACCGGCGTGCAGATGGGTGGCTGGTTCCGCAAGGAAATCAAGAGTGTCGCCGACATGAAAGGCCTGAAGATGCGCATCGCCGGGATCGCCGGCCAGGTCATGAGCAAGCTCGGCGTGGTCGGCCAGCAGATGGGGCCGGCAGACATTTACCCGTCATTGGAAAAAGGCACCATCGACGCAGTCGAATGGGTTGGCCCTTACGACGACGAGAAGTTCGGTTTCTCCCGCGTCGCCAAGTATTACTACTACCCGGGGTTCTGGGAAGCCGGCCCGCAGCTCTCGACCTATGTGAACCTCAAGAAGTGGAACGAGCTGCCCAAGGAATATCAGCAGATCCTCGAAGATGCGTGTGCCTACGCTCACGTGCAGATGCAGGCGGATTACGACGTGAAGAACGTCGCAGCCTTGCGACGTCTGGTTGCAGGGGGCACACAGCTGCGCGAATTCCCGAAAGAAGTGATGGTGGCCGCCCAGGCCGCAACCTTCCAGCTCTACGATGAGTTTGCCGCCAAGTATCCGACCTTCAAGAAGGTCTATACGCAGTGGAAGAAATTCCGCGATGACGAATACCTGTGGTTCAAGGTAGCCGAGCGCGCCTACGACAGCTTCGTGTTCTCGCAAAGCTCGCGTCGCTGAGCATCACCGCCCTAGCCTGACAAAGCCCCGCTGCATGCGGGGCTTTTTTTGTGCGCCGCCCTGCCCGCTTCAGGTTTCGCGCGCGGCAACCAGACTTTCCAGGCGCCGGGATGCACCGATCGCGGTATGGGAAGTACGGAGAGGTTCGGCACCATGCGCCAGCACCTGCAAGGTGTATTGCGCGAACGCACGGCAGACCTTGTTGACAGGAGTGGGCATGCTGACGGGTTGCGGTGTTTGCAGCAGCAGTTTGGAAGACGAGACGGCGAAGACCGGGGCGAGCGTCCGGTGCTGCAATTCGGCAGGCATCGACTCCAGCAGGCGCAATGCCGCCTTGTATTGCCACGGATTGCTCGGCCATTGCGCGGGCAGTGCAAAAGCACGGGGCAAACGCTGCAGATCCCGGCAGACGACACGCAAGTCTTCCTGAGAATCACGAAAAGGCAGCAGCACAAGATCGGCCGCCTGATAAAGCGCTGAATCGGTCTCGATGCGGTTGGCGCCCCCATCGATCACACCGAACCACCCTTCGCGTTCACGCAGCGTGGAGATGATCCGGGCACGCGCCTGGGCACTACGCCCATCACCAAACACATAGGGCAGGCTACCGTGTGGCGGCAGCTCGCGGCAATCATCGGTCATCACGCAAACCGCACGCTTGCCGATCAGACCCAGGCCATAGCACAGCATGTGCGAAAGGGTCGTCTTGCCCGTGCCTCCCTTGGCGCCAATGATGCAGATGATTGTCGACATGATCTGCGCGCTCCTTGCGCCGCCGTGATTTCTTCAAGTTAGAAGCATGCCCGAGTTGCAGCAAGCACATGCCGCGAACAAAGACGAAGATCGGCCTCTATTCCGAGAAATCGGGAGGCCGATCACGCCCCCTCAACAAGACCGGAAACGGTCTCTTGCACGCGCGGAGCTTTCACCCGCCGTGACACCTTGATCTCTGCCGGCGCCATGGCCGCCAGGGCATCAGCCTGCAACTCGGCTGACAACGAGGCACGCAGCCCCTGCGGCTGACGCGGGTGAAGCGGGAAAGCCGTTTTCATGCTTTCCAGTTCGGCCTTGTTGGCGTGGAAGTAACGCGCCGCCTGGACGATTTTCGGAACATTCTTCGCCAGATGCCACAAGCTCCAGCGATGTTCCCACAGACGCCGGGCAAAACGCCGGTGATAGGCCTTGCCATTGTAGAAGCGCTTGACGTGCCAGTTGTAAAGCGCATCCATCTCTTCACGCGAGCAGAAACCGGCCGGTTTGTAGACGAAATTCAGGCAATTCATCAAGCGCCAGTCCTCGATGAAATCGCCTTCACGACCGCTCACGCACTCGTCCCACAGCGGCGCACCGTAGAGCGGGCTGAACTTGGTCATGTTCATGTCATCCAGATCGAGCGACATGATGAAATCACTGGTCGTCCTGACGGTTTCTGGCGTCTCGCCAGGCAGACCGAAGATGAACAGACCCTTGGCACGCAACCCGGCGGCATGGATCTTCTCCACCGTCTCGCGCACTGCATCCAGACTCACGCCGGCTTTGTGACGCGCCATCATCGCCGGATCGGCAGACTCGACGCCCATCGACACCATCAGCGCCCCCGCCGCCTTGAGCTGGCGCAGCATCTCGTCCGACGTATGGCCGGTACGGATCGCACAATTGAAATTCATGCCCAGCGGCTTGTCGATGAGCAAGGTGCACAACTCATCCACGCGCTTTTTCTGCGCGGTGAAGAGATCGTCATAAAAGTTGATGTGATGCACGCCGAAACGGTCGCGCAGATACTTCATGTGCTCATAGATGTACTGCGCGGAATTGACCTTGTAGAGCCGCTCGAACACCGTGCGGTCACAGAACGAGCAGGTGTAGGGGCAACCGCGCGAGGTGATCATCGTCGCCCCCCAGCGCTTGGCATAGGCAAACAGCGGCAGGTGGTAGCCGGCCGGGAAGCCGTCGAGCTTTTCCCAGGCGGGGAATGGCAGCTCGTCGAGATTCTGGATACGCGTCCGGCGCGGATTGCTGAGAATAGCCCCGCCATCGCGATACACGAGATTGGCAATTTCCTTCTCGGCACGCCCTTCGGCGAGATCGAGCATGGCGCCCTCGCCCTCCCCGATGGTCAGGTAGTCGATCTCGGGGAAGTGCTCCAGCAGCGGCGCGCCGATGGATGAAGCATGCACGTTGCCAAAGGCGATCTTCACGTGCGGCGCACGCTGGCGAATAAGGGCGGCCATATCCACCGCATCCATGAACCCGGAGGTGGTGGCGGAGAAACCGACCAGCTCGGGCTTCGTCGCCAGGATATGCTCGACATTGGCAGCACAGCCACGCGGTGCATTCGGCCCGAGGCAATCGTGGACGGATGTGGGATGCCCGTGTTTTTCGAGCCAGGAGGCCAGCTGCAGGATGCCGATGGGCGCCATGCGGTTGGCCAGCACGGTGAAATCCGGCTGGCCGGGTACGAAGTTGAAGCCCGCCGGATGAACCAGAGCAATCCGCATGGAGAAGACCTAAGCCGCGCCCAGAGCCAACTCGGTGATCGACGCGCCAAGCATGTCAGCCAGCACCTCAACGATGAAGCCATGGTCATCGCGTGCAGCCAGGCCGGATACGCCGACAAAGCCAACCACACCGGTGCCCTTCACGCGGATCGGGAAGCCGCCACCGGCCCCCACGTAATCGGTCAGCGGAATGCCGTAGCGCTCGACCAGCGTCATCCCGCGCTTGTCCATGGAGAGGCCGACCGCCAAGGAACTCTTGTGGAAACGCTCGACAACATTGCGCTTGCGACGCAACCAGTCGGCATTGTCCGGCGAAGTGCCGGGCAGTGCGCTGTAAAACAACGGGAATCCCATCTGGCGGACTTCGATGGCAATCCTGTAGCCACGTGCCACAGCCTTGCCACGCAGACGGTTACCCAGTTCCCAGGCCGTCTCCGCATCAAAGCTTGCGAACTGCAGCCGCTCTTCCTGCAAGGCCAGGCGGGCCAGATCCTCTTCAATTGTCATCTTGACTCCGTGCTAAAGGTTCAGCGATAGCCGCATACGCGCAGCCAGTCTGCAAAAAGGTCGGTCCACGCTTCGACCGGCTTGCCACGCGCCAGGCGGATGCCATGCCCGTGGCCACCACTTTCAAACACATGCAGCGCCGCCGGAATGCGCTTGTGATGCAGGGCATTGTAGAAATGTACGGAATTTTCAACAGGCACCGAAGCATCGTCGGCCGCATGACAGATGAAACACGGCGGGGTATCCCGACCAACCTGTTCCTCACAGGACCAGGCCTTGACCAGCGCCTCATCGGGCGCGAGCCCGAGCAGCCTGTCACGCGATCCTGGATGGGCCCAGCGCGCATCCATGGTGAGCACCGGATACAGCAGCGAAACGAAATCCGGCCGGGCCGAGACGGCGTCCACAGCATCGAGCGGCGTATAGACCGGCCGGGCAAACAGCGTTGCCAGCGCCCCGATCACATGCCCGCCCGCCGAACAGCCCATCGCCCCGATCTTGTCGGCAGCCAGGCCCCAGTCCACTGCATGGGCGCGCACCTGCCGCAACGCGCGCTGGGCATCCTGCAGAGGCACTTCTGCATGATGGGCATGGCCTTCTCCGGGCAAGCGGTACAAGAGGATGAAAACAGTGATGCCGAAGGTATTGAGCCATTCGGCGATCTCGATGCCTTCCTTGTCCAGCACCACACGGATGTAACCGCCCCCCGGGGCGAGCACGATGCTCGTGCCGTTGGGCTTGGCCGGCACATAGGCAAGCAGGCGGGGCTGGCGGATGCCGGTGACGGCACGATCCATGAAGGCCGTCACATCGTGGCTACGCTCTTCGATGGTTTCCGTGACTTGAAGATTGTCTGAGCCCGGTGGCACATCCGGCCACAAAGGGATTTCCTGCAGATGGGTGAGGCGATGAGTCATGACATGCTTGAGTGGTTATTAGGTAGACGGCAGTATCACCAAGACACAGCGCACGTGCTTGATCCGGATTGCTGCAAACCCCGAATCAAGCCTGCGCCAACAATTCAGCAGCATGACTGCGTGTGGTTTCGGTGATGTTGACGCCACCAAGCATGCGGGCAATTTCTTCGACACGCCCTGCTTCATCCAGATCAATCAGACGCGAGATGCTCTCCGTTCCAGAAATTTCCTTGAGCACGCGCCACTGCCAGTTGGCCTGCGCAGCCACCTGCGGGAGATGAGTCACACACAGCACCTGGCTCTTGCTGCCCAACTCGCGCAGACGCCGGCCAACAATTTCGGCCACACGCCCGCCAATCCCCGAATCGACTTCGTCGAAGATCAGGGTGGGCGTGGATTGCGATTCGGAAGTGATGACCTGGATAGCCAGACCGATGCGTGACAATTCGCCGCCGGAAGCTACTTTGGCCAGGGCACGCAAAGGCTGGTTCGGATTGGCTGCCACCTGGAACTCGATACGCTCGAAGCCCACGGCCGAACCCTCGGGTTCGGGCAGGAGCGCAATCTCGAAGCGCCCACCCGCCATGGCGAGTTCCTGCATGGCTTCACTCACCGCCGCACCCAGCGCCCGGGCCGCCTGCGCACGCCCGGCTGAAAGGCGTGTCGCCTGCGCAACAAAAGCCTGGTGTGCAGAGGCTTCACGCGCCAGCAAAGCGGCAGGATCTGCCAGCTGGGTCAGGTTTTCGAGCTGCACAAGCGAACTGGCGAGCAGCTCCGCCAACCCCTCGGGCGAAACCCGATATTTGCGTGCCAGGCTGACCACGGCTTCGATGCGCTGCTCGGCAGCCTCCAGCCGCGCCGGATCAAGATCAACCTTGTCGCGGTAACGACGCAAGGCGTGGGCCGCTTCATCGAGTCGGATCGCGGCATCGGAGATCAGCTCGGCAATCTCGCCAAGACTATTGTCATACCCGGCCAACTCGCTGAGCCGGGCGGCCATCCGCTCCGCTTCACCACCAAGTGGCGTCTCACCTTCGCTGATCGCTTCCAGCGCCAGTTCGGCACCTTCGAGCAGCGTCGCCGCGTGCGCCAGGCGCGCATGTTCCTGATTCAAGGCATCCCAGTCCGCCACACTGAACGCCAGATCCTGCAGCTCTTTGACCTGATGCGCGAGCAAATCACGCTCGCGTTGCAGGTTTTCCATGCCGCGTTCGGCTTCTTCGCGGGCACGTCGTGCGGCCTGCCAATCCCGATAAAGCCCGCCGACTTCCTTGGCCAGACCCCGCAGGCCGGCATGCGCATCGACCAGCTCGCGCTGGGCGTCCGCCCGCAGCAAGGCCTGGTGTGCATGCTGTCCATGGATATCGGCCAGGAAATCCCCCAGCTCCCGCAATTGCGTGGCCGTGGCGGGCATGCCGTTGATGTAGGCCCGTGAGCGTCCGCCCGCATCGACGACGCGACGTACCAGGACCACGCCTTCATCGGCAGACAGATCCTGGGCCAGGAGCCAGGCGATGGCTGGCGAACCGGCCGCGATTTCGAATTCAGCAACCAGATCGGCCTTGTCACAACCGGTACGGACCACACTACCTTCGGCACGTTCACCCAGCAGCAGCGACAAGGCATCGAGCAGGATGGACTTGCCCGCCCCGGTCTCGCCGGTCAGCGCGCCAAAACCGGCCCGGAAATCGAGTTCCAGACGATCAACCAACACGAAATTCTGAATCAGCAAACGACGCAGCATGGGTTTTATTATTCAGTCAGGATTCGAAAAAGATCAGGAGAACTCAGGCCAGATGCGGTAACGCACTCCAGTGCAGTTTCTCACGCAGCACGGCGAAATAACTGTAGCCCTCGGGATGCAGAAGCGTCACGCCTTGCTGCGAGCGCAGCACGCGCAGACTATCCCCCGCCCGGGCTTCGAACAGCGTCTGCCCATCGCAGTGCACCACGCCATCACGCGGCCCCAGGATCACCAGTTCGACCATGCTCTCCTGTGCCAGCGCCAGCGGCCGATACGTCAGGGCATGCGGGCACAACGGCACCAACACGATCCCCGCCAGGCGTGGATGCAGGATCGGGCCATTCGCCGCCAATGCATAGGCGGTGGAGCCGGTCGGCGTAGACACGATCATGCCGTCGGAGCGTTGCGTGTAGATGTATTCGCCATCCACATGCAGCTCGAATTCGATCATGCGGCCGATTTCTCCCCGCGAGAGCACGATGTCGTTGAGTGCCATGGTCGAGAACACGCGTTCGCCATTGCGCCAGACTTCCGCTTCAAGCAAGGCGCGGCGCTCGCGCAGATACTGCCCATCCAGGATCTCGCCTACGCGTTCCAGCATCGTGTCATGCGGCACGTCGGTCAAAAAGCCCAGCCGCCCCTGGTTCACCCCGACCAGCGGCAAGGTGTGCCCGGCCAGCGCACGCGCAGCCGTCAGCATGGTGCCATCGCCGCCCATCACGATGACCAGATCCGCGCCTTCGCCGATCTCTTCAAAATCCGCCACGCGGGCAGCCCCCGCATGACCGATGGCTTCGGCGGTATTGGCTTCCAGCCAGACCTCGACACCCCGCGCCTGCAGGAATCCAGCCATGCGCGCCAAAGCCTCGGCCACATCCGCGCTCTGGTATTTCCCAACAAGGGCAACGATCCGGAATTCCTCGTCCATGGGCGAGGATTAAACCACAGGCAGCACGGCTTGGGCGGTGGGAGAACGCTTGTTTTCTCCGCTCGAACCGGGCTCTGCGTCCTCCTTGCGCGCCATATCCCCGTTTTTCAGGGAAGCACCGCAAAATCTGGCATACCCCCGGATCAGCAAGCCACAGCACACCCCTGAGAAGCACCTGCACAGAGAAAGCCGCCGGTACTCCCCACATACCGCTTCCTGCCCGTACAATCTCCCCATGCCGCAACTTGATCAACGCGCCCAACTTCTCCTGAAAACGCTCGTCGAGCGTTACATCGCCGAAGGCCAGCCAGTAGGCTCGCGTGTGCTCTCGCGTCAATCCGGCCTGGAACTCTCGCCCGCCACGATCCGCAATGTCATGTCGGACCTCGAAGAGCTGGGCCTGATCACCAGCCCGCACACCTCGGCCGGGCGCATTCCCACCGCACGCGGCTACCGGCTTTTCGTCGACACCCTCCTCACCGTCAAGCCGCTGGCACAAACCGAGGTGCGTGAACTCGAACACCACATTCATCCGGATGAACCACGCCGCGTGCTCTCGGCCGCATCCACCCTCCTGTCGGAACTCACCAGTTTTGCCGGCATCGTTGCCGCCCCGCGCCGCGAAGCCACCAAGATCCGCCAGATCGAATTCGTCAGCCTGTCGGACACGCGCGTGCTCCTGATCATCGTGACCATGGGCGGCGACGTACAGAACCGCATCCTGTTCACCCAGCGCGCCTACTCCGCCAGCGAACTGATCACGGCCGCCAACTATCTGAATCATCACTGCGCCGGTCTGGCCTTCCACGAAATGGTCGAACACCTGCGTGGAGAGCTGGTGCAGTTGCAGCAGAACATGACCGAGCTGATGACAGCGGCCATCACCGTTGGCCAGGAAGCCATCGAAGAACAAAGCGCCAGCTACCTGATCTCCGGCGAGCGGAATCTGCTCGAAGTGGAAGACATCTCTTCGAACATGACCCGCCTGCGCGAACTCTTCCGCATGTTCGAGCAGAAATCCGGCCTGGTGCAGTTGCTGGATATCTCCAACCGGGCAGAAGGCGTACAACTCTTCATCGGCGGCGAATCCGGCATGAGTCCGCTGGATGAATGCAGCGTGGTCACCGCCCCTTACGAAGTCGATGGTCAGATCGTCGGCACCATCGCCGTCATCGGCCCCACGCGCATGGCTTACGAACGGGTGATCCCGATTGTCGATATCACGGCAAGGCTGTTGTCGAGTGCCTTGTCTAGCAACGCGTAACAACTTGTAGCCCGGATTCCGGCCTGCTGGCCTGCATCCAGGCTACCCACAAAGGCCCATCATGCCCCGCTTTCTCGATGAACCGAAATACGACCATGGCAGCCTCCCGCGCATCGGGATCCTGCTGATCAATCTCGGCACGCCGGCAGCGCCAACCGCCAAGGCGGTACGCAGCTACCTCAAGCAGTTTCTCTCCGACCCCCGCGTGGTCGAGATTCCACGAGCGCTCTGGTGGCTGATCCTCAATGGCATCATCCTGAACACCCGACCGAAAAAATCCGCCGAGAAATACGCCAAGATCTGGGACAAGGAAGGCTCGCCACTGCGCCTGCACACCGCGCGTCAAGCCAAGCTGCTTGCTGGCTACTTCCTTCAAGCGGGCCAGGCGGATATCCAGGTTGACTATGCCATGCGCTACGGCCAGCCAGACATCGAGGGCGCCTTGATGCGCCTGAAGACTCGCGGCTGCACGCGCATCCTCATCCTCCCCATGTATCCGCAATATGCCGCCAGCACCACAGCCAGTGCCTTTGATGGCGTGGCTGCCGCCGCAGCAAAGATCCGCAACCTGCCGGAACTGCGTTTTGTGCGCAATTTCCACGATCACCCTGATTACATCCATGCACTGGGCCAGCACATCACCCGCCACTGGCAGGCGCATGGCATGCCGGACAAGATCGTGATGAGCTTTCATGGCCTGCCGCGTTTCTCGCTGGAACGCGGTGACCCTTACCATTGCGAATGCCACAAGACCGCACGCCTGCTCGCCGAATACCTCGCGCTCAAGCCCGAGCAATATGTCGTGACCTTCCAATCGCGATTCGGCCGCGCCGAATGGCTACAGCCTTACACCGAGGCAACCCTGCGCGAGCTGGCTGGCAAGGGTATCAAAACAGTTGATGTGATCTGCCCGGGTTTTGTCGCCGATTGTCTCGAAACGCTTGAAGAAATCGCGCTGGAATGCAAGGCAGCTTTCCTTTCTTCCGGCGGCAAGGAATTCCGCTATGTAAATTGCCTGAATGAAGATCCCGATTTCATCAGGGCACTGTGCAAGCTTGGCAGCACCCACATCCAGGACTGGCTGGCCATTCCAGCACCTTCCGCCACTGAACAGGCTGCCAGTCTGGCCCGTGCAAAATCACTCGGATCAAAAACATGATGACCTTGCTTCGCTGGGCCCTGAATGCCGGCGCGCTGATGCTGCTGCCGGAGATCGTCACTTCGATTCACTTGAACAGCTTCTCTGCCGCCCTGATTGCTGCCATCCTCATCGGTCTGCTCAACGCCCTGATCCGTCCGCTGCTCCTGTTTCTGACCCTGCCCATCACCATCCTGACCCTGGGCCTTTTCATCCTGGTCATCAATGCACTCTTGTTCTGGATGGCATCCGGCCTCGTCGCCGGTTTTGTTGTGCCGGACTTCTGGTCGGCGATGGCCGGCGCCGTGGTCTACAGCGTCCTGACCTGGCTGGTGGATCTCGCGCTGGGCGACAAGCAGGCGCACATGCGGCGACGTTAACCGCAATCCACAAACCGCGCAGGCAAACGCCTGTTTTGTCTGCTTCAAACACACAGACCACATAGCCATTTTTATCAAATGGGTAATGTGATCTGTGCCTTTCTCCCTTCTGCATCACAAAAAAGATCGCCCCGAAAAAAAACAGCACAAACGCATGTTTTTCGGGGCGTTCTTTTACAGCCCGCAATCCGGCCTTATTGTCAATTTCGACAGCCATTCTGGAAACTTTAGGCTCATGCCACTGATTTTCAGTGTTTCATACATGCCTGAAAGCCTTGCGTGAACAGGCTTTGCGCACCATTGAAGGGGGCTGCAAAAATATCTTTTGCCTGAATAATCACTTCACCCTAAATATCTCCCCAAATCGACCCGTAGATTGGCACATGGCAGCGCGGTACATGCGACAAATCAAGCAGCTCTAAAGTCTTCGCCCGCACTGACGTAAGAGACACACGAGCTACAAGCACGTGATCGGTTGCCAAAGCAGCCGGAAGTGAGAAACGCATACATAAGGAGCTTCATCATGGCAATGACCATCAACACCAACGTCGCGTCGTTGAATGCACAACGCAACCTGACGTCTTCCCAATCTTCCCTGACGACCTCCCTGCAGCGTCTGTCCTCCGGTCTGCGCATCAACAGCGCAAAAGACGATGCCGCAGGCCTCGCCATTTCCGAGCGGATGAGCGCCCAGATCAAGGGTTTGACGGTTGCCTCGCGCAATGCCAATGACGGTATCTCGCTGGCGCAAACGGCAGAAGGCGCGCTGCAGACCATCGGCGACAACCTGCAACGTATTCGTGAATTGTCGGTGCAATCGTCAAATGCCACGAATTCCCAATCCGACCGTGATGCAATGCAGTCTGAAGTGACGCAGCTGGTTTCGGAAATTAACCGCGTGGCGAATCAGACTTCGTTCAACGGCACCAAGCTGCTCGACGGCAATTTCACCAACCAGCTCTTCCAGGTTGGCGCCGATGCAGGTCAAGCCATCAGCATCGATAGCATCGTCAATGCCAAATCGTCCGAACTGGGCACCGCCCAATTTGCCAAAGATGTCACTGGTGGCGTGGCCGCAGCGGCCGCCGCAAGCGGCACACTTTCCGGGATGACGATCAACGGCATTGCCATTGATGATGTTTCGATCACCAGCGGAGAATCCATCAAGGATCAGAACGCTGCCATCACCAGCGCCATCAACGCGAAGATGGATGAAACCGGTGTTTACGCCGAACTCTCCACGGATGGAACCAAATACACACTGCACTCCATCAAGGCGGGTGACAATCTGGTCATCAGTGGTTCGGCCACCAGTTTTGGGGCAGTGGCAAGCACGACCGCAGCATCTGGTAGCACAGAGGTTCACATCAAAGATATTGACATATCGACGATCACGGGTTCTGAACAGGCCCTGGAAATCGTCGATAAAGCCCTGACGCAGGTGAACTCCGCACGAGCCGATCTGGGTGCTGTGCAGAACCGCTTCACTTCGACGATTGCCAACCTGGCGACATCTTCGGAGAATATCTCTGCGGCAAAGGGACGAATAACCGACACGGACTTCGCAACGGAAACTGCGAATATGACCAAGGCTCAGATCTTGCAGCAAGCAGGTACCGCGATGCTGGCGCAAGCCAACTCGCTACCGCAACAGGTACTCAGCCTTCTCAAGTAAGCGTGGCTCCAGAGGCCCACTCTCGCAAGAGGGTGGGCTTTTTCTTTTTGTACGCCCGGACAGATTGCAATAGCCACGCAAAAGCGTGGCTATTTGCTGCTTGGCACATCACGAAAAACTATAGAATCAAGAAGCCAAGCGAAGGATTCTCCTATTCGCTGGCAACTGATGTGAGACCTCCGGCCAGGCATTCCGCTCCGCAAGCCTTCATGAAAAGGCATGCCATACCGGCCCCACACACTTGATCGAATTCTCCTCGAATAATGAAAGAGGATTTATGCAGAAGACGAAACTGAGCGATTTTGTTCCGGACAGTTCCAACCGCGTATGGATCGCCGGCCAAAACAAGGATTTCAAATATTCGGACGGCGATGCGGTTGAAAAAAGACTTTACGAAGCAGTCCGGACAGCCAAAAACGTAGATATTTTCTCACCGGAACTGGTGGGAGGAATCAACGACTGGCCGTCTGAATACCATTTTTCACCGCGCCGGGCCAATATCCTCAGGATCCTTCAAAACCTCAACGCAACAACAAGAGTCCTCGAACTCGGTTGTGGTTGCGGCGCCATCACCAAAGCCCTCGCAGAGAAAGGTTGCCGCGTCGATGCGGTAGAAGGATCATTCCGCAGGGCTTCTGTGGCGGCGGAACGGGTGCGGGACCACGAACAGGCACGCATCCACGTTGCGAACTTTCAGGATGTAGACTTTGAACCGGTCTACGACGTCGTCACCCTGATCGGCGTACTCGAATACGCACCGGTTTATCTCGACGCACAAGATCCGTTCCGTGCAGCGCTGGAAATGGCGGCCTCGGCCCTCAAACCAGGCGGAATTCTGGTCGTTGCCATTGAAAACAAATTGGGCTTGAAGTATTTCTCCGGCATTACGGAAGACCACTTCTCCATCGCCTACTATGGCATCGAAGGGCGCTACGGCAAACGGGAAATCACCACTTACGGCAAACGTCAGCTTGCAGAAAAGCTGCAGCAATCCGGTTTTTCAACGCTGGATTTCTATTACCCGTTTCCAGACTACAAACTTCCGGAAGTCGTCTTGTCCGAGCAAGCGATCAACACGCCCGGATTCAATGCAGCAGATCTGGTCAGCAGTCTTGAAAACCGGGATTACTCCGGTAAAGGCAAAGAGACTTTCAGACTCCACCTGACCTGGGACTCTGTAGCCGATGAAGGTTTGCTGGGAGAACTGTCCAATTCATTCCTCGTCCTGGCAAGCCGGTCACAGCAGGCAAGCCAGATTGACCGGAACATCATTGCGCAGAAGTACACAGACAACCGGATTCCCGGTCTCAACTGCATCACTAATTTCGTTGCCCAGGCGCAATCCATCCAGGTCAGGAAAGAACGCCTGACAAACGATGAATTGCCCAGCACCAAACTGCTGGAACACTCAATTCCAGAAGAAAACTATGTGCCTGGCCAGAATCTTCTTGTCGGCATGCAAAGAAGCCTCTCGCGCAACAACAAGGCCGAGTTTCTGAAGTTGCTGAACGCCTGGCGGACGGCCCTGTACACTGCACACAGCAACAAAAAACTCGACAAGAACTGGGTTGATGCCATCCCTTCGAACTTCATTCTGAGCCCCGATGGAAAAACCCACTTCATCGACAGGGAATGGCACGCGAAATTCGAAATCAACCTGGAACTCCTGATCCATCGCGGGATCATTTCCCTTTTCACGAACACGATCATTTATCCGCTCATCCCGGGTGACGACCTTGAAACAAAAGTCAGGCACGTTTGTTCGGAAGCAGGCATAGACTTTTCACTTTCATCGTTCCAGACCGCGAATGCCCTGAACGTTTCCCTCTGGCAGGATATTTACGCTGGCGGCATATGGAATACCCTCCGTTACCGCTACAAAAAAGCCCTGCAGCAAGAGGCTGCAAAAAAGACGGGGCAGTTTGAAGGGGTTCCAGGGGTGCAACAGCGTGCAGCTCCCGTCACCAACCCTTATCCGGACTGGCTGGCTGCCCGGCAGCTGAAATTCGCCGAGCTTGAACGGCTGACAGCGGCGGTGCCTGTCGCGAATATCCAATTTACGATTGTCATCAATGCCACCGAGGCTTCACCTGAAGAGCTGGGCGCGACATTTGACAGTTTTGCGGCTCAACAACACCCCGCCATCCAGCTCGTGGTGGCCTCTCCACTGCCAAGCCCGGTAGAAGACACCGGTGCCATTGTCTGGCTGCAAACGCCAGCTTTGTCTGAACAACAGCTCCAGGAACTGACCCAGACTTCCCCGGACAGCTGGTTGTGCCTGGTTCGCGCAGGAGACCAGGTCACCCAAAGCGGACTGCTGCTTTTAGCGCAGCATTTGCTTGCTACGCCCCAGGCAAGCATGGCCTATGTGGATGAGGATGTTCTGAACGCAAAGAACGAGATTGAAAGCCCGGCATTCAAACCGGATTTCGACCTGGACCTCCTGCGGTGCACACCTTATATCGGCCGTTTCCTGTTCATGCATGGCAAAGCGTTCACCGAACTGGGCGGTTTGAATCCCTCGTCAGGACTGGCCGGTTTTCAGGACTATGCCTTCCGCTTCTACGAACGTTTCGGCAAAAAGGCCATTACCCATCTGCCGGAAATCGTTTTTCACGCAAATCGTGAATCTGCAGTAGATATCGAAGCCTTGCGCGAAGTCCTCACGGCCCATCTGAGCCGTAGTCAGGTAGCCGCGACCGTCACAGACGGTTTGTTGCCAGGCAGCTTCCGTGTGCTGTATTCACACGAACAGAAACCCTTGGTTTCGATCATCATTCCGACGAAAAATCAGCAGGCCATGCTCTGTCGGTGCATTGAAACCCTGACCGAAAAAACGGCCTATCCACACTATGAAATCCTGATCGTTGATAACGAGAGCACCGAACCGGATGCAAAAGCCTACCTGCAAGGGATTATCGATCTGAATCTTCCGCAGTTGCGGGTCATTCCCTTCAACAAGCCTTTCAACTTTTCTGCCATGAACAATCTGGCAGCAAGGGAGGCACAAGGTGAATTCCTCGTCTTGCTCAATAACGACACAGCCATCATCAAGAATGACTGGCTGGATGCACTTCTCAACCATGCCCTGCGCCCCGAGGTCGGGATTGTCGGCGCAAAGCTGCTGTACCCGGACGGCAAGGTCCAGCATGCGGGTGTGATACTCGGCCTGCGTGGTCCGGCAGACCATCCATTCATCGGAGCCGCCATCGATGAGCTGGGTTACGCTGGCCGTCTCCAGCTTGATCAGCAGTACTCGGCCGTAACGGCCGCCTGCCTGATGATCCGGAAGTCGGTTTATGAAGCCGTCGGCGGGATGGACGAGGAGGCTTTCAAGGTCTCGTACAACGATGTCGATCTGTGTATCAAAACCCGTGAATCCGGTCTCTCCATTGTCTGGACCCCCCATGCGCTGGTGATGCATGTCGGCAATATCAGCCAGAAAACCGAGGACAAAGCCAAGCAGGAAGCAAAAATCAAACGCTTCGAAGCCGAAAAACAGGCCATCTATCAAAAGTGGATGCCTGTACTGACAAACGACCCCGCTTACAACCGGAATTTCCGTCTTTCCGGCAAAGGCTTTGAACTGGAGAGCAATCTGGTTTTCCGCCCGGCTTTGCCAGGACAGAAAAAACTGCTGGCTCACTGCGCGGATCTTTTTGGTTCAGGCATGTATCGCGTCGTTTCTCCTGCCACGACACTTGTTGAAAACGGGCTGGTTGCAGGCGGTTGCTTTGCCGATTACTTTGGCCCCGTTGAAGCCGCGCGTATCGAACCGGATGCCATCGTTCTGCAGCGACAGATCAACCATGAACAGTTCGCCAGAATCGAGAACTATCAGAAATACACGCGTGCAAAACTGATTTTCGAACTGGACGATTACCTGCCCAACCTGCCCTTGGCCAGTATCCACAAATCTCAGGTTCCCAAGGATGTGACACGGCGCCTGCGCCAGGGCGTGGAAATGTGCGACCGGATCGTGGTGTCCACCGTCCCGTTGAAGGAGGCGCTGTCGAATTTCCATCCGGAAATAGCCGTCTTGCCGAATTACCTGCCCCACACGCTCTGGGGAAACATCCCTGTCCGGGATGCGCCAGTACCCGGTCGCAAACCAAGGGTGGGCTGGGCAGGCGGTTCGAGCCATACAGGCGATCTTCGTGTCATAGCCGATGTCGTACGTGCTTTGGCCGATCAGGTGGATTGGGTGTTTTTCGGCATGTGCCCGGAAGGACTGGGATCATGCATCAAGGAGTTTCATTCAGGCGTTCATATCGGTGAATATCCACAGAAGCTTGCTGAGCTCAACCTCGATCTGGCGCTGGCACCCCTTGAAGAAAATATCTTCAACGAATGCAAAAGCAATCTGCGCCTGCTGGAGTACGGCATCTGCGGTTACCCGGTGATTGCAACCGATCTCGCACCCTATCGCTGCGGTTTCCCTGTCTCGCTGGTACGCAACCGCTTCAAGGACTGGGTCGACACGATCCAGGCAAAACTCGAAGACCGTAACGCCTTGTGGAAAGAAGGCATGGCCTTGCAGCGCTTTGTACGCGAAGGCTGGATGCTTGAAGGCGGCAACCTGCTTCGTTGGCGTGACGGCTGGATGCTCGGCAACTGAGTTCTTACCTTTCCCTTTTCGCGGGCCAGGTTCTCCTCCGAGACCTGGCCCGCGTCACGTTTACCTGAACGACATCAGGCAGCACGTTGCGGCAATATTTGCCGGCGGCACACGCCCCTCCTGCTGTATTCAATCGGCAAATTCCGCCGAGAAGCACTTTCCACATAAGCACCACGTCATTCAAAACACCCTCAAAACCCTTGCTGCAAGGGCGTTTCAATAAACTGGCACAAGCTGTGCATTAGCCCCAGCAAGTCGTACTGCCATGGACGGCAGGGTCGATTTCCGGCGACGCCAGGCAGACTGAGCTCGACTCCGGACTCAGTGATCAACATTTTGAGGAGAACGAATCATGGCAATGACCATCAATACCAATGTGGCGTCGCTTAATGCCCAGCGGAATCTGACTACGTCGCAAAGCTCGCTGGCTACTTCGTTGCAACGGCTGTCTTCGGGTTTGCGCATCAACTCGGCCAAAGACGATGCTGCCGGCCTCGCGATTTCCGAACGCATGACAACTCAGATCCGCGGTCTGACACAGGCTGCCCGCAATGCCAACGACGGCATTTCACTGGCGCAGACGGCTGAAGGCGCGATGGCCACCATCGGCGATAACCTGCAGCGCATCCGTGAACTGTCGGTCCAATCCGCCAATGCCACGAATTCGAGCTCGGACCGCGAGGCCCTCAATGCCGAAGTGCAACAGTTGATCTCTGAAATCGACCGGGTTGCCAACCAGACATCGTTCAACGGCACCAAACTGCTCGATGGCAGCTTCACCAGCAAACTGTTCCAGGTAGGCGCCAATTCCGGTGAAACGATCAGCATCAACAACATCGTTGATGCAAACGCCGATGAACTCGGCACGGCGCAATTCGCTGCGGCCGAGACGACGACCGATGCACTGGTCAGCAGCGGTAGCGCCGCCACGGCCACAGCCTCCGGCACATTCTCCGGGATGGTCATCAACGGCGTGAAAATAGATGCAGTCACCATCGCGGTCGGCAATACACCCACGGAAGTTTCGGCCAATATCGTGAATGCCATCAATGCAAAGATGGATCAAACGGGTGTATTTGCCTCCACCGACAGTACAGGCCATCTCACGCTGACTTCACTCAACGAGGGTGAGGATTTCGTATTTACCGCACCCACCAGTACCGGCTCTGGAACAGGTTTAACCCTCAACGATCTGACAGGCATAACAACCCCGGTCGATGCACAACTTTCAACGGCAGTGCATATTGAGGACATCGACATATCAACATTCATCGGCTCGCAGCAGGCACTGGAAATCGTCGACAAGGCACTGACACAAGTGAATTCCTCGCGTGCCGACATGGGCGCAATACAGAATCGCTTCACCTCGACAATCACCAATGTGCAGACATCCTCTGAAAACATCTCCGCCTCGCGTGGCCGGATCCTGGATGCGGATTTTGCGGTAGAAACAGCCAATCTGAGTCGCACGCAGATCCTCCAGCAAGCAGGTACCGCCATGCTTGCGCAAGCAAACTCATTGCCGCAACAGGTACTGTCCCTGCTGAAATAAGGGGTCTCTAGTTTCAATGTCGTCAAGCGGAGTGTTTGTTGAACGAACAGGACAAGCGATTGAAGTCGAAGCATGATTGACAGGGCTCCGGCCCTTCGATCCTTCGACTTCGCGTTCGGCGAAGGGATTGGAAAACCTGCGGCATGGCATGACCAATCGCCTTCGTTCAAAAAGCGTCCTCGTTCCAGGAAAAGCCAGCATCGAATCAGCACCTGACATCCGGATCCCGGCTTCATCCGCAACAGAGGCCAGCACGGAAAATAGTTGCTCAAACGAACGATCTCGCGGCAACGCCGATTTTCGTCACGGCAATATTTTCCAGAAATCCGGGTTCTCAGACTGAACTTCGACACTACGGGGCTTTTGCCCCGTTTTTTATGTGTCGCCGATTCATGCAGAGTCGCTGAATACAACCTTCATTTCTTCACAGCACTGCATGGAATATGGATTGCAGTATTACCAGACAGCTCGGCGAGAGCTGGTCCTGACAAAAACACTAAAAACAAGCCCTTAAAATTAAAAACCCCCTAAAGCTTGTAAAAATATCGTCGTTAGAGAGGGTAATCAACTTTGATAGCCAAGTGCGCTGTCTTGGCGAAGGCATACAGCAGCTGATGCCACAGTACATTGAATTGTGAGGAGTACATCATGTCGTCCATTACCTCGTTCGCTGGCGCAACCACCGACCAGATCGCATCGCTGACCGCAGCCGACATCAAGACACTCTCCGCCAAGGCGGGTGAGATCCAAAAGCTCACCACAGCCCAGATTCAAGTACTTTCAGCAGATCAGGTAGCCGCGATTGACACGAGCGCCATCGTCAATCTCAGCTCAGCCCAGATCAAAGCCTTCTCTACGGATCAGGTCCAGTACGGGTTCTCGACGACACAGATTGGTGCCCTCAACTCCCAACAGATGGCATATCTGACAGCAGCCCAGATATCGGTTCTGCAAACGGACCAGATCGATGCGTTCCGTGATGACGCCAGCAAGGTGAAAGCGCTGACCACAGCACAGATTTCTGCAATGAGCGCCGAGCAATTGCGGGAAATCGAGGACGCCAGTGCAGATGCCCAGCTCACGACACCACAACTGCAAAAACTGACAGCAGGGCAACTCGACATCATCAACGAGCTGACCACCGATCAGGTCAAAGCACTCGCAACCTCGCAGGTATCCAAACTGAGCATGGCGCAGATCCGCTCGATGTCCTCCGATCAGGCGGCGGCATTGACCTCCACTCAGGTGCAATCGCTGACAGCACCCA
>JAGTRY010000145.1 GCA_018262235.1 Pseudomonadota bacterium
GAAGTTCGATTTCGCGTTGAAAGCGTTCCCGGATTCAGGCCTGTGGCCTGCATCCGGGGCAAGTACTGGAACGGCCAGCGCCGGCTCCTGCAGGAAACGCGGGTTCAGTGCGCCTGTGCCGTACCGCTATGCAGATGCAGATGGCTGCCCAGCCAGCCACACAGCTGCGCAAACAATGCGAATGCTACAGCCGGAGGCGGCACTTCAAGCTGCAGGCGGGTATTGGCTTGATTGGCACGCAGGATCAGCCAGCCGCTTTCCTCGATGCGGCAGGATTCGCCCGGATGCAGGTGGCGGGTGATCCGCAGCGGCAGGGCGCCAACCCACATGATGGTTTCACTGATCTCCACTTCCCCTTCCAGACAGACAATGCGGCTTTGCCTGCGGGTATGCATGGAGTGGCCCACGCCACGCTCCAGAAGGATTTCGCTGGGGACGCACGGGGTGGTCTTTTTCGGGGTGCTGCGCATGATCTGCTCCTGTTGATCCGTTGACTGAAGACTAGGCTTTGCGAGGCCATCAGGGCAGACACAGGGGAAGACTTTGTGAAGCAGATCAGCAGAGTCGGAATGCAACTGTTATGGTTACAGAACACAGTTTCTGTATCTGTTGTGTCCCGAGGGCCTGTTGATAATCATCAGCGGGATCAACGGATGATCATCAACAGGCCCTAGTGGAGCACCATTGGCATGGACATCACACACACCGCTCACGAAGCCTCACCGCTTTATCTGCAGCTTGCCGGACATTACCTTGGCGCGATTGAAGCTGGCGCACTCAAGCCGGGGGATCGCATGCCCTCGGTACGCTCGCTCACCAAACTGCATCAGGTTAGCCTCAGCACCGCCCTGCAGGCTTGCCGCCACATGGAGGAAAAGGGCTGGCTGGAAGCCCGCGCGCGTTCCGGTTATTACGTCTGCCGGCCCCGGCGGCTAGCCTTGCAGCCGACAACCGAACCGGCGCTGCCGGCCAGCATCGATGCGGCCCAGTTTCTCGGCATCCACGAACGGGTCTCGGATTTCCTGGCGCGCTGCGAGCAGCATTCCTTGCGCTTGAATCTGGCCCAGGCCTTCGGCTCGCCGGACGCCTACCCGGCTGCCGCGCTGAAGAATGCAGCGACCCGGGCACTTCGGATGCAGCCCGACGTGCTGGTCAATCCCACCCCCTGGCATGGTGAACAGGGTTTCCGCGCGGTACTGGCGCGACGCGCGCTGGAAAGCGGCATGCGCCTCACAGCCGACGACATCGTGGTGACCCATGGCTGCACGGAGGCCATGAACCTCGCGCTGCGGGCGGTGACCCAGTCCGGCGACACGGTGGCCGTAGAGTCCCCTTGCTACTTCGGCCTGTTGCAGATCATCCAGAGCTTGGGGCTGCGCAGCATCGAGATCCCGACCAGCCCGCAGACCGGCATGTCGGTCGAGGCGCTGGAGCTGGCGCTGCAGACCCAGCCAATCAAGGCCGTGGTGGTGATCCCGAATTTCCAGAACCCGCTCGGCAGTGTGATGCCGGATGCAAAGAAGGCCGCCATGGTGGCGCTGTGTGCGCAATATGGCGTAGCCCTGATCGAGGACGACACTTACGCGGCGCTGGGCGATGACGATCAGGTCCTGCGTGCGCTCAAGTCCTGGGACGAGGACGGCGGCGTGATCCACTGTGCGTCCTTGCACAAGACGCTCGCGCCGGGCATGCGTCTGGGCTGGATCAGCGGCGGGCGCTGGCATGCACGCGTGAAGATGCTCAAGTACGCACAGAGCCGGCCCAATGACACCCTGCTACAGCTCACCGCGCGGGAGTTCATGGCCAGCCCGGCCTTCGACCGTCATCTGAACCGTCTGCGCCGACTCCTGCGCGCACGGCGCAGTGCGGTCGCCGAAAGCATCGCCACCCATTTTTCCGAGGGAACACGGCTCTCCATGCCCCAGGGCGGCATGCTGCTGTGGGTGGAACTGCCTGTGCTGCGTGATCCGCGAGCCGTGTTCGACACTGCCTTGCGCGAAGGTATCCGCTTCGCGCCGGGCTGGATCTTCAGCAACTCCGACCGGTATGACAACTACCTGCGGATCAATTGCGGAATCCCCTTCACGCCGGAAGTAGAAGCTGCGATCCGGCGACTGGCGGTGATCGTCCACGAAGGACGGGCTTGAGTCCGGCCGATGACGGAAGCTCCCGCTCGTTTCCGCCATCAGCCTTTTGCAGGATTTTAACCGCGTACCGATTGACGCTCGTCGCGAGCCTAATGAGTCTACGAAAGTGAAAACACAGCCTCGGCAAAGAGGCTGAGATGCTGGCGGGCACGCCCCCAGGCCACAACGACTCGAGCGAGGACAGCCAATTGAACACCCCGAACAGATTGCGTGGTCTGGTACTGATGCTGCTGATGCTATTGATGCTGGTCGGAGCCTGTGGTGGCGGTAGCGGAAGCAGCAGTTCCTCCACGACAGCAAGCAGTTCTTCAAGCGCAAGCAGCTCCAGTTCCAGCAGTTCAAGCTCAAGCTCCAGTTCGGGTGGCAGCGTGGCGAGCTGGAATCTTTCAACCGGAGAGAACAGTGCGGATCTGGTGGAAAGCCTGAGCTTCCAGACCCTCGTGATCGCGCTGGACACACTCACCGTGAGCAGCAGTTCCAGCCTGCTGGTCGTAGGCACCAAGAGCGGCGGTGTAACACCGGTCACCTTCAATGGCAGCACCGTCGTGACCGTAACCGAAGACAGCTACGGGCTCACCATCGACTCCACCCTGCCCGCCACTACCCTGCTTGATTTCGCGCTATCCGGTACATACGGCAAGACCATCACGTTCTACAGCAACGCGGATTTCAAACTCTCGCTCAATGGCGTCACGCTTGCCAGCACCGATGGCCCGGCCCTCAACATCCAGTCGAAAAAGCGCGCCTTTGTCGCACTCAGTGGCACGAATACACTGAGCGACACCACGACCTGGACAGCACGCACCCTGAGCGATGGCACAAGCATGGACCTGAAGGCCACGCTGTTCAGCGAAGGGCCCGTCATCCTCAACGGCACCGGTAGCCTGGGCATCACGGCGGCAGCCAAGCATGCTCTTGCCAGCGATGCACATGTCCGCCTGCGCACCGGCACACTTACCCTGAGCGCCAAGAAGAAGGACGGCATCCGTGCCAACAATGCCTTAGTGATGGATGGCGGCGCCCTGAGCATCACCACCACTGCCGGCAAAGGCATCAAGGTTGAGGGCAAGGAAGATACGACAACACCACTGGGATTCATCGCCATCAATGCGGGAACGCTGGATATCACCAGCTATGACAAGGCAATTACGGCTTCCTGGGAATCAGCGGAGGATGGCAGCACCACCGTATTGACCGATGACCCGGATCCGCGTGTCACCATCAACGGCGGTACGATCACCATCAGTACCACCGGCACACCCTGCGATACCTGCACGGACACACTTGCACCGGAAGGCATCGAAGCCAAATCGGTACTCACGATCAATGATGGCACACTTGCCATCACCACTACCGATGACGGACTGAACGCAGGCGAAAGACTCATCATCAATGGCGGACGCATTTACGTGAAGAGCAGCACCAACGATGCCGTGGATTCCAATGGCACGATGACAATCACCGGCGGCCTGCTGGTCGCAGACGGGGCCAGCGGGGCTGAAGGCGGACTGGATTGTGACGCCAACACCTTCACCGTGACAGGGGGCACGTTCATCGGCATTGGCGGACGCAACAGCACGGTAACGCAATCCGTGAGCACCCAGAATACCGTATCGCTGAGCAACGCTGCTGCAGGACTGCTGGTCATCCGTGATACGGCAGGCAATGTCGCCTTCGCCTACACGATTCCCGAAAGCAGCGCAGGCGTATTGCTGAGCAGCTCAGCACTGAAAACCAGCACGCAATATACCGTCTACCGTGGCGGTACGCTGGGCAGCTACACAGAGGTTTTCAACGGCCTTTATCTCGGCAGCAGCAGCTATACCCCAGGCACCGCCGGCAGTAGCTTCACCATCAATTCAACGGTGACGGGGCTCTAGCGACTGCGTTCTACCAGCAGGAAAAATCTGTCATTTCGTATCGGGGTACGTTATATGCTTGTAAATACAGCGGATACATTATCCGACACACTTTACCCCTGCCATCAATGAAAGGACGACCCCCATGTTTCGCTCGATTTCCCTTGCCGTGACGATGCTGTGCTGTGTACATGCCGCCCAGGCCGACGTCAGACTCTTTGCTGCTGGCAGTCTCAAGGGTGCGCTCAGTGAAGTGTCTGCCGCCTTCACACAGCAGACCGGTATTCCGGTCAAAGGTGAATACGGCCCATCCGGCATATTGCGCGAACGCATCGAAAAGAATGAAGCCGTCGATGTCTTCACCTCGGCGGACATGAACCACCCCCGCAAACTGGCCGCCAGCGGCCGGGCGCCTTTCGTCGTGCGCTTCACCGGCAACCGCCTGTGCGCGATGGCCAAGCCCGAAGTGGGACTGAACAGCGACAACGTGCTGGAAAAAGCCTTGTCACCCGCTATCAAGCTGGGCACATCCACCCCCTTGTCCGATCCGTCAGGGGACTACACCTGGAAGGTCTTCGACAAAGCCGAAGCGCTCAAGCCTGGCGCTACTCAGACGCTCAAGACCAAAGCACTGCAACTGGTCGGCGGGCCGACTTCCGAAGTCATTCCCGCCGGGCGCAGCGCCGTGCCCTACATGTTCGCCACCGGCAAAGCCGACATGTTCATCGCCTACTGCACCACCGGTCAGGCTGCCCGTGGCGAAGGTGTAACACTGACTGTCGTCAACCTGCCTTCCACGCTGGCGCAAAGCGCCGATTACGGCATGGTAGTACTCACGAAATCCACCGAAGCTGCACAACTGGCACTGTTCATCATGTCGGAACCTGCGCAGGCGATCCTCGCCAAATGGGGCTTTGAGGCCTCCGGTAGCCGCTGAGAATACGGCCCAACGGCCGTCCTGCTGAAGGGACGGCCCGGGCACACCCTGCGTAGCGGAAGCATTCCCGCTTCACAAGTGCCAGGGATCGGTGGGCACACTGTTCAGATGATGCCGGGCCGGATGTGCCCGATCTCGCTTGCCAGGGCGTCAAAGAAGCGCCCGACGTGAATGCCATCCACAAACATGTGATTCACCTGGATGTTGTAGGGCAACTGCGTCTTGCCATCCGCATCGAAACACTTGCCCCAGCTCACGCGCGGAATACCGTCGTCCCGTTTGAGGCTCAGTGTGTGATCCACACTTGTGAAACTCACCCAGGGCAAGGAAGAGATGAAGACGAAGTCATCCCTGCCCGCCAGCTTTTCCAGGTTGAAATAGTGGGTGCTCTTGGCGATTTCGGCCTTGACGAGCTGGTCAAAGGCCAGCAAATCATCCGCAAAATCCACCGTGATCAGCCGGAAAAGTTCTTCACCCTCCTTGAGATGCGCGAATGATGGATGCAAGCGCTCGTGAAGTACCACAGCATCCCCTCGGCAGCGATACCGGAGGTTCTCGACACGATTCATGGCACGGACAGTCAGGTAGATCAACAGCGTATTGAAAGAAATCCGGCGCTTCCTTGCTGTGTCGCGCAGCCCGGTAACATCGACGTTTACGCTGACGTTGTAGAACGGCAGGTCCGCCCGCCGGAAAAAACTGAAATGTTCCCGGCGCGCCCAACTTGAGAGATCGATTTCCTTCATGCCTTGTTCCCTTTCCCTTCTCCGTCGCCAAACAGACTGGCGCACGCACGGCAGCCAAATCCGCCATACATCAGGGATTTTCGCAAGGCAGATCAAAGCACGCCTGTCTGCGGATCAAAACTCGTCACAAAAACCAAGGTCATGCCAACAGAGATACCAATGAAAACGCCCCGACTCGCGGGGCGTCTGGATACAAACCGGGGAAAGTTTACTTCTTCTTGCCTGTCTTGGCTGGCGACTGATCGGCAGCCGGTGCGGAAGCTTCAGACTTGGCGGCCTTGCCCGGTTTTTCGGCTTTCGCCGGCTTGGCCGGTGCTGCCTCAACAACCGTGGCCCCGGTTACGCTCAGCTGAGGTTTGATCTTTTCAAAAATCTTGTCACCAATGCCTTTGACATTCTTGATGTCATCAATCGCCTTGAAGTTGCCATTGGCCTTGCGGTAATCGGCAATGGCCTTGGCTTTGGCCGGACCGATTCCCTGCAGGCTGGCAAGTTCTTCCGGTGTGGCAGTATTGATATTGACCGCTGCAATGGCCATGCCAATCGAAGCGATGCAGGCGAACAGTGCTACCAGAAATTTCTTCAGCATGAAAAGACTCCCCTCTTCAAAATGGATGAATTGGAGAGTCTGGTATTTCCCGACGCCGCTGGCAACGTCATGGAAGGGCGCAGTGTAGCCCGCAGCCCGCAGCTTTGAGATGTCCGCCTGGGTAAAGCTCTGGTACTTGCCCTTGAGTACGTCCGGGAAAGGCACGTACTCGATCAATCCCTCCGCCTGCATCTGTGCCTGTGTCAGCAAGGATTGGCCGGCATGTTCACGGAAGGCGTTAACGACGGCTACGGCGATGTCATTGAAGCTTTGCGCCTGACCCGTGCCGAGATTGAAGATGCCGGATTTGTCGGGATTATCCAGGAAGAACAGGTTGGCCTTGACGATGTCTTCAACATAAATGAAGTCGCGCAACTGTCCACCATCAGGATAACCGTCGCACCCAACGAAGAGCTTGACGCAGCCTTCCTTGCGGAACTGATGGAAGGCATTGAAGGCCACCGAGGAACCGGCTCCGGCCTTGTGTGCTTCACGCGGGCCATACACGTTGAAATAACGGAACCCGACCACCTGCGCGGTCAGCTCGTTCCAGCGCTGGCGCAAAACGCGATCAAACAGCACCTTGGAGTAGCCATACACGTTCAGCGGCGCTTCATAGGCAGGCTCTTCGCGGAACGTGCTACTGGCACCATAAGTCGCTGCCGAGGAGGCGTACAGCATCGGCACTTTCTGTGCAATGCAGAAGTCCAGCACGTCCACGGTATAGCGAAAGTTGTTGTCCATCATGTATTGACCATTGTGCTCCATGGTGTTGGAGCACGCACCCTGATGCAGCACCGCCTCGACCGCGCCATCAAAAGCGCCATTCAGCAGCGCATTGCGAAAGTCGTGCTTGTCCATGTAGTCGGCTATTTCGCAATCCACCAGATTGCGGAATTTGTCGCCTTTGGTCATGTTGTCGACTGCGATGATCTTCGTGATCCCGCGCGCATTCAGGCCGGCTACCAGGTTAGAGCCGATAAACCCGGCGGCGCCGGTCACTACGTAATAACGAGACATTTTTTACTCCGCCAGCATTTCTGCAAGGGTTACGGTAGCCGTACCCAGTTTGGCCACCACGATTCCGGCAGCATGATTCGAAAGACACATGGCATCAAACAGGCTGGCACCACTGGCCAGCATTACCGCCAGCGTTGCGATCACCGTGTCGCCAGCCCCTGAAACATCGAAAACCTCCTGGGCACGGGTACCTTCATGCGTGGTGCCATCCGCCTGGAACAGGGACATCCCCTCTTCCGAGCGCGTTACCAGCAAGGCATCCAGATCCAGCTCACGACGCAAGCGCTGGGCACGTTCGGTCAGATCCGCTTCATCGTTCCACTTGCCAACCACCTGGCGCAATTCGGAACGATTCGGGGTCAACAGACTGGCTCCACGATATTTGGTGTAGTCATCCCCCTTGGGGTCGACCAGCACGATCTTGCCCGCAGCACGTGCCAGATTGATCATTTCCTGAACAAGCGCGAGACCACCCTTGCCGTAATCGGAAAGCACCACCACGTCAAACTCGGCGAGCAATTTCTTGTAGGTCTCAAGTTTCTCGCGGAGTACTTCCTGAGCTGGAGTGTTCTCGAAATCAATCCGCAGCAATTGCTGCTGACGCCCCAGCACACGCAGCTTGATGGTTGTCGACAATGCTGGATCACGATGCAGGCAGGTATTCACGCCATCAGCGGCAAGCATCCGCTCCAGTACCTGCGCCGGTTCATCGTTGCCTACAATCGACAGCAATGCGCATTTGGCACCCAGTGCTGCGGCATTGCGGGCCACGTTGGCCGCGCCCCCCGGGCGTTCTTCGGAGCGTTGCACATGCACAACCGGCACGGGCGCTTCGGGAGAAATCCGGTTAACTTCGCCGAACCAGTAGCGATCCAGCATGACATCGCCAACAACCAGTACGCAGGCACGATGTGTGTCCGGCATGGGGGGCAAAGGATGGCAAACGTTCATTTGCGGCCGATTCCGTAGTATTCGAGACCTGCCGCACGCGGCAATTCACTGGCGTACATGTTGCGCCCATCGATGATGACCGGGCTCTTGAGCATGGACTTGATGACGGCAAAGTCAGGGCTGCGGAATTCCTTCCATTCCGTCACGATCACCAAAGCGTCAGCGCCTTCGAGTGCCGCCATCGGGCGCTCGGCGTACTGGAGGCGCGGTTCGTCACCAAAGATCCGGCGCGCTTCATCCATGGCCACCGGGTCGTAGGCCGTCACCGTGGCGCCACGCTTGAACAACTCATTGATGATGACCCGGGCCGGTGCTTCACGCATGTCGTCCGTATTGGGTTTGAAGGCCAGCCCCCACAGCGCGAAGTGCTTGCCCGCAAGATCGGCTCCGAAACGTGCCACGACCTTGTCGACCAGTACCTGTTTCTGCGCATCATTGGCGTCCTCGACAGCCTGCAGTACCTTGAGATGCTGGCCCGCGTCGGCAGCCGTCTTGATGAGGGCTTTGACGTCCTTGGGGAAGCAGGAACCGCCATAGCCACAGCCGGCGTACAGGAAATGCCAGCCAATGCGCGGATCAGAGCCGATGCCCTGGCGCACCTGTTCAATGTCGGCCCCCATCTTTTCGGCCAGGATGGCCAGTTCGTTCATGAAGCTGATGCGCGTGGCAAGCATGGCATTGGCTGCGTACTTGGTCAGCTCAGCCGAGCGTACATCCATGATCACGAGCTTTTCGTGGTTGCGCTGGAAAGGGGCGTAGAGCGCACGCATCAGGTTGATGGCCTGTTCATCTTCAGCGCCGACCACGATGCGGTCCGGCCGCAGGAAATCGTCGACCGCTGCGCCTTCCTTGAGGAATTCCGGGTTCGAGACCACGCTGTAAGGCACTTGCACGCCACGTGCGGCAAGTTCTTCGGCAATCGCGGCACGCACCTTGTCGGCAGTACCGACCGGCACGGTGCTCTTGTCGATGACAACCTTGTAATCGGTCATGTTGCGCCCGATGTTGCGCGCCGCTGCCAGTACATACTTGAGGTCCGCCGAGCCATCTTCATCCGGCGGCGTGCCTACGGCGATGAACTGGATGGTGCCAAAGCGCACGGCTTCTTCCACATCCGTCGTGAAGTGCAGGCGCCCCGCCGCCACATTGCGAGCGACGACCTGATCCAGTCCCGGCTCGTGAATGGGGATACCGCCTTCCTAGGCACCTGACACCAGCCCTACATAACCCGTACCAACAACGGTAATTTTCATCGTTCAGAAATTCCGTGAAAAATTTAAATCAGATACACCCAGGCAAGCGCAACGGGATCAAATGGCCAGATCGAATTCTTCGGTCCGTTTCGGCGGATAGGTTTCCCAGCCACCACAGGCCGGGCAGCACCAATAGAACTGGCGCGCCTTGAAGCCACACTCCTTGCAGCAATAACGTGCCACGCGGCGGGTATGGCCATGGATCAATCCCTTGACCAACTCAACATCACCCTTGCGGTCCTTATCCACCGTATGGATCGCTGCCTCAAGCAGCTTTTCCAGTCCCAGCATGGTCGGATTACGCTTGAGTTCATCGCGCACCAAGGCATATGCGGCTTCTGGGCCCTGCTTCTCGATTTCCCATTTGAAAACGATTTCCAGCAGATCCAGCGAAGGCGTCTGACCAAGATGGGTACGCAGGAACTGGGCCCCCTTTTCTTCTTGTCCGAGACGACGCTGAGTGTCCATCAAACGCTCGGCAACCAATGACAAATAAGTGGGATCCTGCAGACCGATTTCTTGCCAGGCAAGCACCGCATCAGCATCCCGACCTTGCGCCACAAAAACTTCGCCCAGTAACAAGCTGGCCCGGACACACCTGCGATTGGTTTCAAGCGCCAACGTGATCTGCACATGCGCTTCTTCGAAATTCGACTGTGCGAGCGCTGTTGCCGCCATCTCGCAGTAAAAATTGGCGATATCGATTTCCCAGCGATGGCTGCCCCGACGCGGCATATCACGCGCAATCTCGATCGCGTGCGGCCAGTTCTTCTCTTGCTGGTAGATTTCCAGCAGGGCATCGTTGGCAAGCTCACTCTTGGCTGTACCCCGCAGGCTCTGATAAACGGCCTCAGCACGATCCAGCAAACCGGCCTTGAGATAATCCTGACCAAGCTCTTCCTGCGCCTGCAGACGCTGATCGACATTCAAGTCCTCGCGATCCACCAGACTCTGGTGGATCCGGATGGCACGATCAAGCTCACCGCGCCGCCGGAACAGATTACCCAGCGCGAAATGCAATTCGACCGTTTGCGGATCGATCTGCACGGCTTCCAGAAAAGCATCAATCGCCTTGTCCGGTTGCTCGTTCAGCAGAAAGTTCAGGCCTGACAGATAGGAGCGCGG
>JAGTRY010000050.1 GCA_018262235.1 Pseudomonadota bacterium
ATGCCGATGAAATGCTGCTGCTCGGAGTGTGTCACGGCGCACAGATCGGCGTCGATCTGCTCAGGATCCAGCCCGTACCGGACTGGCATGAAGTCGCTACGCTCTATCTCGGCCCGCAACGCTGTGCCGAACTCGCAGCCTGCCCGGCCGCCCGGCGTGATGCCGCCTTTGCCCGCCAGTGGGCTGAACTCGAAGCGCGCAGCAAATGCCTGGGTCTCGGCCTGCAAGAACACAGCCCGACACATGCGGCACGCCTGTATGCAGGCGACATCCAGATGCTGCCCGTGGTTTGTGAGCAGCCGTGGCTGACCGCCGCGCTGGCGATCCGGCGGTAGGGCGCAATCGAAGCGAAGCGCATTGCGCCAAACGGAGCCTTCCAACATCCGGCGCAATGCGCGCCTGTGGCGCTTCGATTGCGCCTTACACCGCTGCATCAATCGCGCAGGAATTCCCCCAGCGTCAGCCAGCCCGCGCGATCCGCATCCTGCCGCACATTCGCAAAACGCACGGGCATGCCTTTGATCAGCGGATTTTCGCCCTGCAGCAGCACACGGTAAGTCCCGGCGGGCAAGCCAGTGAGGTCGAACACCTGATCACGCAGGGCGGGCGTGGCCTGCGGCAGGATGCCCGTCAAACCATCCGCCGCACGGACTTCGCGCACCAGCTTGCCATCAGCATCCAGCAAGGCGTAGCGCAAGGGCCAGGGATGATAGAACGGCGCCACGCCGCGATTCTCGATCTCGAAGCGCACGCGCAGACGCTCGCTTTCGCGCTCGAAGCTCACCCGCGGCACGTGAAATTCATAGCCCATGCGCCGCACTTGCTCGATGGCCCGCGCGCGGCGCTCCAATGTACTGCCCGCCTTGAACATGCCGGAATCCATCAGCCAGCTCACATGGGTCGCCTCCACGCATTGCGCAAAGTCCTGCAGCATCGGCAAGCCCGGCTCGGCATCGAAAACCTTGCCCCAGGCCTCCGGCCGGATCTCGCCGCCGATGGGCCGCGTCTGCCATTGTGTGGTGGCGTCCGACGCCTGCAGCTTGGCCACGAAGTAGCTCGGCTTCGTGGCCAGCGTATTCCAGGCGAATGAGTCGTCGTGATAACCGAAAGGCGTGCCGGCATTCGCCACATACACCGGATCGGCAGCACCAGCCGGATAGCGCAGCAGGACCGGCGTGATGCGGAAAGCCCGCGTGTAGGCGTCCATCACCGCCTGTTGCAGTGCCTTGTCGGCAAACAGCTCGTTCTTCGGATAGTCATGCCACTCGCCCCACAAACCGAGCAGGCCGGCGGTGATGAAGCCGATGCGCGGATCATTGTCATACCGCGCGCCGAGCGCGGCGATGAAGTCGACCAGCGTGGCGCGCAGGAGCGGATGACGGTAATCGGGCGTTTCATTGTCCACGGGCGGACGCGGTGGCGTGCTCGCACGCTGCCAGTACGTCAGCCCCACCCCGGCATCCACCAGAAAGCCCGGCAGGCTGCCGCGCTTGCCCGGGTATTCGACATGAAACCGAAATACTGCCTGATGCCCGCGTCCGGCAACCGCATCGAGAAAACGTTCCAGCGCTGACCAGTCATAGCGCCCCGGCCCTTTCAGCACCGCAGAGAGCGGGAAATAGCTGAATTCCATGCTGTGCGGAAAATGATCCGGATCAGGCGCCTCTGCATACGGCACCAGCCCCTTGAGCGGATTGTCGACCGGCGCCGGCGCATACCCCTGCGCCTGCCAGTGCGGCTCGGCAGCCAGCAGCGACGCGCTCAGCAGGCTGGCACACAGGGTAAGGATCAAGAGCTTGGACATGCGGCGACTCCGGCGTGGCGATCAGGCATTGTAGGAGCGGCAGGCGCCATCCCGCCAGAAACGGATCACGCTTGCGGCAAGGCGACCGGTTCGCGCCGGTTTTCCTTCGCCATGACACGTGCCTTGCGCTTGCGCGCCCAGATCACGACGCCGGTCACACTGAAGCTGGCAATGGCCAACCCCAGCAGTGATACCAGGATACGCCCAGGCAGCCCGGCTATCCGGCCGGAATGCAGCGGAAACTGGGCCTGCATGAAGATGTCGCCGGCACTGCCTTCGCCCGGCACCGAAGCGCCAGCGAAACGGCCGTCGCTGCCTTCGTAATGCAACCAGGCGTTACCCAGGCCGCCGTCGCCGTGATCATGGCCCGGCTGATAGAAACCCACGCCATACACGTCGGCTTCAGGGGAATAGAAGATACCGCCAGCAGGCAGCGTCCAGCCCCGTCTTGCCGCCTCTTCCCGGGCAGACGCCAGTACCGCTTCACGCGTGACAAGCGGCGCTGCAGGGTCGTCATGCGCACGGAATGATCGGCCATCCCAGGGCGACGGACTCAGCGGCGAAATACGGTTTACCAGTGGCCGCACAAACTGCAGTTGCAGGTTCATCGAGACCGAGGTGACCGCGATGATCAGCACCAGCAACCACAACCAGACGCCACCGGAGCGGTGCAGGTCGAAGTTGAGCTTGTAGCCCCCTTGCCGCCAGCGGAACGCGAAGGACTTGCGCCAGCTCGCCAGCTTGGGGAAGGAAATCCACAGCGCCACGAAACAATCCAGCGACCAGACCATGGCAATGATGCCCATCAGCCAGACACCTGTCTCGATGCCATCGACATCCGGCAGATGCATGCTGTAGTGCAGTTTATAAAGGAACGGCAGGAGGTTCTCGCGCGAAAGCGAGACCACACCCCACTCCCGCCGGGCTTGTACCGCACCGGTGACCGGATCCAGCGCGACCTGGTTGAAGCCGGGATTTCGCGCCTTGCCGCCGGCCTTGTCGGGCCGGGGCTCGACGCGGATGTTGAGCGCCTCGCCCGGCGCCACACCCAAAGGCAGCCAGGTGACCTGCAGATCCGGATGACTGGCCTCGAACTGGCGCGCAAGACTCAGCGAATCGCGCACCGGACCGGCGCTGTCAGCCTTGAACAGACGCGGATTGAGCCACTCGTCCAGCTCGTGATCCCATGAGATCAGCGCGCCGGTCGCACCGGAGACGAAAAGGAAAGCCGCTGCCGCCAGCCCGAACCAGCGGTGCATCACGACCAGCGCAGCGCGCATCTCAGTACTTCCAGTTCAGCGACAGGCTGGCATTGCGACCGGCACCATAGTAGCCCTGGGACCAGCGGACACTGTTCCAGTACTTCTTGTTGCCCACATTGTTGATGTTGAGATCCACCGACAGGTTCTTCGTGAAGGTATAGCCCGCCATCAGGTCGAGAATCGCGTAAGCATCCTGGCGGACCTTGATGCTGTCCGACACGTCGGAATGTGTATCCCCTTGCCAGCGAAGCCTGGCGCCCACTTTCACCGCAGCCATAGGCTGCCATTTCACGGCGGTATTGACGCTATGGTTCGGCATGTAGGTCCGGGTGACATCTCCCGATCCATTGCGCACGCTCAGCGCCATGTAACCGGCCGAGAGCTGTACCCCGGGCAGGACCTGCCCTGCGGCGTCCAGCTCGTAACCCTGGGAGTAGGTATCGACGCCCCGGTAGATGTCGCGGGCGGCAACCGTCTCGACATACTCGGCAAGATTGTCCTGACGCGAACGGAACACGGCCATGCTCGCATTCAGGAATCCATCCTGCGAGGCAAACTTGAGGCCGGCTTCGGTGTTGTAGCCCTTGGCCGGATCAAGCCGGCTGCCACTGGCAGCTTGCTGGTTCTGTGCGGTGAAAATCGAGGCGAAACTCGAGTAGGCCGACACCACCGGGGTGATGTCATACACCACCCCGGCGTAGGGACTGGTCGCACTGTTTGCGCGGCCGAAATCCGTACCGTAGTTGTCGCCCGCCGAGGTGATGCGGGTATTGTTCGCACCAAGAATCAGTTTGAGCTTGTCTGCGGCCTGGATCTTCGTAGCGGCAAACAAGGTGCGCTGGCGCATCCAGTAGTCCGAACCATTGGAAGACGCGTCGTAGCTTGGCTCCGGATAGTCGGCATTCCAGTTGTTCAGCGAAGGCAGTGCAGTGCCGATGTCATTGCCATAGCCGGAGAACTCCTTCATCACGGAGCGTGCATAGCTCACACCGACAAGCGCCTCATGCTCGCGTCCGAAAAGCTGGAACGGGCCACTGGCGCGCACATCCATCTGGTGCTGGCTTCCCTTCAGCGTGTAATTCGAAGGGTAGCTGTAGAGGCCCAGCCCGGTATCGCGATCAGGCTGCCCGTAGGCATAGAACAAATGCGAATCCTGTTCGGTCTCCCGGCGCGTCACCGTGGCCGTACTCTCCCAGCCATTGTCGAACACATGCTTGGCTTCGGCGAACGCACTCTGGCTCTTGGTCTTCCAGTAGCTCCAGTTCATTGACGTACTCGCCGATCTGGCATATTCCGCCTGCGTACCGTCCTGATAGTAAAGAGGCAAACCACCCCACATCACGCCGGTCGGCCGGTTGTTCTGATATGAATAACCGGCCGTGAGTGTGGTCTCCGGATCAAGGTCGGCTTCAACGATGGCCGACAGGAATGCCTTGCGCTTGTGGTAGCGGTCCAGATACGAATCGCCATCCTCGCCACCCGCAATGAGGCGCCCGCGTATTTTTCCCGATTCCACCAGCGAGCCGGACACGTCACCCTCTACCCGTTTGGTGCTCCAGGAGCCATACGTCACGCTGCCTGAGGCCTGGAAATCCTTCGTCGGGCGCTTACGGACGAAGTTGACCGTAGCGGAAGGATTGCCGGTGGCCGACATCAAGCCATTGGCTCCGCGGATGACCTCGACACGGTCGTAGATCGCGGTATCCATGTCGCCTTCAACCAGGCCGAAAGCCATGGGCAGCCCCATCCCGTCCGTCTGGAAATTGGTGATGTCGAAACCGCGCGCGGTGTAGTAGGTGCGATCTTCCTCGTAACGCTGCACGGTCACACCGGTCACGCCTTCGAGCACCTTGTTGGCCGTTGTGCTCTTGAAATCCTCCATCTGTGCCCGTGTCACCACCGAGACCGACTGCGGCGTTTCCTTCTGGTCCAGCGACAGGCCGGTCGCGCCCTTCACCTTGCGTGCGGTATAGGTATTGCTCTTTTCGGTCGGCCGCTGATCTCCACCGGAGGCAGTAACTGAAACGGGGCTCAGGGTGACGGCAGCGGGTGCCGACCCGGCAGCGGCAGGCTCTGCCACGGATTGGGCAAAGAGCGGCTGCGAGAAGAGGGCGCCGAGCGCAAGCGGCAATGTTTTGCGCAGAAAGGGGGCTGCGGGGAAATTCATGAGGATTCCAGATAGACAGGATGAAAAAAAGATCAGCCGCAATATTACATGAATAAGAATCATTCGCACCAATAGCCGTAATGCCGCACATTTCAGGGCAACACTTTGCCCCGCTGCATGGACAGGACGTCGGGACACGCGGCCTGCCACGGCGGCACTTTGGACGACGCAGAAACAGGGTTACAGCGCCTTGCGCCCCCGGCGTGGCGTGCCGGGCTGGATGTCCGGCAACGGTGCGAAGAGGCTGGCGAGGTCGGCTTCGCTGAATTTGATTTCGCCTTCCGCATCGCCACTCAGCACGGAGGCGGCCAGCGCGGCTTTCTTTTCCTGCAAGGCGACAATGCGCTCTTCGATACTGCCGGCCGCGATGAGCTTGTAGACGAAAACGGATTTTGTCTGGCCGATGCGATGCGCCCGGTCAGTCGCCTGATCCTCGGCCGCAGGATTCCACCAGGGGTCGAAGTGGATCACGGTGTCGGCAGCGGTGAGGTTCAGCCCCACACCGCCGGCTTTCAGGCTGATGAGGAAGACAGGCACCTTGCCATCCTGAAAAGCGCGCACGACTTCTTCGCGCTTGCGGGTCTGGCCGGTGAGTTTCACGTAGGCGATGCCCGCTTTTTCCAGTGCGGCTTCGATCAGGCTGAGCATGCTGGTGAATTGCGAGAAGAGCAGCACGCGACGGCCTTCTTCGATCAATTCCGGGAGCATTTCCATGAGCAGATCGAGCTTGGCGTGCTCCTTCACTTTGGCCGCACTGGCAAGCGACAACAGGCGCGGATCGCAACACACCTGACGCAGCTTGAGCAGCGCATCGAGGATCACGATCTGGCTGCGCTTGAAGCCCTTTGCGGCGACTTCCTGGCGCACTTTCTCGTCCATCGCAGCCCGCACGGTTTCGTACAAGTCACGCTGCCCACCTTCCAGCGCCACCGTGCGCAGCACGATGTTCTTGGGCGGCAGTTCGCTGGCCACGTCTTCCTTGCGGCGCCTCAGGATGAAAGGCTTCACGCGGGCGGCGAGCAGGCTGCGCCGCAAAGCGTCGCCACCCTTTTCTATCGGATTGCGCCAGCGCCGGGTGAAATCGCGGCTGTCGCCCAGAAAGCCCGGCAGCAGGAAATCGAATTGTGCCCACAGCTCGCCCAGATGGTTTTCCATCGGCGTACCGGTCAGGCACAGACGATGCCGCGCGCGCAGTTGGCGCACCGTCGCCGCAGCCTTGCTGGCGGCATTCTTGACGGTCTGCGCTTCATCCAGGATCAGCACATGATAATCATGCTGTTTGAGTTCTTCCGCATCGCGCCACACCAGCGGATAGGTGGTCAGCACCAGGTCATGCTGCGGAATCGCCGAGAAATCGCGCTGCGGGCCATGCAGCACGAGAATCGACAGCGCGGGCGCCACCATCGCGGCCTCGCGCTGCCAGTTGAACACCAGCGACGTCGGCACGACGACCAGCGCGGGCCGGTCGAGCCGCCCGGCCTGCTTTTCGAGGAGCAGATGAGCCAGGGTCTGCGCGGTCTTGCCCAGGCCCATGTCATCAGCGAGGATGCCCGCGAGCTGCAGTTCGCGCAGCTGTTGCAGCCAGGCCAGGCCTTCGCGTTGATAGGGACGCAACTGCACGCCCAGACCTCGCGGAATTTTTACGGTGGCCTTGCCGGCCAGCTGCGTCAGGCGCTGCCGTGCCGCCAGCACAGCCTGCAAGCCACTCTGGTCGGGGCTCTCCAGCAGCGCATCCAGGCGTGGCGCATCGAGGGTGGAAACCTTGAAGCGCTCGGCGCCATCAAAGAGATCGACAAAAGCCCGCAGCACCGGTTTGAGCCGGCCGAACGTGAAGCGCAGGCGGCGGCCATCATCCAGTTGTACCTGCCACCAGGTATTGTCGGGTACCTCGTCGAGCACGCCCGGCTCGGTCAGGCCTGGTTGCTCATGCAGCAAGCGCGCCAGCAGCGGTGCCAGGGGCATGCGCTCGCCCTCCACCTCGATGTCCAGGCCAACATCCAGCCAGCCCATGCCGGTGTCTTCAATCTCCGCGAAGACGTCATCCACTGCCAGCAGATGGTGACGAAAATCCGGGGTGATTTCGAGAATCCAGCCTGCTTCACGCAGAGCGGGCGCCAGCACATCCATCCACGCCCCCCAATCCTCCGGACGGGCCAGCCCGTAAAGCGGCTTCTCCTTGGGCGCGGACCAGTACTGGAACAGCGTGGCAGGAATTTCCTCGAACCCCAGCGTCTGCAGAACCTTCAGGGCGCGCGCCTCGGCCTCCGCGTCACGCACCAGACGCACGGTGGTGCCTTCATGCAGACGAAATTCCCGCGTGTCATCCAGGGTGACGTCCAGCCCCGCATAGTCAAAACAGGGCTGGGCAAAATCCAGTGCCTGATGAAACAGGGGCGGCGTCTGGCGCCAGCGCTGACGCGTCTCCATCACCCGGCTCATCAGTTTCAGGTGGGGGCGCGGCGCCACGCGCAATTCATGCAATTCGGCATCGGCTGGCGGACGCGGCAAGCCCGGCAGCAACTCGGCCAGCTCACGCGCCACAATGCTTGCGTCAATCGGCAACAAAGGCGGCGCAGCCAGCAAGCTGGTCAGCACGGCAGCGGGAACGGCCAGGTCGACCGGGCCAGCCTCGCCCGTGCCCGTGTCCACGTACCAGGGCGGTTCGGTCGGCAGTGCGGCCACGTCTTGCCGCCCGGCCAGCGCAATCCTGGCGCGGCAGTAACCATCCTCTTCCTGTCTCCAGCAAAGCTCTCCCGCCAGTGCCGGGCCGGCATGCAGCACCGGTCCTTGCGTGCTGCCGTACAGGCAACGCCCCGTCGCCAGCATGCGCGGCAAAAGCTCATCGACCTTGCGGCCATTCAAGGTGAGCAGCACGTAATAGCCGGTATCCCGATCACGCAGCAGCCACAGCATGCGTAAGATGAGCAGGTCATCATCCTCCACAAAGGACGGCGGTTGCTGCAAAGCCCGCTCGATGTTGCTCCACTCGCTGGCATGCGCCGGCAGACGCCCGTCGGCCAGCGGTCGTGCCTTGTAGATCTCGACCCGCAGGCGCCCCAGATCAGGCACGTGATCAAGTACGTAGAACAGCTGCTCGCTCTTCCTGGCCCGCAGTTTTCTCTCGGGCGCGCTCACCACACTGCGGAATTCTTTCAGCCAGGCCAGCACGCGTGGATCCGGCAAACTGCGGCGCACACTCCGCTGCACAAATGCCACCTGCATGACTGCCGCTGCATGTTTGCAGCCCCGCCCCACCGGGCAGGTACACACGGGATGGATCTGCATCCGGCCCCGGTTGTCTGCCTGGAAAATCACCCGCACCGTGTAAGGCCGCTTGGCGGTGCCTTGCACCAGCGCGCTCAGCTCGTAGTCACTCACATGCAGCTGAGTCACGGCATCCGTATAGGCCTCGGCCTTGATCAACGTCCAGTCATCAAAGCGTTTGCGAACATCTTCAAGTGTGAAGTGACGGGCCGGCGAAAGCGAGTTCATGGTGCTGCGGAGTAAAGATCAAGGCGCAGAGTTTAACCGGCAACATCCTTATCAATGCGTAACGCAAGGAGCTGACACCGGAGTTTCCATGCAGGCCAGGCCGGGAAAGCGCAGCAGCCAAGTACAATGGCGGCCATGAACAGCAAACCTTCCATGCGCCGCCCCGGCGCTCGCCCCACGCCGGGCCACGATTCCACGCCCCGTTCTGCCCAGCCACGCCGTCCGGCACCACGCAGTCTGCCACCCCTGCCTGCCGGCAGCCTCGGCGAAGCCCTGCTGATTGCCAGTGACGGGCTCGCTGCGGTCCTCAAAGGCTATGCCTTGAATGACGGCCTGCTGGGGCTGTGGCGCGCCTACCCGGACCTGACGCCGGCCAGCCGTGGCGCGGTGCAGGATCTGCTCTACAGCAGCTTGCGCGATTTCGGTCGCGGCAGTGCAATCCTGACCAAACTGCTCAGCAAGCCACTGGAAGAGCCCCGCATCGAGGCCTTGCTGCTGATCGCCCTGCACCGCCTGGAGACCCGCCCGGAAACGGCCCACACAGTCGTCGATCAGGCCGTGGAAGCCGCTGCCCGCCTGGCCGAGGGACGCCTGAAGGCCTTGGTCAACGGCGTGTTGCGCAATGCACTGCGCCAATGGCCGGCACTCATCGCCGAGCTCGCAGACAACCCGGTCGCCCACTGGCGCCATCCGGCCTGGTGGATCGAAGTCGCACAGCGGCAGCATCCGCAGCATTGGCAAAGTCTGCTGGCCGGCAACAATACCCATCCGCCGATGGCCCTGCGCCTCAATCCACGCCGTACCAATCTGGCGGATTACCAGAAGGCGCTGGCCGCCGCCGGCATCGCCGTACAGGCACTCGGCCCACTGGCCTTACAACTGGAGACGCCACGCCCGGTCGCGGCCTTGCCCGGATTTGCCGAAGGCGCCGTATCGGTACAGGACTGGGGTGCCCAGCAGGCTGCAAACCTGCTGGATCTGCATGATGGTCAGCGCGTGCTGGATGCCTGCGCAGCGCCGGGCGGCAAGACAGCCCATCTGCTGGAACTCGCCCGGATCGATCTGCTTGCGCTGGAACTGGAAGAGTCCCGCACCCAGCGCGTGCGTGACAACCTCACCCGGCTCGGCCTGAGCGCCGAATTGCGCACGGCGGATTGCCGTCGCACGGAAAGCTGGTGGGATGGTCGGCCTTTTGACCGGATCCTGGCCGACGTGCCGTGCTCCGCCTCGGGCGTGGCGCGGCGCCATCCGGACATCAAATGGCTGCGCCGGGCCGAGGATGTTGCGGGTTTCGCAACGGTTCAGGCCGAAATCCTCGACGCACTGTGGCAAGTGCTGGCGCCGGGCGGAAAAATGCTTTATCTCACATGTTCCGTCTTCGCAGAAGAGAATGGGCAGCAGATCGCGCGCTTCGCAGCTCGCCACGCCGACTGCCACCGCGCAAGCTTTGCCGACGGAACGACCGAGAGACAATGTTTGCCTGACGCCCGAAATGACGGCTTTTACTTCGCCCTGCTGGAGAAAACTTGCTGAGCCCGTGTGGCCGCGGGTGAGCTGCCGCCGTCTATATCTTCTCCTGCATGTGCTGGTCCTGGTGTGCCTGAACCTGTGCGTTCAACCGGCCGCCCAGGCAGCGGGGCATGGCATGGATTTCCGCTATCACGAAGTGGTGCCGGTCGACCTGCTCTACGTCGTGAATGCCTCGATCGAAATGCAACCCAATCCACGCTTGCAGGAGATGGTGGAGAGCGGCTTGGCGATTCCTTTTCAGGCCGAATTCGTCCTGACCCATCCACGCTGGTACTGGATGGATGAAACCATCGTGGAGCGCACGATGAATTTCCGCCTCAGCTATCACGCCTTGACACGGCAGTATCGACTGGCCATCGGTAGCATCCACCGCAGCTTCACGAGCTTTGACGAGGCTCTGCGCGCCATGCTCACCTTGCGCAACTGGGCAGTGCTGGATCGCAGCCGACTGTCTGACGGGGAAAGCTACGAGGCCGCACTGCGCGTGCGTCTTGACACCGGTCAGCTCCCCAAGCCCTTTCAGGTGGCCGCGCTGGGCAACCGTGATCTGGATCTGACAACCAGCTGGGCACGCTGGAATTTTGTAGCCTCAGCCATGGATTCCCGATGAAGCGACTGATCATCGTCATCTCGGCACTGGGCGCCATCCTGCTGTTCCTGCTGGCGTCAGCAGGCGCCAACACCTCGCTGTTCTCGCACAACTATCCGCTGCTGCTCGGTCTGAACGTGTTGCTGGCGCTGGGCCTGGCGGTGCTGGTCGGGGTGCAGTTGCGCACCTTGTGGCGCGAATACCGCCAACGCCAGTTCGGCTCGCGCCTCAAACTCAAGCTGATCGGCATGTTCGTACTGCTGGCAGTCGTTCCCGGCGCACTGATCTATGCCGTTTCAGTGCAGTTTGCGGTGCGCTCGATCGAGTCCTGGTACAACGTGCGGGTCGATTCTGCGCTGGAGTCCGGCATGACCCTGGGCCGCAGTGCGCTCGATGCGCTGCTCAACCAGCTCGGCGAACGCTGCCGCAGCATTGCACTGGAAGCCGGCGACAACGGCCCTCCGGGACTCGGAGCGCTGGTGCAGATCCGCGAACAGCTGGATGCCGACGAAGTCTCGGTGCTGTCGACCAGTGGCCGCGTGGTATCCACGACCAGCGACATGCGCAACGGTCTGGCCCCCGATGTACTGCCGTCGCTGCAATTGCGCCAGGCCCGCCAGAACCGCGGCTACCGCGCGGTAGAGGGTGAAGGAGACAAGCTGGTGATGCGGGTGGTGGTGCCAATCGCCAGCCGTCAGTTCCAGGCGGATCCGCTGCTGCTGCAGGTGCGGGTGCAGGTCCCGGAAGCGCTGGCCCAAAGTGCCGAACGCATCCAGGAACTGAACCAGAGCTATCAGGAGCTTTTGCTGGCACGTCAGGGCCTCAAACAGATCTATCTGATCACGCTGACCCTGGCGCTGCTGCTGAGCATGTTTGCCGCCATGGCAATTGCCTTCATGTTTGCGCGCTCGTTGTCAGCCCCTTTGCTGATCCTTGCCGAAGGTACCCGGGCCGTCACGGCGGGGGATTTCTCGCCCCGCCAGTCTCTGCCTGCGCGTGATGAACTCGGCGTACTGACACAGTCCTTCAACCGCATGACCCGGCAACTGCTGGATGCGCGCGCCCAAGCCGAGAAGAACCGTGCCGCCGTAGACAGCGCACGTGCTTACCTGGAAAGCGTGCTGGCCAACCTGTCGGCGGGCGTGCTGGCCTTTTCCGTGGAAGGCGAGTTACGCGCAGCCAATCAGGGCGCACTCACCATCCTGCAGGATGATCTGGGCGGCTATGAAGCGCTGACACTGGCTGCCTGGCCAGGGCATGTCATGTTCCGGGATACGATCCTGGCCGGTTTTGCCGACAACGAGGACTCCTGGCACAAGCAGATCGAGATCGACCACGGCGACGGCATCATCCAGACCCTCTTGTTGCATGGCTCGAAATTGCCCCCCAGCTCGGGTGGCGGGTTCGTGGTGGTGTTCGATGACATCACCGAACTCATCTCGGCCCAGCGCAATGCAGCCTGGGCCGAAGTCGCCCGACGCCTGGCCCACGAAATCAAGAATCCGCTCACGCCGATCCAGCTCTCGGCGGAACGCCTGCAGCTCAAACTGATCGACCATCTGGACGAAGTCGATCAGGCCATGCTCACCCGCGCAACCCAGACCATCGTCAATCAGGTCGAGGCCATGAAGAATCTGGTCAACGGTTTCCGTGACTACGCACGCCTGCCCTCGCCGAAACTCGCTCCCGTCGACCTCAATGCCCTGCTGCACGAAGTGCTGGCCCTGTACGAAGGCTCCGCAGTACCGGTCAGTGCCGAACTGGCTGCCGAACTGCCACGGGTCCAGGCCGATGCATCCCAGTTGCGCCAGGTCATCCACAACTTGCTGCAGAACGCACAGGATGCGGTATCCGAACTCCCCGGCGCGTTGGTCACGGTCTTGACCCGCCGCGAGGGCAAGCGTGTCGAATTGCTGGTCCGCGACAACGGCAGCGGTTTTCCGGCCGCCATCCTGGTGCGTGCCATGGAGCCCTATGTGACGACCAAACCGCGTGGTTCCGGCCTCGGCCTAGCCATCGTGCGGAAGATCATTGAAGAGCACCGAGGCGACATTACGCTGGGGAATCGCAGTGAAGGCGGTGCAGAGGTCAAGGTGAGACTGCGCCTTGCACACTCGGAAGTTGTGGTAAATTAGCAACAAGTTGTTGAATTGGCAGGACCCAGCCGCCCCCCGCGGGGCCAAGTCAATCTTGGGGTGGTCCGGTGATCGACTTGAGAGCAGGTATGGCAAAGATTCTGGTAGTAGATGACGAAATCGGGATCCGTGAATTGCTGCGAGAGATCCTGTGCGACGAAGGTTATGACGTCGTTCTGGCAGAAAATGCGGCTACGGCACGCGCAGCGCGGCAGACGGCGCGCCCGGATTTGGTCCTGCTGGACATCTGGATGCCCGACACCGACGGCGTGACCGTACTCAAGGAATGGGCCGCTTCCGGCCTGTTGACCATGCCGGTGATCATGATGTCGGGCCACGGCACCATTGACACCGCGGTTGAAGCCATCCGCTTCGGTGCGCTGGATTTTCTCGAAAAACCGATTGCCCTGCAAAAGCTGCTGGCTTCCGTCAAGCGCGGCCTGCAGCGCCAGCCGAACAAAGCCCAGGCGCATCTGACCCTGGCCGCATTTACCCGCTCGACACCCTTGCGCGACCTGCGCAAACGTCTGGAACAGATCAGTCAGAAATCCCGTTTGTTGTTGCTGCGGGTAGGCCCCGGTTCGCTGGCCGAACTGTGCGCTCGCAGCCTGCAACAAGCCGGAGCACCCTGGCTGGATCTGGGCGCATTGGTCCATCCGATTGAGGTGCAGGCACTCGAATCCGCACGTGGCGGCCTGGTTTTCATCGAGGATCTGGCCCAGATCACCCGTTCCCAGCAAAAGAATCTGGCCTTTGTCATCGACCGCCTCGACAAATACGATCTGCACCTGCTCGCCGCCACAACCCGTCAGGCGGATGCACTCCTGCAGGAAGGCTGGGACCCGCTCCTGTTGCGGCGCTTGTTCGAAGTCGCATTGGTTCCGCCTTCGCTCCTCGAACTCAAGGATGAAGTGCCGGAACTGGTCGCCCAGCTCCTCCAGCATCTCACCGAAAGCGGTGAAGTGCCTGCCCGTACGCTGACGACCGGTGCACTCAACGCCCTGCGCAACAGCCCGTGGGGCGGCGGTTTTGCCGAACTCAGGGCCGCCGTGAAATCCCTCGCGCTGGGGGCACTCGAAGACGAAATCAGTGCCGAAGAAGTGGTCCGTTTTGTCACCCGCGCTTCGACAGCATCGCTGGCCCTGCCGCTGGATCTGCCACTGCGTGAAGCACGCGAGACCTTCGAGCGTCTGTATTTCGAACACCACTTGCAGCTGGAAGACGGCAACATTACGCGTCTGGCGGACAAAACCGGTCTGGAACGGACCCACCTGTACCGCAAGCTCAAACAGCTGGGCATCCAGGTGGGACGCCGCAACGAAGCCTGATCTACCCGATATGGATTTCCGGATGGACCGCTTGTTTTACGTGCCGACCGGTACAACGCGGCTGCGCGGTTCGGTGCAATACTACTAAAGACTTATAGTTTACCGGCTGCAAAACCCGCTTTCGATATAATTACGCTCCAGCAGTCCGAAACCGAACGCACCGTGAACCTTGCCTCCAGTAACTCCGCCCAAGAAGACCTGTCCAATACGGCACAGCGCCTGAAGAAACGCCTGATGCGCGGCATCGGCCAGGCCATCGCCGATTACAACATGATCGAACAGAACGATGTCGTCATGGTGTGCTGCTCGGGTGGCAAGGACTCTTTTGCACTGCTGCGCTTGCTGCTCGATATGCGCGAACGGGCTCCCGTAGATTTCCGCATCATTGCAATGAACCTCGACCAACGCCAGCCGGGCTTCCCGGCTGAAGTCCTGCCGGCTTACTTCGAATCCATCGGGGTCGAATACCGTATCGTCAGTGAAGATACGTATTCCATCGTCAAGGACAAGATCCCCGAAGGCAAGACAACCTGTTCGCTGTGCTCCCGCCTGCGGCGCGCCATCATTTACCGGACAGCCTTGGAACTCGGCGCAACGAAAATTGCGCTAGGTCATCATCGTGAAGACCTGATGGAAACCTTGTTCCTGAACATGTTCTTTGGTGGCAAGCTCAAGGCCATGCCACCGAAACTGCTCTCTGATGATGGTCAGCACATGGTGATCCGCCCGCTGGCCTACTGCGCTGAAAAAGATATCGCCAAATTTGCACGGGCCATGGATTTCCCGATCATCCCGTGCAATCTGTGTGGCTCCCAGGAGTCGGCACAGCGCAAGCAGATCAAAACGCTTCTCTCCGAGTGGGAACAGGCCTTTCCAGGCCGGGTGGAATCCATCGCCACTGCCCTTCAGAACGTAGTGCCCAGCCACCTCGCCGATGGCAAGCTGTTTGACTTCAAAACGCTGTCACGGACCACCATCCTGCACGAAGGAGACATCGTCTTCGACAGCCCGGACCTGATCAACCCGCCTGCTTCTGCGGCAGAAGCAAGCCCGATCCGCTGGATGAAAACCGATGAATCTCTTGATGCAAATCCCTGGAGCCGCCCAAATAATGACGAGCACGTCCAATAATACTGAAACCTGCGTCCTGATTGCCGAAGTCACCGGTGACAATCCGCTGCTCGACAAGATCGGTGCAATGGAAACCCAGCGCGCGGTTGAACGCAGCCGCAAGCGCGCAGAACGCTCGGTAGAGGTTTATCAGGGCTTTGCTGTCTCGGCCGATGGGCGTCGCCTGATCGCGCACTTCCCACGTAGCGAAAACGCCGTGTTTGCAGCCTTTGACATGCGCGCGCGCGTCAAGCAATTGCCGCCGGTCTCGGGCGTTGCGCTGTCTGTCCATGTCGTCATCCATACTGGCCGGATCGAGGACGCAAGCAATCAGCCCGATGAAGCGTCACTGAGCCTGGCCAGTAAACTCATTGCAGTCAGCCCTGCCAACCAGATCCTGATCAGCAGCGAAACCGCCGCCAGACTCCCCGAAGGCATGCGCCACCAATTGGTAGCAGAGCCACCCAGCTCAGTCGCCGTACCCGGTTACACCGATGCGGTATATGCCTTCCCGGCCGGCGTCATCCCCACAACGGGGAGCCATGCAGCGCCGCCCCTCGCTGCGGTGGAGACTTTCTCACCGACTTCGACGTCCCTGAGCATCCAGCAATCTTCGCTGGATGCCTCCGATCACAGCCAGCCTCCAGTGTTCACGCCTGCAGCGCCAGCCCCCCAGCGGACCTCGTTGATGCTTCGGCACAACAAGAACAATTTGTCGGTATCCGATCATCACCCAGTCGTTCTGGCAGGACGCGAGGAAGGCAATGATCTGGTCATCGCGGATCGCCGGGCTTCGCGTCACCACTCCCGTATCGAATGGCGCCACAACCATTTCGTACTGATCGACACCAGTACCAACGGCACCTTCATGGTTGATGACGCTGGCAATGAAGTGGTGTTGCGACGTGGCGAGGCGGACCTGCCTTTGCGTGGCCGTATCGGCTTCGGTTATTCCCCCACCGAAGTCGGGGCAGAGGTCGTGTTCTTCGACATCGGCCAGCGCTGATCCCCGAGTGATACAGACAAAGGCCGGGACATCCCGGCCTTTTCTTTTACGCGTGCCCCACCGAAGTCTCACCCCTCGTAAGCTTCGTCCTGGTCCAGGATATTGCGCTGGCGGACCACAAACTCCTGGGTCGAATCTATTCCACGCAATTGCAGGATGGTGTTGCGTACCGCAGCTTCGAGCAAGACGGCAAGGTTACGACCGGCCGCAACAGGCAAAACCACCCGGCGTACCGGAACCCCCAGCACATCCTGCACATCATCTTCATCAAGCGGCAGACGCAAGGGCTCATCCTGCCCCGAATTCCGCCGTTGCAAGTGGGCAATCAGCTTGAGCCGCATTTTGCGCCGGCACGCCGTTTCACCAAAGATGGTGCGGATATTCAGAATGCCAAGGCCGCGCACTTCAAGGAAATCCTTCAGCACCTCGGGGCAACGCCCTTCGAGCACCCCGGAAGCCACACGGGAGATTTCAACCACATCATCAGCAACCAAGCCATGCCCGCGCGTGATGAGTTCCAGCGCCAACTCGGATTTCCCTGCGCCGGAGTCTCCGGTAATTAGGACACCAACCCCCAGCACATCCATGAACACCCCATGCAGCGAAACTCGCTCAGCCATCTTGCGGGCCAGATAAACCCGCAGCACTTCGATCACCCGGGCGGACTCCAGTGGCGACGCCATCACCGGCACACCGGCATCGTCACAGGCACGGCGGATAATTTCGGGCACATCACAATCATCTGCCACAATCACCCCGGGCGGGGTACTGGAAAGAATGCTGAACAGATACTGTTCAAGACGTTCGCGGGTTTGCTGGCGGGCCCAGGCGAACTCGGCTTCGCCCATGATCTGCAAACGGGTGGGATGGATCAGATTCAAGTGCCCTACCATGTCGGCGGGCCATACACGGTTATCGGAAACCGTCAGCCAGGAGTCCAGTCGCCCAGCCACATGCCGCAGCTGCAGGGCCGTACGATTGGCCTCAAACAGCTGAGCTACGCTCGCCCGACGCATGCACGCTCCAGTTTTCGAAAGCCGTCGTGATGCTTGCTGCATCCGGTGCTGTAGACAGCGTTTCGCGGAAGGCCTTGTCGCTGAACATCTGGGCCAGTTCGGCAAGCAGGCGCAAGTGGGTTTCATTGGCTTGCTCAGGCGCCAGCATGATGAAAAACAGATTGACCGGTGCTCCATCCGGCGCATCAAAATCGATGGGCTGACTCAGACGCAGGAATGCCCCTTGTGCCTCCTTGAGGCCTTTGATGCGCTGGTGCGGAATGGCTATCCCCATGCCCAAGCCCGTCGAACCCAACTTCTCGCGCTGGGTCAACGCATCAACAACCTTTTTGGCGGGCAGGCCACTCTGGCGTTCAAACATTGCGCCGACATACTCAAAGACGGCAGCCTTTGATGCCAGCGTGGCACCTATGTTGATACGCTGAGGATCAAGAATCTTGGAAATAAGGTTCATGCCAGATAGGAATACCATTTACAGCACAGCGGCGAGTCTCCTTCCGGAGCCCGCCGCTTGTCGGATTGAAAATTGACGGTTCAGACATCCACCGAGCGGCCAGGCGGCATTATATGCCTTGCCCGCCCTGCTGAACCAAGAAGTGCGCCGGCTCAGCCAGCGCTCTCAATACCCTGGCGCTTTGCCGCTTCACTGCCGTGATCGCCGACCTTCTCCTTGTGCTTGAGAACCTGACGATCCAGCTTGTCGGCCAATGCATCTATCGCCGCGTACAGGTCGTCGTTTTCACTTTCCACGTGGATGTCCTTGCCTCGCACGTGTACCGTCACTTCCGCCTTCTGCTTGAGCTTCTGTACCGAGAGGGTTACATGGGTCGCCGTGACATGATCAAAATGGCGAATCACCCGATCGAGCTTGGTCATGACGTACTCGCGCAGGGCAGGGGTCACTTCAAGATGATGGCCGGTGATATTGAGATTCATAAAGCACTCCTCTCCTGTTAGATCGACTTGCGCTGACTGACCGGCGGAATATTGAGTGACTCCCGGTATTTCGCAATCGTCCGGCGTGCCACCACAATGCCCTGCTGGCCCAACAATTCAGCAATCCGGGCGTCGGACAAGGGCTTGCGCCCATCCTCGGCCGCGACCAGCTGGCGAATCAGCGCCCGTATCGCCGTAGCTGAACATTCTCCACCCGTATCAGTGGAAACGTGACTGCCAAAAAAGTATTTCAGTTCGAAGACGCCGCGAGCACTCGCCATGTACTTCTGGGTAGTGACGCGCGACACCGTCGACTCATGTAACTCCAGCTCCTCGGCTATTTCGCGCAAGGTCAACGGCCGCATCGCCACCTCACCATGCTCGAAAAACTGTTTCTGCCTATCCACGATTGCCTGCGACACCCGCAGAATCGTATCAAACCGCTGCTGCACATTCTTGATCAGCCACTTGGCTTCCTGCAGCTGCGACGACAGTGAACTACTTACGCCTCGGTTCTGATGAAGTATATCGGCGTAGACCCGGTGAATCCTGAGTTTGGGCATTGCCTCAGGGTTCAGACTCACGATCCATGCTCCCCGGTATTTCTTCACCACGACATCCGGAATCACATAGCGGGTCTCGACCGGAGCAAAGCGCGCTCCTGGACGCGGATTGAGGCTGCAGATCAGTTCCTGCGCATCGCGCAGCGCATCGTCATTACAAGACAAACGCCGCTTGAGCTTGGCAAAGTCACGTGCTGCCAACAATTCGAGATTGCCATCCACAATGATCATGGCCAAGCGCCGCGACTCACTCTCCGGCAAGGTCTTGAGTTGCAGCAGCAGGCTCTCCTGCAGGTTACGCGCGCCGATCCCTGCGGGATCAAGGTTCTGTACCTGATGCAGGGCAATGTTCAGTTCTTCCAGCTCCACGTCCCAGTCGACCGGAATCAGGGGCAGCAGTTCCTCAAGATCCTGCTGCAACAGGCCATCATCATCAAGCGCCTCGACAATCAGCATCACCAGTGCCCGATCACGGTCGCACAAGGGCATCAAGGCGATCTGGCCCAGCAGGTGTTCACGCAGAGATGTCGCCGCAGCCTGGAATTCCTGGAAGTCGCTATCGTCGTCGCCGTTATTGTTGCGAGAACCACCTTCGGTACGCCACTCGGCGGCTTCACCGATGTCATCGTCCGAGACGCTGTCGTAGGCTTCACCGATGTTGTCCGGCATATCGGTAACGCTCGGCGCTTCGTGTTCTTCTTCGCTCGCCGACACCCGTTCGCTGGGACTGACAAACTCTTCGCCAGCGGTCGCCATGCTGACTTCAGGCGCATCAGGCAGCGATGGGCTAGCCCCTTCGTCTTCCTCGCCGCCTTCACGCTCCAGCATCGGGTTTTCCAGCAGAATCCGCTCGATCTCCTGGTTGAGTTCGAGCGTGGACAATTGCAGCAACTTGATCGATTGCTGCAACTGCGGCGTCAGGGCCAGTTGCTGGGAAAGGCGAAGTTGAAGCGAAGGTTTCATGCTGCCTGCAATGTTGGCCAAGTCCATCTGGCCGGTTGAAAAGGATTACAAACGGAAATGCTCACCCAGATACACCTGGCGAACCCGGTCATTCTGCACGATGTCTTCCGGCGTTCCGCCTGCCAGCACTTCACCCATGTTGATGATGTAGGCGTGATCACAGATGCCGAGTGTTTCCCGTACATTGTGGTCAGTAATCAGCACCCCGATGCCGCGCGCCTTGAGATAACTGATGATCTTCTGGATGTCGAGCACCGCAATCGGATCAACCCCGGCAAAAGGTTCATCGAGCAGGATCAGGCGGGGACGCGTTGCCAAGGCCCGCGCGATTTCGACCCGGCGGCGCTCACCTCCGGACAGGGACATTGCCGTCGCGTCACGCAGGTGCCCGATGTTGAGTTCATCAAGCAGTTCATCCAGCCGCTTTGCCTGCTCCAGCTTGCCCAGCTTCTGCAACTCAAGCACAGCCAGAATATTCTCCGACACCGTGAGTTTGCGGAAGACCGAATTTTCCTGCGGCAGATACGACAAGCCCTGATGCGCACGCTTGTGGATCGGCCAATGCGTCAGGTCTGTTCCATCCAGATGGATGCTGCCGCCATCGGCACGCACCAGACCGACAATCATGTAGAAACAGGTCGTCTTGCCGGCGCCATTGGGGCCCAGCAAGCCGACCACTTCCCCACCTCCCACCTGAAAGGAAACATCGTGCACCACAGTGCGCGATTTGTAGCGTTTCTTCAGGCTGGCAACCCTAAGCAGGCTCATTAAACGGTTCTTTCAACAATTTTCGAATCACATCCGCCGCAAATCCCCGTGACTGCAGAAAACGCGCCTGACGCGCCCAGTCTCCACGATCCTGCGGCACTACACCAAATTTCTTCAACCAGATTGCCCGCGCCCGCGACAATTCGTCATCCTCCAGCCCCTCACCCAACGCCGTTGCAACAACCTCGCTGCTCACACCACGGTCAAGCAGTTCGCGGCGCAGCCGCTCCACACCCATGCGCGCACCTTTACTGCGCACAAAGCTCTCGGCAAAACGCTGGTCTGACTGCAGCCCGGTTTCGGCCATGCGATCCAGAACCGCTTCGACATCATCGCCCTCTTCAGCCTTGGCCTCCAGCTTGCGCCGCAGTTCTTCCCGCGAGTGCTCGCGCATGGCGAGCAGCCGCAAGGCAGTGGCTTTGAGTGCGGGAACGGACGGACGACTCACCAACAGCAGTTACTCTACAACCGCAGCAGGCTTCACTGCCGTGACCCCCACCGCTTCGCGAATCTTGTTTTCGATTTCGACCGCGACGGCGGGATTGGCACGCAGGAATTCGCGTGCATTATCCTTGCCTTGCCCGATTTTTTCACCGTTATAGGCATACCAGGCACCGGATTTGTCGACAAACTTGTGCTCCACGCCCATGTCGACGATTTCGCCTTCACGCGAAATGCCTTCTCCGTAAAGAATATCGAAGTGTGCTTCCTTGAAAGGCGGCGCAATCTTGTTTTTGACAACCTTGACCTTGGTCTCGGAGCCGATCACCTCGTCACCTTTCTTGATGGTCCCGGTACGACGGATATCCAGACGCACGGACGAATAGAATTTCAGCGCATTCCCCCCAGTGGTGGTCTCCGGACTACCGAACATCACGCCTATCTTCATGCGGATCTGGTTGATGAAAATGACCAACGTGTTGGTGCGCTTGATGTTGGCAGTGAGCTTGCGCAAGGCCTGGCTCATCAGACGGGCTTGCAGACCGGGAAGCTGATCACCCATTTCGCCTTCGATTTCGGCTTTGGGCGTGAGTGCCGCCACCGAGTCGATGACCACGATATCGATCCCGCCCGAGCGCACCAGCATGTCGGTGATTTCCAGCGCCTGCTCGCCGGTATCCGGCTGGGACACGAGCAGATCCGAGACATTCACGCCGAGCTTTTGCGCGTAGCCGATATCCAGCGCATGTTCCGCATCGATGAACGCTGCCACGCCACCCATCTTTTGCATTTCGGCAATCACTTGCAGGGTCAGGGTCGTCTTGCCCGAAGATTCCGGGCCATAGATTTCCACGACACGCCCGCGGGGCAATCCACCGATCCCCAGCGCGATGTCCAGGCCCAGTGAACCGGTAGAAACCGATTCGATGCTTTCCACCTCGCCATCGCCGAGGCGCATGACGGAACCCTTGCCGAATTGCTTGTCGATTTGTGCCAGCGCAGCAGCAAGTGCCTTGGCTTTATTGTCGTCCATGTATTACCTCGCGAAGTGGTCAGAATGATTATGGCACAGAGCTTGCGAGGCCGTGTTTGTTGCGTGGCCAGCATCTCTCACCAGTACTGTACAAATATACACTAAATTGTCATTCAGACAAGAAACCGCCCTGCACGCCGCACACGTGCCGGTATCACGCAGCCAAGTCCGTATTTTTCAATGCTTCAAAAACTTTCACGATCCTCAGGTTAAGGTGGGTAAAGCCTCTTGGCTTGCCATCAAGCATGCTGGATGATTCGCTTCCGCAGCTACGCCCTATTTGCATTTTTTCCCCAATCCCCGGCGCCTCCGCGGATAACGCTGAGACGAGATTGATGTCCCGCTACACGCTTGCCTTGCTGTTATCTGTCTGCAGTTTATTGCCTGCCTGTCAGAACAAAGAGACGCCCTCTCCGAGCGCCACCGCTTCCGCTCCGGCAAACAGCGGCTCAAAGCCCGCTGCAGATGCCAAGGGCGGTGGGCGCAGCAACAGGGCCCAGGTGGTTTCAACCATCCTGAGCCGTATTGAAACCGTTCCCTTGCAGCTTGAAGCCCAGGGCAATGTCTTGGCGCTGGACGAGGTGGATATCCGTCCGCAAAAGAACGGCATGATCACGCAGATCTACTTCAAGGAAGGGGACGAAGTCCGCCGCGGTCAGACACTGTTCGCGCTGGATGCACGCGATGACGAGGCCAACGTCGGCAAAGCGGCGGCCAGCGTGGCCAGCGCCGAAGCCGCACTGGCTATTGCCCGTCGCGACCTGGCCCGCAACCAGGAACTCTCCGACAAGAATTTCATCGCGCCCTCCGCACTCGATTCGGCACGCAACAAGGTCGACACGGCTGTCGCCAATCTGGCCCTGGCGCGAGCGGCTCTTGACCAGGCCAAAGTCAGCCTGTCCTACACCCGCATCACTGCTCCGTTTGATGGCCGCGCGGGCGTCATCAATGTCCGCGCCGGCAGTCTGGTCACTTCGACCGCCTCTTCGCCCGCACTGGTTCACCTGACCCGCATGAATCCGATCGGCGTGACTTTCGCGATTGCCGAACGGGATCTGCCGGCCCTGCTTGATGGGGTCCGCAAGGGCAAGGTCAAACTGACTGCCCGCACCGCGGCGCAAGAGAGCCTGACCGGCGAAGTCGTGTTCGTGGACAGCAATGTGGATCGCACCTCCGCAACCCTGTTGGTCAAAGGCAAGCTGGACAACAGCGCCCACCTCGTCTGGCCGGGACAATATGTCTCTGTCAAGGTCAGTACCGGAAACATTGAAGGCGCCTGCGTATTGCCTGCGCAAGCGGTGCTCAACGGCCCGAATGGCCGTCTCGTTTACGTCGTCCAGGACGATGGCACGGTACAGCCCAAAGCAGTGGAATTGTTGCGTATCGCTGACGAAAAGGCCGTCATCAAAGGTTTGCCTGCCGGCCTCAAGGTCGTCCTTGAAGGTGGGCAAAACCTGCGCCCGGGCAGCAAGGTCACGGAAGCCAAAGGCGCTGACAAAGCAGATGGCGCCCAGCATGGCAAACGTGACAAGGCTGCTCAGAGCGCCCCCGCTGCGGATGGTGCCCATGCCGCAGGAGCTGCGGCACAATGAAGCTTTCAGAACAGAGTATCCATCGTCCGGTCGCCACCACGCTGCTGTGGCTGGCCGTGATGATTGGCGGGATTGCGGCATGGTTCAATCTGCCTATCGCCGCCCTGCCTTCCTTCAATCAGCCCATCATCCAGGTCAGCGCCAGCCTCCCCGGCGCCAACCCGGAAACCATGGCGTCTTCGGTCGCCACCATCCTGGAACGCCAGTTCTCGACCATCGCCGGCCTCAAGGTGATGACCTCGACCAGCCAGCTTGGCAGCACCAGCATCACGCTGGAGTTCATCCCTTCACGCAATATCGATGCGGCCGCTGTCGACGTGCAGGCCGCATTGCTGCGCGCCAATCGCAAACTGCCCAAGGACATGACCGATCCGCCGAGCTACCGCAAGGTCAACCCGGCTGACGACCCCATCCTGTTCATCACACTGGATTCCCCTTCGCTGTCGCTGGACCAGCTCAATGATTACGCCGACAACCTGATTTCCCCTTCCCTGGCAACGCTGGACGGCGTCGCCCAGGTCACCATCAACGGC
>JAGTRY010000051.1 GCA_018262235.1 Pseudomonadota bacterium
TGAAACGGGTCAGTCGGCAAGGTTTGAACGGTATCAGCAGCCATGAGGCATTCCGGCAAGGATCGAAAGCCCGCTATTCTGCCGCATCAGGCGGTGCTCACACAAAAGGAGTTGCATGGGAATGATCGATCCGGCAAACGACTTATATCAAGCGAACCGGTTAAACGGTCTCCCGCCCTATTCCCAATGCATCAAATTTAGCGTATCTATAGCCCCCATTTTGCCAATCTCTCCCGCTGTCGCTGGTACTCATACGTGATCACTCGTTGTTTAGTCGTGCTGGGACTGCTGCTCAGTCTGCTGATGCTGGCCATTCCTGCAGATGCTCAGGAAAGCCGCAATGCCATCCGTCCTTTGCGCATTCTGCACATCATGAGCTTCAACTCGCCTTACATCTGGACTGATAGCCAGTTCGATGGGTTCAAGGCGGGATTGGGGGCCGATGTAAAGGTCCAATATCAGGTGTTCCAGCTCGACACCAAACATCAGAGCAGTGCCGAGGAGCAGGAACACAACGCCCGCCGCGCACGCCAGTTGATCGAAGAATGGAAGCCGGATCTGGTGTACACCTCGGACGACGATGCCGTAAAACTGGTGACGACCCATTACATTAACCGGCCCCTGCCTTTCGTGTTCAGTGGTGTCAATCTGTCGGCGAAGGATTACGGCATCCAGGGCGCATCCAATATCACCGGTGTGCTTGAACGCGAGCACGCTCTTGAAACCATCCACCTGATCCAGGCACTCAAACCCGGCATCAAACGCATCCAGATCTTCTCGGACAACGCTGCCTACTGGCCGCAAGTGATCGGGCGCATCCGCTCAATCGCACGTACTCATGACGACTTTGAACTGGTTGGCGTCGACCAGCCTGTGGCCTATGCGGATTTTCAGCGTCTCGTCCTGGAAAATCCGAACAAGGCTGATGCCTACCTGATCCTGGGCAATTTCAATTTCAAGGATGCAAAAGGCGCCGATGTGCCTTACCCGCAGTTGCAGCGATGGATCGCCGAGAACAGCAAGATTCCGGACCTGTCATTCTGGGAAGACCGCATGCTCCACGGCACGCTGGCCGGCATCACCGTATCCGCATTCGAGCAGGGTCAAGGCGCCGGAAAGCTGGCGCGCGCCATCCTGATCAAGCACCAGAGCCCGGCCTCGCTGCCGATCAAGGCCACGACCAAGGGCGTACCGATCATCAATCTGGAGCGTGCCAGACAGCTTGGCATCACACCGCGCGCCAACCTGCTACTCTCCGCCCAGATCGTCAAAAGCTACGAGTGGGCCAAATAATGCAGGCGTCAGGACTGCGCGGCAAAATCGTCATGAGTGCGGCAGCGGTGGTGATCTGCACCAGCGCCATGATTGCACTGGCCGCCGCCCTGTTCTATGTCTCCCAACAGGTCACGACCCTGCAATCACGCTCGACAGCCGTAGCAAGAAGTCTGACCGTACAGCTCGAACGCATCACCAATCTGGGCATCAGCATCGAAGATATTCTGGGCTTCGACGAGCAGTGCGCCGAAGCCGTGCTCTCCTATCCGGGCATGAGCTACGCGCAGATCGTGAAGATTGACGGCACCATTCTTTTCGACAGCCGTCGGGAATATGCCAACCGGAAAATCGCTTCTTCCGACTTGCTTGCCGTGCTGATCCAGGGCGAGATTACGCCACAGCACCCCATCGATGGCGACTATGTCGTACTGGAACCGGTCAGGAACGCCAGTGGCAGCCGGATTGCCAGTGTCATCGTGGCGTTCCCGCATAGTCTGGTCCAGAAGGGTCTGCTACGCATGCTAGTCACCGGAGGAACCGTCGGTGCCATCATGGGGGCCTTGGGCTTGCTGGTGCTGTATGCCTTCCTGCGCAGGCAGGTCATCAAACCGGTCACGGCCCTGTTGCGCACGGTTGCCCATGTGCGGGAGCATCCTGGCGACTATTCAGTACGTGTCCCGCTGCCCCAGCAGGAGGATGAGATTGGCCTGCTCGTATCAGGATTCAACCAGTTGCTCGACGAGATGGAGGAACGCGAACGCGAGCTGATCCAGGCACGCGACGCTTCTGATCAGGCCAACCGCCTGAAATCGAATTTTCTTGCTGCCATGAGCCATGATCTGCGCACGCCGATGCATGCCATCCTGAGCATGAACGAATTGCTGCGTAACACGGCCCTGACTGAAAAACAGCAGCGCTATTCACTCAATGTGCACAAAGCCGGTCAGTGGCTGCTCGGCATCATCAATGACATTCTGGCCTTTGCCAAGATCGAGTCGGGCAAACTGGAGCTGATGAATGCCGAGTTCGATCTGCGCCAGCTCATCGTGGACACCATTACGCTGCAGGAAGATTTTGCACACAGCAAGAAGCTGAGCCTGAGCTGGAGTGTTGCGGAAGAGATCCCCGCGCGCCTGATCGGTGACGGCCCCCGCCTGATGCAGATGCTCACCAATCTGATCAGCAACGCCATCAAGTTCACGGAGCAAGGCAGCGTTCATCTCGATGTCATGCCTTCCCATCAGCACATCAACTTCTCGGTAACCGATACCGGGATCGGAATCGATCCGGCCAAACTCTCGTTGCTGTTCGAGCCGTTTGTACAAGTAGCCAGTGCGGATGCGCAGCGGCGCAGCGGGACAGGCCTTGGACTTTCCATCGTCAAACAGCTGGCCGAGGCCATGGGCGGAGAAGTTGGTGTAGACAGTGCCTTGCAGAACGGGGCGACATTCTGGTTCACGGCCAGACTGCGTCCTGCCCCGCCACGCCCCACGCCCGAAGAAACAGGTTCCGCCACGCATCCACCTGCAGCGTAGTCGCCTCTATCGGGCATGTTGCTCCATCAGGTTTTCTTCAATGAGGAAGATGCCCCAAAGCATCGAGGATCAAGCGGGAGATGAGTTCGGCGTCCGGCTCTGCCACCGCAACAGAGGGCCGGCCCTTGCCACCAGTGGGAACGGTCCGTAGGGTTCCGCCATTCGGATACTGCACTTCGAACTCATTGGCGCACATCCGGCAATAGACTTTGTCGCCAGCACGATGCGTACGAAATACCGTGACACAGGGGCCACAGTTCGGGCAGTTCTGAATCGGAACCCCCAGGTCAGAGTGGCCCAGAATGTGGCTCAGATCGCCACCGCGCGCCAATCGCACCAGACGCTCCGCAAAATCCTGATCGAACTGGGTGCCGTAACCGGCTTCGATGATTCCCAGCACCTTGTCCAGCGGCATGGCCTTGCGCCAGGGACGCGTACTGGTCATGGCATCAAATGCATCACAGACTCCGACGATCCGTGCCGCCAGAGGAATGTTCTGACCAGCCAGACCATCCGGATAGCCCGTCCCGTCGAAGTGCTCATGATGATGCCGGATCACGTCCGCCACGAGACTCTCGACGGGGTGCCCGGCCAACAAGCGTGCGCCCACCGCTGAATGCTCCTTGACGATTTCATATTCAGACTCGATCAGGTGCTCGGGGCGCGTCAGCACGGCATCCGAGATGCCGATCTTGCCAAGATCATGCAGAAAGCCCGCAATCGACACCTGGGCGATCAGCGCTTCGCTCTGCACACTGTTTTCGGCAATCAGCCGGCAATAACGCGACACCCGCCAGGCATGCCCGACCGTGAACGGATCGCGTGCCTCGATCATGGCAGCCATCGTGAACAGCCCGACAAGTTCTTGTTTCATTTGCACCGGCATCCTTCTACCCCTGATAAATAGCTTTCTGATCATACCTGCGGCAGGTGCCGGCAAGATGACGAATTAACGCTTGTTTTCAAGCAAAGTCTGCACCCGGACCAAACCGGGCACACAAGAGGGAAAACGTTTCCCCGTCGATACTCCCCTCACCCACGCGAACATAAGGCAGGATCTGGGCCAGATGACACGAGGCGCAAGACGCCCATGGCCGCAGAAAGCGCCCCCCATCCAGGCCTTGCTCCAGACGCAAGGGACTACCATCCTCGGCAAAATACACGCAATCCGGCCCGCCACCCAAATCAGCCAATGCGGCTACGTGTGTAGCGAAGCCGACCAGCGCCCCGTCCGCGGCATTGAAGCGAAATACCTTCATCGGCACAAGGCCGCCGTCAATTGCGGCAGGATTTCATGCAGATCACCAACCAGCCCCAGATCCGCCACCTCGAAGATCGGCGCCTCCGGATCTTTATTGATGGCCACGATCAGCTTCGAATCCCGCATGCCGGCCACGTGCTGGATGGCACCAGAGATCCCCGCCGCGATGTAGATCTCGGGCGCCACAACCTTGCCGGTCTGCCCAACCTGGTAATCATTCGGAGCATAGTTGGCATCCACCGCAGCACGTGTCGCGCCCAGCGCTGCGCCCAGACAATCGGCCAACGGGTCCAGCAGGCGGTGATACGCCTCGTGACTCCCCAGCCCTCGCCCCCCTGCGACAACAACCTTGGCAGCAGCCAGATCGGGACGTGTGCTGTGCGGCAATTCATTGCCGATGAAGCGGGACACCCCCATGTCAGGTCCTGGCGCAAGCGCGAGGATGGGCGCCACTGCATCGCAGGCAGGGACCATTGCAAAGGCCGAGGATCGAACCGTCACGAGCTTCACTGGCTCACTGCAGCGCACCGTTTCCAGGACATTCCCCGCGTAGATCGGATGCACAAAGGTATCCGCAGCCAGGATCTCGATAATGTCGGAGACTTGCGCAACATCGAGCATCGCCGCTACGCGCGGTCCAAGATTCTTGCCGAAAGCCGTCGCAGGCAACAGGACATGACTATAACTGCCCGCCATCTGCGCGACCACCATGGCCAGGTTTTCCGCCAGGAAATGAGCGTAATGCGGCGCGTCGGCTTTGCGTACCCGTGCCACGCCCTGCAGCCGGGCAGCAGCCTCTGCCACCGCCTCACACTGATAACCGATGACCAGCACGTCCGCCTGCTCGGCAAGTTGCAGGGCAGCCCCCAAAACGGATGCGGTCTGCGGGTTGAGCACAACATTGTCATGTTCCGCAATCACCAATACGTTCATGCCTCACCTCCCATACCAAGCGCTTCGCGCAAACGCGCAGCCAGCGCTTCCACCGAATCCACCCGCACCCCTGCGGGACGCGGCTGTGGTGCGCTCACCCGCACGGTCGTCAAACGCGGTTGCAAATCCACGCCCAATCCAGCAGCAGGGAGACACTCAATCGGTGCGCGCCGCGCCTTCATCACATTCGGCAGGCTCGCATAACGGGGTGTGTTCAGACGCAGATCCGCACTCACCACCGCCGGCAGGCTCAACTCCAGGGTTTCGAGCCCACCATCGATCTCGCGTGAAACGATTGCCGTCGTTCCGGTAACCTGTAATTTGGATGCAAACGTGGCCTGCGGCCAGCCCAGCATGGCCGCCAGCATCTGTGCGGTCTGGTTGGCATCATCATCAATGGCCTGCTTGCCCATGATCACCAACTGCGGCAACTCGCGCTGTGCCAGCGTCTTGAGCAACTTGGCCACCGCCAGCGGCTGCAGGAGGACATCCGTCTCGATCAGCACCGCACGGTCCGCACCCATCGCCAGCGCAGTCCGCAAGGTTTCCTGACTCGCCGCCGTTCCGCAAGAAACCACCACCAGTTCACGGGCAATGCCGCTTTCACGCAAACGCACGGCCTCTTCAAGCGCTATTTCGTCAAACGGGTTCATCGACATTTTCAGGCCGCTGGCATCCACCCCACTGCCGTCCTCACGCACCCGCACCCGCAATTGGTAATCCACAACCCATTTGATCGGCACCAGCAATTTCACGTTTTCATCCTCCTGCACAAGCTATCAAGTATGCCATCGCAAGACCTCATTGCCGCCATCCCGCCATGCGCAGATTTGCCTGATCGCGCTGAACCCGGATAATGCAGGTCAATCCTGCTCGCTTCTCTGGTTCCACGCGCATGAATACGCTGCCTGCCACACCGGTGTCTGCCGGCCGTCCCGCTCTGGACCGTACGGCCTGGATCGACTTCGCCACACAAGTTCTCGCCGAAGACGGCGTAGAAGGTTTGCGTATTGAGGTTCTGGCCCGCAAGCTCAATGTCACCAAGGGAAGTTTTTACTGGCATTTCAAGGACCGGCAAGCACTTCTGAACTCGGTCGTGACGGCTTGGCGAGACGCCCGTGTCCAGGAAGTTGAGCAGCATGTTGCCATTCCTGCAGAAGAAGCACGCAACCGCATCCATCGCATTCTTGATCTGTATTCCACTCATCCCAACCAGCTCCGCATGCGCACCGAACTGGCGCTACGCGACTGGGCCCGGCGCGACACTTTCGTCGCAACCGCAGTGGAAACCGTAGACCAGGCCCGCCTGAAAAATGCCATCCGCTTGTTCAGGCTCGCGGGCTACAGCGAAGTCGAAGCACACACCCGCGCACTCTTGCTGTTTACGCACGTGTTCGGACTCTCGATGATGATGTTTGAAGACAGCATTGCGCACGATATTGCGCAGAGCCACTCGGCAATCGCTGAACTGATCACCCGCACGCCCGGCTGACTTTGTCACCACACATTCAGCAGCGACGCATGCTCCAAGTCGCAAACAAGGCTAGAATCCAGCCTCTGCCGGAGCATCGGCCCGAAAGTCTTTATCCTGTTGCCTGCCATGTACTCGAAATACCCACTGCGCCTTGTTTTTCTCGCGATTTTTGCCTACTGCGCCGGGCTCATCGGTTTCGGCCTGATTCTTCAGCATATCGAAGGCATTGAACCTTGCCCGCTGTGCATTCTGCAGCGTTACGGATTTGTCGGTTGTGGTCTGATCGCCTTGCTGGCGGGGCTGCACAATTCGCAGGGAGTCATGCGTCGCATCTATGCATTTCTGATCATGGCTTCCGCCATCGCTGGTGGAGGCGTTTCGGTTCGCCAGATCTGGTTGCAGCACAACCCGCCGACAGAAGTGGTCTGTGGCCCAGACCTGCAATACATGATCGGCAACTTCCCCTTGTCGGATGCCTTGCCGATGCTCTTCCGCGGCGCGGGCGACTGCTCCAAGGTCGACTGGACTTTCCTCGGTCTGTCGATAGCAGAATGGGCTTTGATCAACTTCAGTCTGATCACGCTAATCTGCCTGTGGCAACTATTCCGCCGGACGCCTGAACGCCGTCGTTTCAGCTAGAAACATTCTGCCTACGCTCTGCTGATCAGGCCGACAGGCTTTTCATCCCAGTATTCGCCCCTGAAATGAATCGGGGTACCGACGGTGTCGACCACTAGCAAGGCTTCTGGTATCGAGCCTTTTCGAAGCAGCAGGCGGCCTTGGTGCAAGCGCTTATCCGGAAGAGATGCGCAAATGCCACGGCAAGCCTGCCCTTGTACTCAAGGCGTAAGAAAATGTGCGCGTGTAGTGGCACCGCTACGGTTTGCGGGTAGCTCAGGATATCGAGAGAAAGAGCCCCATCACACCGCAGAGGATGCGGCGTGGCTGATGAGGTTCCAGCGTTGATTACAGCGCAGGGCGCGTATCTGAATGCAAGGCGACTTGTTGACGACCCAAGGAAGCCTCTAGCCACTTCTTGATGCGTTTGGCATCCCCCAAGCGGGTGAAACGCCCCCAGGAATCCAGCAATACGATGGCCAAAGGCTTGTTACCCATCCAAGCCTGCATCACCAGACATTTTCCGGATTCATTGATATACCCGGTTTTCTGGACATCGATCTGCCAGTCCGGATTCTTCACCAGCGCGTTGGTAGTATGAAAAGCGTATGAACGCCCACCGGCCAAGGTAGCGGTGTATTCAGTAGAAGTCGAAAACTCGCGGATCAACGGATAGCGCGAAGCATTGGCTACCATGATGGCCAGATCGCGTGCGGATGAAACATTGTTCTTCGTCAGGCCCGTGCCGTCCTGAAAGTGGGTTTCACTCAAACCCATCAGACGCGCCTTGACATTCATCGCATCCAGAAACGCCGGCATGCCACCAGGATAATTTCTGGCCAGCGCAGAAGCCGCCCGGTTTTCCGAGGCCATCAGTGCAAGATGGAGCAATTCTTCGCGGGTCAAACGCGTACCAACCGTTAAATGGGAGCTGCTGCTCTTCAGCCGGTCAACATCCGCGTCGGTAATTTCCAGAACTTCACCAAGATTCTGATGCGCATCCAGCACCACCATCGACGTCATCAACTTCGTGATGGAGGCTATCGGCAAAGCGGCACTGGCATTCTTTTGCAGCAGGACCTGCCCCGTAGATACGTCCTGAACATAAAACGCGGAAGAGCGGATCAAGGGGATTCCGGCACTGTCAAAGTCAGCACTTTCAACTGCTGCAACAATCTTCTTACGTTTACCACCGGACTTGCTGGGCTTGCTGGACGCTTTCACGACCTTCACGGACATCACCGGTTTGGCGTGTTTCGTGGCACTGGCAGCAGCCACTTTTTTGCTGGACTTACTGGCAGCCTCCACTTGAAGCGGAAGGGTCATGGCCAAAAGCACACTCAACAAACCAGCAAAAAGTCGTCCTGAACGCATTCGATCTCCCACTTCTGCAAACAACAAAAACAGTTCCGATTGTAGCAATGATTCTTGAAAATTAAATAGATACGTGAATTTCTTTAAGTATGTTCTCACCATTGGCAGATGAGGTTTTTTCTTCACGACGAGTGATAGCCATGAGTATACGGACTTTTGGCCCGCAAGCGGGCCAAAAGTCCGTACCTTGCACAATTGATGCCGTACTAGCTTCCCTGACGCTCCGCCTGCCCTGCATCCACCACAGTCAAAGCCGTCATGTTCACGATGCGCCGAACCGTTGCGGTAGGCGTCAGGATATGTACCGGCCGGGCCGAACCAAGCAGGATGGGGCCAACGGTCATACCATCACCTGATGCAGTCTTGAGCAGATTGAACGTAATGTTTGCCGCATCCAGCGTGGGGAAAATCAACAGATTCGCATCCTCACGCAAACGCGCATTCGGAAAGACTTGTTGAAGAATGCTGGTATCGAGAGCGGCATCACCATGCATCTCGCCTTCCGCAACGATGTCCGGACGCCGCTCATGCAGCAGCCGCAAGGCTTCACGCATTTTCAAGGCTGTCGGCGTATCGTCCGATCCGAAACTGGAGTGCGATAGCAACGCGACGCACGGCGTGATGCCGAAGCGCGACAGTTCTTCGGCTGCCAGACACGTCATTTCAAAAACCTGCTCTGCTGTGGGATCGTAATTCACATAGGTATCACACAGGGCAATCGTACGTCCTGGCAGGGCCAGCAGGTTCATGGCATACAGATGAGCCACACCAGGACGCCGCCCAAGAACGTTTTCAACAAACTTCAGGTGCTGACTGTGCAGACCATGCGTGCCACAGATCATGCCATCTGCCCAGCCGAACTTGAGCATCAGGGCGCCTATCAAGGTGGCACGCCGACGCACCTCGCGTCTGGCATATTCGACAGAAACCCCGCGCCGCTGCATGAGCTGATGATAGTGGGTCCACAATTCGCGATAGCGTGGATCCGAATCCTGATTGACCAGTTCAAAGTCAAATTCCGGACGAATGCGCAGGCCAAAGCGCTCGATGTACATATTGATGACTTCCGGCCGGCCTATCAGGATAGGACGGGCAATTCCCTCATCCACAACAGTCTGCACCGCTCGCAAGACCCGTTCGGATTCTCCTTCAGCGAAGATGATCCGGCGCGGCGCACGTTTAGCAGCGGTAAACACCGGTTTCATGATCAACCCAGAATGCCAGACAAAGCTGCTCAACTGCTGGGCATAGGCCTCCCAATCCTCGATAGGCCTTGTCGCCACACCAGAATCCATCGCAGCCCTGGCTACGGCCGGCGCTATCCGCACGATCAAACGCGGATCAAACGGCTTGGGAATGATGTATTCGCGTCCAAACCCGGTGACCTGCTCACCGTAGGCAGCCACCACCACATCGGACTGCTCGGCCCGTGCCAGATCGGCAATCGCCCGTACAGCGGCAAGTTGCATGGCTTCGTTGATGGTGGTCGCCCCGGCATCCAGAGCACCCCGGAAAATGAATGGAAAACACAGAACGTTATTGACCTGATTGGGATGATCCGAACGTCCTGTCGCGATGATGGCGTCCGAGCGTATCGCTTTGACCTCGTCCGGCATGATCTCGGGGACCGGATTGGCCAGGGCCAGGATCAGGGGATTGGGCGCCATCTTCGCGACCATCTCCGGTTTGAGGACCCCTGCGGCGGAGAGCCCCAGAAATACATCGGCATTCTCGATCACTTCAGCCAGGGTACGCGCCTCGGTCTTCTTGGCATAAATCGCCTTGAGCGGATCCATCTCCTCGATGCGCCCCTCGTACACAACCCCCTTGATGTCGGTCACCCAGATGTTTTCCACCGGGATCCCCAGCATGACAAGCAGATCCAGGCAGGCCAGTGCTGCGGCGCCTGCACCGGAAGTCACCAGCTTGATTTGATCCAGAGGCTTTTCCAGCAGGTACAAGCCATTGAGTACGGCAGCGGAAACCACGATCGCAGTGCCATGTTGATCATCATGGAAGACCGGAATTTTCATGCGCTCACGCAACTTGCGTTCGATATAGAAGCACTCCGGCGCCTTGATGTCTTCCAGATTGATCCCGCCGAAAGTCGGCTCCAGCGCGGCAATGATATCGACCAGCTTGTCCGGATCAAGCTCGTTGATCTCGATGTCGAACACATCGATCCCGGCAAACTTCTTGAACAGAACCCCTTTGCCTTCCATTACAGGCTTGGCCGCCAGTGGCCCTATGGCACCCAATCCCAACACGGCTGTGCCATTCGTTACCACACCGATCAAATTGGCCCGCGAGGTATACAGGCTGGCCGTGGCCGGATCCGCAACGATGGCATCACAGGCGGCCGCCACGCCCGGCGAGTAAGCCAGGGACAAATCGCGCTGATTGGTCAGCGCCTTGGTGGGAACCACTGCAATCTTGCCAGGGCGTGGCAACGCATGATATTCCAGCGCCGCAGCGCGAATTCCTTCATCCATGGGAGGCCTCTCGAGAGTATGGGGTTCGCCAGCACGAGGCTCGCGAAGTTTTTGTAATGTGCTGATGCCTCATTCTAGAGGCTTGGATGCAGGCAAAGCCAATAGGGTTTGCCTCAGGACAGTATCCTTCCGGGCATTTCACGTATCCTGATATTTGCACCAGTCACATTCACCACGCCATGAACGCTTTCCCTCTGGATCGTCTCGCCTCCCGCCTGCACAACATTCCGCCTTTCCATGTCATGGAATTGCTCACCCGTGCCCAAGCCCTGCAAGCTCAAGGTCGTGACATCATCCATATGGAGGTGGGGGAGCCTGATTTTCCAACGCCAGCCCCCATCATCGACGCAGCACAACGTTTCCTGGCACAAGGGCAAGTCCGCTATACCCCGGCGCTGGGGCTACCGGCTCTGCGTGAGGCCATTTCCGGATTTTATGCAACTCGTTTTGGCGCAGAAGTTCCTGCAGAACGCATCGTGATCACGGCCGGAGCTTCAGGGGCATTGCTGCTGGCTGTCGCGGCACTGACCAATCCTGGCGATGAATGGCTACTGACCGATCCAGGCTATCCCTGTAACCGGCAATTCATCCAGGCATTCAACGGTGTCGTACAAGCCTTACCCGTGGATGCTGACAGCAACTTTCAGCCGCGACTCGCGCAAGTAGCAGAGGCCTGGTCAAATCGCACCCGGGGTCTATTGATCGCCAGCCCCTCCAACCCGACGGGAACACTGATCGACGACCTTCTCCTCAATCAGCTGGCAGATTTCGCCGCGGAGAGAAAAGGAAATCTGATCGTCGACGAGATCTACCAAGGCTTGGTGTATGGGCAGGAAGCCAGTACCGTTCTCAGTCGTCGCAATGACGTTTTCGTGGTCAACAGCTTCTCGAAATATTTCGGCATGACCGGCTGGCGGCTGGGCTGGTTGGTTGTACCGGAAGGATATACCCGGCATATCGAGATGCTCGCACAACATCTCTTCATTGCCGCCTCAAGCCCCGCACAACACGCGGCATTGGCCGCATTCACCGCCGAGAACCTGACGATTCTCGAAGCGCGGCGCAGTATTTTCGATACTCGACGCAAAGCATTGCTACAAGGCCTGCGCAGCATCGGCCTGAACATAGACACGGAGCCTACTGGCGCATTTTATGTTTATGCCAGGATATCAGGCCAATGTAGCAGCATGGAGCTCGCCCACCGTCTGCTCGAAGAAGCCGGCGTTGCTGTCACACCAGGGCTGGACTTTGGCGCTCATCGCGCCCAGCAACACCTGCGCGTAGCCTATACCGCAGATGTAGCGCGCATCGATGAAGCCATCCATCGCATGCGCTCCGTGCTGTAAGGCACGTCTGAAAGCATATATCTAGCTCTCGCCAGACTCGCTTTTGGCACGTGCAGCTGTTCGGGCGGAAGTCGATAGACCGGCGAGCTGACGCAAGCGATCCAGTTCCTGAAGAACACGGGAGGAGTACCCCATGTCTGGGTCGCCACTGGCACCACCATAAAGTTGCAACGCCCCCTCCACACTGCCTGAACTGCGCAGATAGGACTTCAGGATAAGCGTTCCCACGTGAATGTTTTCCGCAGGATCAAACAAGGCTGTAGCACCCTTGTCGATCGAAATCTTGTCGGTATGAAATTTCGGAATGATCTGCATGAGCCCTTGGGCGCCCAACACACTTTCGGAAAAAGGGTTGAAACCGGACTCGACAGTGATCACCGCGAGAATCAACAGCGGGTCTACGCCATTAACCTGTCCTTCACGCTGTGCTGCTTTGACCAGGGACTCCACAACAACGGGAGACACCCGATGACGTTTCGCAATAGCCGCGGATACGCGATTCAACCCTGCTGTCAAAGCGGAGGTTTCTGCCGCCGACTCTGTATAAGCAGACTCAATCAGGTCGGTTGAAGCCCCCCCTTCCTCAATCACTGCAGCTCGATACCCGAACATGACTCGTGGATTGAGTCCTTCTGAGCCGAATTCAGTGACTTGATAGCCCACCAGGCCAATCACCATGACACCCGCCATCACGAAACTGCCATGAGCGAAATGAAGAAGAAAAGCCAACAGATGCTGGGTAAAACGTGAAAACCGGATGATATGGGTCATTTAACACTCCGTTCAGGTAGAACCCGCACACAAAGACATGCCCCGACAACGTCAGGGATGAAATTACGGCAGGGCTCAACTCGAATTTTCGACAGCTGTCTTTCGCGTATGGGAAAGCGCCATCATGACTGCACCGCTCGCCCCGTAAGCTCGGGACTTGCTGCTGATCTTGCAATGCAGACCGATCACCATGGCCGATCTGCAAACTGTTTGAATTATCCGGGCATGTATTCGTAACGAGGCGCGTCGAACAGACCACGAAGTATGCTCAATTCATATGAGCAGAAACTCTCGTTGAACAAGAAGATGTGGCGCAGTTTATTGATTTCACTGTGCTTTGTCAATCCACCCGCAAACCCGCAAGGGGCCTTGATATGCATTTGAGATAACCTCGAAATCCGCATCCAGTATGGCGCGCCGACTCGCCAGCGCAAAAAAAGACCGGAGCACAAAAGCTCCGGTCTTTTTATACAGCCCAATCACATCACGGACGAGATCCGGTAGGGAATGGCCAACCGGCACGCGGGTTCAAAGAAGACTTGATCCCTGGCGTTGCCGATGTGGACGGAACCGGCTTGGGTGCCGGCGGTGCAGGCTCAGGCTCCGTAGTAGGTTCTGCCGCCTCGGCAGGCTTTGCCTCGACCGGAGCAGCAGAAGGCGTCACTGCCTTTACGGTTGTCTTCGAAGCGACCTTCTTCGGTGCAGCTTTCTTGGGTGCAACAACCTTTGCCGGAGCAGCCTTTTTCGCTACCGGCTTGGCATCAACCTTTTTGGCAGCAGGCTTGACTGCAGCAACCTTCTTCGCGGCGGGTTTGGCCACGACCTTCTTCGCAGCGGGCTTGGCTTCAGCTTTCTTCGCAACCGGCTTGGCGACAGCCTTCTTCGCCACAGGCTTGGCAGCAGCTTTGGCCGGAGCGGCCTTCTTCGCAGCAGGCTTGGCCACAGCCTTCTTTGCGACAGGTTTAGCAGCCGCTTTTTTCGCTGCCGGCTTGGCAGCGGCTTTCGCCGGGGCAGCCTTCTTTGCTACGGGTTTTGCCGCAGCTTTGGCCGGAGCGGCCTTCTTTGCTACGGGCTTGGCCACAGCTTTCTTCACTGCGGGTTTGGCAGCAGCCTTTTTCGCTGCCGGCTTGGCAGCGGCTTTGGCCGGAGCGGCCTTCTTTGCTACGGGCTTGGTCACAGCTTTCTTCGCTGCGGGTTTGGCAGCAGCCTTTTTCGCTACCGGCTTGGCAGCGGCTTTGGCCGGAGCAGCTTTCTTTGCTGCAGGCTTGGCTACCGCCTTCTTCACTGCTGGTTTGGCTGTTGCTTTCTTTGCTACCGGCTTGGCCGCAGCTTTGGCCGGAGCAGCTTTCTTTGCTGCAGGCTTAGCCACAGCTTTCTTTACCGCGGGTTTGGCAGCGGCTTTCTTCGCTGCGGGTTTTGCTGTTGCCATCTTTACACCTCCTTATATGCACCGTTCAGGTTAGACACACACACGCACCTTCCGCCGTATTACGGCCGAATGGTGTAAAGCCGCGCAAGAACGCGACGTTTTGAAACTCAGGGAATGCTTGAAGAGACGCTCAAGGATCATAGCCAAGGGCGCAAGCAAGCCATCAAATGACATCCGCAAAAGGACAGGCTTGCAGTTCAAGTGAACGAAATCAACCAGAAGCGAAGACTCTGCACGGGAAAAGTCCCCCCATTGTCTGACTCGCATAACGGAGACAGATCCGGAGGATGAAACGCCGTACAAATGTTCGTTAGACACAGGACTCAGTTCGCTTTCGGAATGCGCTGACACTGATTACCGTTTAATCCAAAACAGTTAATGAATCAAGAATTTTTTTCATGTAAATTTCATCCAGCAAGCAAGGATATGCCATCGACAAAACAAAAAACAACCCAGAACTCTTTAGAAAAGCCCGTAATCAATGGGTTTCAAGAAAAAGCATTCTCGACATGAAGACGCCTTTCGTGTGAAGAACGTTTGTCGGAAATTTTGTAGCATGATGTGAAATGGCGACACCGCGACACAGAAGCAGCTCTTCCGGCAGCACAAAAAAACACTAGATCTAGTCGAAAAGCCAGCCGTAACGACTAAGTACAGTAGCCATGAAACCCACGGAAACTATTCTTCTGCCAGCAACGCATGCAAACGCCGCCAATCGAAAAAGGGGCCGGGATCAGTCTTCCGGCCTGGCGCGATGTCACTGTGACCACATATATCGCTCAGCGGATAACGCTCCCGAAGGCTCTTGATAAGCTTGCTCAACCTGATGTACTGCACGGGCTCGAAAGGTTTGCTGTCACACCCTTCCAGCTCCACACCAATAGAGAAGTCATTGCAGCGCTCCCTCCCCCGCCAGCTAGAAACACCGGCATGCCAAGCCCGACTTGCACCACCGACAAACTGGATCAGCTCGCCATCGCGGCGAATGAAAAAATGCGCCGAGACGCGCAAATGCTGGATCTGTGCATAGTAGGAATGCTCGTCAGGATTGAGCGTGTTGGTAAAGAGTTGCTCCACGCCCGCACCACCAAACTGATCCGGTGGCAAGCTGATGGCGTGGATCACCACTAGCTGGGGTGTTTCACCAGCAGGCCGGACATCAAAATTAGGCGAAGGGACATGCCGCCCTTCCTTGATCCAGCCCTCCTCATCCAGCTCCCACAACGCACCCGTCATCAGTCAGGCTCCACCGTTTCATTCTTCTCGTTCTTGTCGCCTTTCATGCCTAGCCGTTCCATGCGGTAACGCAATGACCTGAATGTCACTCCGAGCACCCGTGCTGCCGCGGTACGATTCCCGGAGGTCTTGCCCAGAGCGTCGATGATGGCTTGGCGTTCGACCTGATCCAGATAATCCTGCAGCGGCCCTCCGCTCGCAGAATCTCCGCTGACTCCGCCTCCTTCACTATCCTGGGGTTCCAGGTGGAGATCTTCGACATCGATTTCATCCCCCAGAGATAAAGCCAACGCACGTTCAAGAATGTTCTCCAACTCACGAACGTTCCCGGGGAAAGCGTATCCACGCAAGGCGATCAAGGCTCGCTCGGTCAATCGCGGCGGGCGTAAGCCTGCCTCAACAGACAAACGCCCCAGAATGCTTTCAGCAAGCGTTGCAATGTCATCGCGCCGTTCGCGCAAGGCAGGCATTTTCAGTTCGATGACGTTCAAGCGATAGAACAAGTCCTGACGGAACTTCCCTTGTTCGACTCTCTCGCGCAGATTCTGATGGGTCGCCGAAATGATGCGTACATCCACCGCCAATTCCTGTGGATCACCAATCCGCCGCACACGTTTTTCCTGGATCACGCGCAAGAGCTTCACCTGCATCGCCAAAGGCAGATCAGCCACTTCATCAAGAAACAGGGTCCCGCCATCGGCAGCCTGGAAAAACCCATCACGATCTGAATCGGCTCCCGTAAATGCGCCTTTGCGATAACCGAAGAATTCGCTTTCCATGAGGTTTTCCGGGATCGCTCCACAGTTGACCCCCACAAAGGCTTTGTCAGCGCGCGGCCCCAGCCCGTGCACCAGGCGTGCCGCGCGCTCTTTACCACTCCCCGACTCACCGGAAATGTAAACCGGCGCCTGGCTCCGTGCCAGGCGTTCTATGGTTGCCCGCACTTGCTGCATGGCAGAAGATTCGCCAGTCAGCAGCGCAACGGGTTTGCTGTCCTTGAGTTGATGCTTGGGAACTTCCAGTGCGGATTTCACCAGCGCCCGCAGTTGGTCAAGTGCCAAAGGCTTGGATAAATAATCGAACGCGCCGGCTTTGAGTGCTGCCACTGCATTATCGAGACTGCCATGCGCAGTGATCACCGCCACGGGGAGATCCGTACAGTGCTCGCCGATGTACTTCACTATGTCCAGACCTTCACCGTCCGGAAGACGCATATCCGTGAGGCACAAACGGTACTGGCGCTCATTCACGAGCTGGATCGCTTCATGGACCGAACCGGCCGCATCGACGCCCAACCCCATCCTCACCAGCGAAAGCTCGATCAGCTCACGGATATCCTCTTCGTCATCGACGACCAACACATCCACACAGCGCCCCTTGCGCCGATCCTGATCACTACTCATGCACTTCTCCTGGCCAGCAGATGAAATTCCGCACCACCGGGTGCGTCCAGCAACGTAAGTTCGGCCGCATTGGCTTCCGCCAATTCACGTGCCATGAACAAGCCCAAACCAGTCCCTTTGGGATCAGACGTAAAGAAAGGCTCAAACACTTTCACGCGATCATCCGCCGGAATACCCGGACCATCGTCACGAATGGCAATCAGCACGCTCCGTTCGTCCACTGCATGCGCTTGAAGATAGATGCAGCCATCTTTCCCCGAACAATACCGACGCGCATTCCCAAGCAGGTTGGCCAGGATCTGATAGAGATGCACCCGGTCAAACCAAACAGCCACGCCGTCTTCCAGATTCATCTTCACCAGTTCCGCAATGCCTGACGAATGCATCGAAAATTCTTCAACAAACCCACGGCAGAACGAAGCCAATTCAAGTTTCTCGGCGGTCAGGCGATCACGCCGTCCCAGCTCGAGCACATCGCGCACCATGCGTTCTATACGTGCAGAATTATCACGAATGATCCGGACCAACCGATCCTGCACACTTTGGCGTTTCTCTTCGAGCATCAGTTCGGCAGCGTGCGACACGGCAGAAAGAGGATTCCGGATCTCATGCGCAATGTTGGCAGTCAGCCGCCCGAGAGCCGCCAGCTTGATCTGCTGAGCACGCGCGTGGACCCGGTCCATATCTTCCAGATAAAGCAATGTATCGCCGCCTTCGGCAATCTTCACCCGGCGTACATGCAGGCTTTTGCCTGTCACGGCGGCAATCATCTGCACATTGTCCTCACGGTTTTCAAGCAAGACACTCCCCGCAAGTTCCGGTATCCGTTCCGCAATATGATCTCCCGGTATCAGCAGCAGCCCGAGCAATTCCCCTGCACGTGGATTGACCTGCCGGATGCTCCCAAGCTCATCCACGACCACCACCCCGTCCTGCATGTCTTCGATGATGCGCGCATTCACCCGCAACTGGCGCGCCAGATCAAAACCTCGAGACCGCGCCAATGCCTCGTTGGCCAGCGCCCGGCGTGAAAGCATACGAGCCACGACCGCTACCGCGAAAAATCCGACACAGACTATTGCTGCCTGGGAGAAATCGACTTGCTGTTCATTTTCTCCGGCAAGGACGCGGTACACCTGATCAAGCAGCACAGCTATCGTGGCCAGGGATGCAGCGCCCAACACCATGCGTCCCTGTCCGACCAGTCCGGCGCCCGCAATGGAGGTCATCATCAAAAAAGGAACGCCGCTACGAAACCCGCCACTGGCGTACATGAACAGCGCCAGCATGACGATATCCAGCGCGGTCTGGAGTCCCAGGGTCCGTTCTCCATAATGCGGACTGCCGGCATGCAGCAAAAAGAATGCAAAAGACATGACCCAATACGCAACCAGGGTCACCAAAAAGACTTCCGGAGCGTTCCGGCCAAAACTGAATAGCCCCCCGAAAATGGCAAAGGCACTCGCCACAACAATCCGGTATAAATTGAAATAGCGGATCGAAACCGCACGCGAGTGGCCTGACTCTCCAGGCAGAAAAACCGCTTGGTTCATACCTTCCGCCCCGCAGCGCGGGCATGTTCAGACGAACAGAAAAACTCGCCATCGGCGACCAGACCCTCGCTTTCCGGCACAAGCACGCCACAATGCCGGCACTCACAGATCGCCTCGCTACGCGTCTCCTCCGACCGCACAGCCGGCTGCTGCGCATCTTTCTCGGCATTCCGTTGCAGCAAGCGACGTACATACCAGATGCCAATCAGCACGAGAACAAACAGAAACAGCTTCTGCATACGCACTCCATATCATTGAAGCTTCGCAGTTTATCCCGACAGTCTGCCGGGTCAAATCCGGCCGATCACCTGTAACCCCGCGTACAACTGCTCGGCGCATTGACCGGCATGACGCGCAAGACGCGGATCAAGATCGCTATTGCCGACATCCAAACAAACAATGCCGCGACAACGCTCACGCCGCCTGCGCATACGACATACTGTGCTCAACATCCCTTTGAAGCAGCGGAAAGGATCCTCTGATGCGCATCGCCATCTTTGATACTCACCCCTACGATGAACGTGCCCTGACCGAAGCCAATACCGCAGGGCTGCATGCGCTCGAATTTTTCGAAGAGCGCCTGCATGACAAGACGGTTGAGCTCGCTCAAGGTTTCGACGCGGTCTGTCCTTTCGTCAACTGCCGCCTGAACGCCAATGTGCTGCATCGTCTGGCACAGCTGGGCGTACGACTCGTGGTGTTAAGGGCTTCAGGCTTCAACGGCATAGATCTGTCTGCCGCTGCGCGCGAAAACATCTGTGTGGCGCGCGTACCTGCGTATTCTCCAGAGGCGGTGGCAGAACACGCCTTCGCACTGCTCCTCACTCTGGTACGCAAGACCCACCGTGCCTACAACCGCGTGCGCGAGCAGAATTTCTCGCTCGACAGTCTTGAAGGCTTTACCCTTCACGGCAAGACTTACGGTTCGCTGGGAGCGGGGCGTATCGGTCAATGTGCAATGCGCATTGCCAAGGGGTTTGGCTGCAAACTGATCGCCTACGACCCCTACCAGAATCCCAGGATTGCAGAAGATGTCGGTTTCGACTACGTCAGCCTCGATACGCTGTTGCGCGAGGCCGATGTGATTTCATTGCATCTGCCGCTCACCGAACAAAGCCATCACATCATCAATGCAACGACCCTCGCGGCTACCCGCAAAGGGGTCATCCTGATCAACACCAGCCGCGGTGGCCTGATCGACACTGCGGCACTGATCGACGCGCTCAAGAGTGGCCAGGTTGGCGGGGTCGGACTCGATGTTTATGAAATGGAAGAAGGCGTCTTTTTCCACGATTTGTCAGATCGACCACTACAGGACGACACCCTCGCCCGTTTGATGATTTTCCCGAATGTGCTGATCACCTCGCATCAGGGATTTCTGACCCGCGAGGCCCTGCGTGCCATTGCAGAAACCACGCTGGGGAATGCCACTGCATTTGAACGCGGCGACCCCATGCTCAACCAGGTTCAAGCCGCGTAAATTTGTTGGGACCTGTCGCAGTCTTGCAGCAAGGCGGAGCGCCATTCGCAACTTCACGCGACTGCAAACTTGAGCAGCATCTTACGGTTTTGGGGAGATTTCTTGCTGGCGCAAGAAACCCAAACCCTTTAGCGTGTTGGCATCCAGTACCCCTGCATGATCAAACGGAGCTTTCCCGTAACGGCGAATTTGCGCTTCCCCCTTGAGGCGATAGTGCAGCAGCCCCTCGCTGTCAATCAGCCCGGGCAGACGACTGAGCAGAGCAAGTAGCTGCGTTCTCGCGTCCAGTTCAACCATCGCCTCTCCCTGCTTGGGAATCGTGACCGGCGTTGTTGATTGACCGCTGGCAAATACGTTGTCTCCCACCAACAAATCAAACTCGACACGCTCCAGGCCGATTTCCGTTGCGTTAGGATTCTTGACGCGCAACTGCAGCTTGATCTTCGGTTGCAACAAGTTCCCGCCCGCCAAACGAACATCCGCGAGGCTCACCTCGGGTTTATGCCAGGCAGTCACACAAGCAGTCACCGATGCCAGCAGCCCAAACATCAGCACAGAGCGAAAGACGGGCCACAATCCTTTACACGTATCGCCCAAACATCGCACCAGGGAATTTAGCCAAAAAGGCCCGACAGACTCGTGTCTTATAAATCCTGCTCCCATCCTCATTCCTTTCTCTGATTTGTCGATACGCGCCGCAGCAAGCGATAATCCCCTCATGAACTACGCTTCGATCATCAAGGAAATCGGCCGCGGCGCCAAGGGCGCCCGTTCCATGCCACGCGAACAAGCTCAAGCATTGTTCGGCCTGATCCTTGACGGGAAAGTGCCAGACATCGAACTGGGGGCCATTCTCATTGCGCTGCGCATGAAAGGGGAAAGCCTCGAGGAACTGCACGGATTCCTCGCGGCCCTGAATGAACGTACGCGACAAGTTGAAGTACCGCCCGGCCCCCGCTGTGTTTTGCTTCCCACATACAACGGCGCACGCAAACAACCCAACCTGATGCCGCTAGTGGCCCTGCTGCTGGCACGCGAAGGCATTCCTGTACTGATTCAGGGTCGCCATGATTTTGAAACCCGCGTGAGCCCTTTCGAACTACTCGCAGCACTCGGCATCCAGCTTGAACGCAGCTTGCCGGATGCGTCTGCTGCACTGGCAAACCGGCGCGTAGCCTGCCTGCGCCTGGATATGCTCGCACGCGGGCTGGACTGGCTCCTAGGCCTGCGGCTGACACTCGGAGTGCGCAACAGTGGTCATACACTGGCCAAGCTGCTGGACCCCTGCCGCGAGCGCAGCGTGCGTGTCATTGCGGTCACCCATCCTCCTTATCTGGATGCCATGCAAGCAGTGCTTGAGACGGAAAAGGCCACCGCGCTGCTCATGCGGGGAACCGAGGGAGAAGCCTATGCGGCGCCACGCCGCAGACCGAGATTACTCGGCATCTCTGCAGGGCAATCCACCGAGCAGTTTGCAGCGGCCGAGTTTTCAGGAGAGGAGACGGAAGGCATATCCTGCTCCGTCGAGGACAACGCGCTACTCATTCGCAGAATGCTGACAGGCGAGACGCCGGTTCCCCAGCCGATTCTGGATCAGGTCACCGCGATCAAACACTTGGCCAGCAGTTCGCTGTAAAAGCAAACCGCAGAACAGCGCATGACCCGCTTTCAGCCCGGGACAGGAGGGGTCAGCCCAAAGCAGTCAGCGGGGCTCACATCAATCGGTCGAACCTCCGGCCTTGGCATTGAACGCAGCCACCCCGGCATAAATTTCCTGGCGGGCCGCATCCGGACCATCCCAGCCCAGCACTTTGACCCACTTGCCCTGTTCCAGATCCTTGTAATGCTGGAAGAAGTGCTCGATCTGACGCAGCAGCAGATAAGGCAAATCCTGATAGGTACGGATGTTGTCGTACAAAGAAGTAATTTTGGGGACCGGTACGGCCAGTACCTTGGCGTCTTCGCCGGCTTCGTCGGTCATGCGCAAAACACCTACTGGCCGGCAACGGATCACCACTCCGGGAATCAAGGCGAAAGGCGACATCACCAGCACATCGACCGGATCGCCATCCCCCGAAATGGAACGCGGCACATAACCATAATTGCAGGGGTAGGACATCGAAGTGCCCATGAAACGATCAACATAGACCGCACCGGTATCCTTGTCGATTTCATACTTGATCGGGTCTGCGTGCGAAGGGATCTCGATGATGACATTGACGTCATCAGGCACGTTACCCGGTGGGACGTTGTTGAAGCCCATGAAAAACCTCGTTGGTTGGGTACGACTTATTGTTCTGACAGCGGAAAGGCCGGCCGCATTCTCGTTCTTTTTGGGTTACTTGGGTATCGGTGAAACTACGAAGTCACCCTTCCAGCCTTTCCTGCTCACACCTTATTTCACCAAAGTCACCGGTTTGTGCGCCAGCGCCACCACGCGTGCGGCCACGGAACCAAGCAAAGCCTGGGTTACCGACCCACGCCCGTGTGTTCCCATCCACACCGCATCGCATTCAAGTTCATGCGCGGCATGAGCAATGGTTTCACCCGGAGAACCCACACGTACATGTTCAATCACTTCAATCCCAGCTTGCCGAAGCCGCTCCGCAACCGGATGCACGACCGCCTGACCTTCCTCGTGATAGTAGTTATCGACCACTTCACGCGCCACATGCTTGGTGGCAAATCCGATGGGAATCGGTAGATGGACATAAAGAACCTGAATCAACAACTTGTCGCGCAAACGACCATTGAATTTGATCAGGGCATCCACAGCACGCGTGGAATATTCAGAACCATCTACGGCCAGCAGGATATTCATGTTGGTCTTCTCCAGTAACGTTACAGGGCCTACTCAAATTTCGCATATCACGCCAGCCCACAGGCGCCCACCCAGCTCGGGCACCCGCATCAGGCCATAGACACCAAAACACGCCACCAGTATCCCCGCCATGAGCCGGAACCAGCGACTGCGCACCACATGCCTGTAATGGGTCAATAGCATGCCAGCGAGCAATAAATTCGGAAGAGTCCGCTCCATAGTAGGTTTTACTTATCGTCTGTGAAGCGCAATCTAAAATGGCAAAAATCAAAAATGTCAGGATGGTCAGAAATTTCATAATGTGTTGATTAATTGGCTACTTGTTATCTTTGTACTAAAGGTAACCATAAATTAATTAAATTGGAGTTATAAGGTTGCTACAGTAAATCTATAAAACAGGGCTCTGATCATAAATCATCAAACGGACTGCGGATCTTCCGGTTACTTTACGCTGTCAAATATATATATAGCTTCCACCTGATCATTCCAATATGGAGAGGATTAAAGAGGAACTATATGGTTTTCAGCGATAAATGGGTATCATTTTGATTTTTTTGTTTTCTTTTTCAGATTTTTG
>JAGTRY010000052.1 GCA_018262235.1 Pseudomonadota bacterium
GCAGGCCGTGGATGTTGCACGGGCCCTGGGTTTTGCCCAGAACAAGGCGGCGGATTGGGGGGCGGACCCGGCGGGTTTTGTGCTGATGGGGCATTCCGCGGGCGCACATCTGGTCAGCTTGCTCAACAGTGCGCCGCAACGGGCCTTCGCGCTGGGGGCCAGACCCTGGCTCGGTACGGTGTCGCTGGACAGTGCTGCAATGGACGTACCGGCGATCATGCAGACCCGGCACTATCGTTTCTATGACAAGGCATTCGGAACGGATCCGGCTTTCTGGCAGGAAACTTCGCCTTTGCAGCAATTGAGCAGCGGGGCGCCGCCATTGTTCGCGGTCTGTTCCAGCCAGCGTCCGGACAAGCCGTGTCCGGCTACTCAGCGCTATGCCGAGGCGGCTCGCCGCTTGGGCGGGCGGGTCGAGGTGCTGGAGCAGGCGGCCAGCCATAGTGCATTGAATGAAGATCTGGGCAAGCCCGGCGCCTATACCGAGGCCGTCGAGCATTTCATGGCCAGTCTGTCCCCCGCGCTGGCTGCGCATCTGAACGGAAACTGAGATGGTGCAAGGTAGTCGCGACGGCTTCGGACAGGCGGAGCAGGCTAAGGCCGAGAAATTGGCACAGCTGCGCCAGCGCCTCGCTGCGGCTACCCCTGCAACGAAAAAGCCACCGCGGCGTCATGACTGGAATGGGCGACGCACCGCACAGGCGGCGGTGTTGGTTGCCATTCTGGTATGGGCGATTGTGGCAGGCAGCGGGATTTTCTAGGCGCGCAGCTCAACAATCACCGGCGCGTGATCCGAAGGGCGGTCCAGCTTGCGTGGGGCCTTGTCGACCCAGCAGCGTTGTGCCAGCGGGACCAATGGCGCGGATACCAGCAGATGGTCGATGCGCAGACCGAAGTTGCGGCGGAACGCCATCATGCGGTAATCCCACCACGAGAAGCTTTTTTCGGGTTGCTCGAAAATGCGGAAAGCATCCGTGAGGCCCAGATCGAGCAAGGTCTGGAAAGCTGCGCGCTCGGGGGCCGAGACGAGGATTTCCTCTTTCCAGTCCGGATGGACATCGCGGTCGTCGGGGGCAATGTTGTAATCGCCGGCCAGGACCAGCTTCGGGTGCTGCGCGAGTTCATCCTTGAGCCAGGCAGTCAGTGCTTCCAGCCAGGCGAGCTTGTAGGCGTACTTGTCAGAGCCCACGGCCTGGCCGTTGACCACATATGCGCTGATGACGCGGACATCACCAATGGTGGCCGCGATGATGCGTTTCTGTTCATCCGCAAAACCGGGTATGTCACGCTGCACAGCGTGTGCCGGTTGTTTGGAGAGGATGGCCACGCCGTTGTAGGTCTTCTGTCCGTTGAATACGGCCTGATAGCCTGCCGCTTCGATTTCGGCCAGCGGGAAGGCCTTGTCCTCGCACTTGAGTTCCTGCAGACACAGGGCATCGGGCTGCTCGGCGGCGAGCCAGTCGAGCAGATGGGGCAGGCGAACCTTGAGGGAATTGACGTTCCAGGTGGCGATTTTCATGGGGGTTATTTGCTTTTGCGCGGGCGTTCGGTTTTGCGCCAGTACGTGAATTCGTCTTCGTGAAGTTCGATGTCCAGATCCATGACGCGCGCCTGCAGATGCCGCTGGGCATCTGCGATGGCCTTGTTGTAGACGAGAGGCCCCAGTTCTTCGAGAAAGAAATTGAGCAATGCACCCGCCGCGATGTTGCCGATGGGTTCTTCCATGTTTTTCTGGAAGTAGCGTTCGATGGAAGCCAGTGCTTCCTGGCGGGTTTCGCGGGAGATCTCGATCGTCATGTCTGTGCGGATTATTTTGGATAGCCGGCTGCGGTCATCGCGTTGCTCCATTCGCCAGGCTCGAAACCTTCGATGAATTTGCTGCCAATGCTCAGCGTGGGGACAAAGACTTGCGGTTTCCCTGTCAATTGTTTGAATGCTTCGCCGTCGTCCTTGGTCTTGAGCACCTTCTCGCCGAAGGGCAGCTTGCGCTGCTGTAGCCATTGGCGGGCGCTGCTGCAGGGGTCTTTGCAGTTTTCGTCGAGGTAGAGCGTGATCGGGAATTTCTCGGCAGCCTTGCGGGTTTCGTAGGGCAGTTTGTCCACGCCAATGTTGTTGTCATGGAGGCGGCGGGGCTGGGCGTCGACTTCAGGGGGCGGCGCGTCGGAGTAATGCACCTTGCCGTCCTTGTCTGTCCAGCGATACACCTCGGCACTGACGTTGAGCGAGGCCAGCAAGGCCATCAGGCTCAGTACGATCAATGAAACTCTCATTCCGATCTCCTTGAATGCGGCCAAAACTAGGGCGTGGTCATGCCGCTGTGGCGCAGCAAGGCGTCCACCTGCGGCGTCCGGCCCCGGAAAGCCTTGAAGGATTCTAGCGCCGGACGTGATCCGCCGACGGACAGAATTTCATGCAGGAAGCGTTCTCCGGTCGTGCTGTCAAACACGCTGCCGTCTGTCGGACGCGCTTCCTCGAAAGCTGCGAACACATCGGCGGAGAGGACTTCCGCCCATTTGTAGCTGTAGTAGCCGGCGGCATAACCGCCTGCAAAGATGTGGCTGAAGCTGTTGGCAAAACGGTTCCATGCCGGGGGTTGCATCACGGCGACTTCATGGCGCACTTCGTCGAGCAGGGGCTGTACGCCTTGTGCCGGGTCGAAGGGCCAGTCATGGTGCAGACGCAGGTCGAAGAGGGAGAACTCAAGCTGGCGGACGGTCTGCATGCCGCTCTGGAAGTTCTTGGCGGCAATCATCTTGTCGAACAGCGCCCGCGGCAAGGGGGCTCCGGTCTCGACATGGCGGGTCATGCCTTGCAGCACATCCCATTCCCAGCAGAAATTTTCCATGAACTGACTGGGCAGCTCGACCGCATCCCACTCCACGCCGTTGATGCCGGCAACCCACAGGTCATCGATGCGGGTGAGCAGGTGGTGGAGGCCGTGACCCGCTTCATGGAACAGGGTCTGGACGTCATCGTGCGAGAAGGTGGCCGGTTTGCCATCTACGGGTCCGGGGAAGTTGCAGACCAGATAGGCCACCGGCGTCTGGATGCCATGGGTCGTCTGGCGGCGGGTGATGGGACCATCCATCCAGGCTCCGCCCCGTTTGGTGTCGCGGGCATGCAGATCGAGATAGAACTGGCCGACGAGCTCCGCGCCCTGTGGGCCTGTACGCTCGATGCGGAAGAAGGAAACGTCATCACTCCAGACCGAGGTCTGATCCGACCGTATGGTAACGCCATAGAGTTTCTCGATGACATTGAACAGGCCGGCGAGCACCTTGGGTTCCGGGAAATACTGTTTCACTTCCTGGTCGGAGTAGCTGTAACGGCGCTGGCGCAGTTTCTCGGAGGCATAGGCCACGTCCCAGGACTGCAGATCTGTGAGGCCCAGTTCCTCTGCCGCAAACACGCGCAGCTCGCGCATGTCGCGCTCTGCGAAAGGTTTGGCCTTGCTGGCCAGATCGTGCAGGAAGTCCAGCACCTGCGCCGGCGATTCGGCCATCTTGGAGACCAGTGAGACCTCTGCATAATTGGCATAGCCAAGCAGGTTCGACAGCTCGCGACGCAGTTCGACGATGCGGGCGATGTTCGGCGCGTTGTCCCATTCCGGGTGGCCGAGTTCGGCCGAAAATTCGGAGGCACGGGTGCTGTAGGCGCGGTACATCGTTTCGCGCAGTGCGCGATCCTCGGCGTACTGCATCACCGGCAAATACGCTGGCATGCGCAGGGTGAAGATCCAGCCATCCTTGCCGGCCTTCTCGGCTTCTGCGCGGGCAGCGGTTTTTACATCTTCGGGAATGCCGGCCAGACGGGCCTCTTCGAGCACATGTTCGGTGAAGGCATTGGTTGCATCCAGCACGTTCTCGGAGAACTTTGCGGCCAGCGCGGCGAGTTCTTCCTGGATGGCCTGGAAGCGTGGCTTCTGGTCTTCCGGCAATTCGGCGCCGGAGAGGCGGAAGTCGCGGATCTCGTTGTCGATGATGCGCTGCCGGGTCGGGCTCAGCGTGGCGAATTCCGGGCTTTCGCGCAGCGCCTTGTACTTGGCGAAGAGCGCCAGGTTCTGGCCCAGCTCGGCGTAATAGCGTGTGACTTCGGGCAGCAGCGCGTTATAGGCCTCGCGCCAGGGCGGAGTGTCCATCACGCTGTGCAGGTGGCCGACGATACCCCAGGCTCGCGACAGGCGTTCGCCACTGTCGATCAGCGGCGCCACGAAGGACGCCCAGCTGGCAGGCACGTCGTTGCTGGTTTGACCGGCGATCAGCGCACGGCCACTCTCCAGCAAGGCACGAATGGCCGGACCGACATCCTCGGGCAAAATGGCATCGAAACGAGGGAGTGCAGAAAAATCGAGCAGGGAAGAAGACATTTGTGCGTGACCTTGGGGCAGGGTGCCCAGTGTTTTGGCTGAAGTTCAGGTGACATTGTGCCGTCAATAAGGCAGTGTCGCAAAACAGCTCGAAAGGGTTTGGGAATGAGTGAGACCAGTGATCGGCGTGCTGCGTTCAGTGCCGCCATCGAAAAGGAATTGCAATCGGGGGAGCTGGTGTTTCCAACCAGCATGCAGGCGGCGGTAAAAATCCGGCGCGCCCTGGAATTGCCGGATTCAAGCCTGTCTTCCGTATCCCGGGTGATCAATCTGGAGCCTTTGCTTTCGGTGAAGCTTCTGCGCATGGCCAATTCGGTGTTCTTCAATCCCAGCGGCGTGGATGTGACGGATGTTCAGCGCGCCTTGATGCGGGTCGGCGTGAGCAATGCGCGGACCCTGGCGCTGGCGGTGATCGGTGATCAACTCGCCTCCGCGCGCGAGTTCGAGCCAGTGTGGCGCCTGGCGGACCAGCTCTGGCGGCATTCGCTGGATGTGGCCTCCCTGGCGTACTCGGTGGCGGTTCAGCTTGATCATTCCCTGCCGGATACGGCTTTGCTGGCAGGCATGGTGCATGACATCGGGCAGTTCTATCTGTTGTCCCGGGTGCATGACTATCCCGAATTGCTGGAGGAGCAGAGCGAGCTGGCGCAGTTCATCCTCTATTGGGACCGGCGGGTGAGCCAGGCTGTGCTGCGTGCGCTGGGGACGCCGGAAGCCATCACCGAAGCGCTGGACGAGCAGGAGGAGTGCACCGGTAACTGGCCGCCGCGCAAGTTGTCCGAGATCCTGTTCCTGGCCAATTCCGCGGCGGGAACCCCGAATCCGTTTTCCACCATCTCGCTGGAAGAGCAGATCGCGCGGCGTCAGGAAGCCTTTGCCGGGGTCGATCATGAAACCGTCAGCCATCTGCTCGACGAAGCCCGCGTGCGTCGTGCTGCGGCCATGGCAATGCTGACTGCCTGAACCGCCTTCTCTGATGGCGGGAGCCTGATCAGGGCCGTGTCTGCAACATGCTTACGTCGGTGTTGCCTGTGTGATAGATCCGCGCCAACAAGCGCTGGAAGGCTGCCATGCGTTCCGGCGGGGTCGGCGCGAGAATGCCCTGCTCCTGCAATACGGCGATCAGCTTGGTGGGGGCCATGCGTTTGTCACCAACAATCTCGACGTGGCCAGCCCGCACTTCCTGCCGCAGGGTTCGCACATCGGCCTCCACCAGCGGATTGCGCTGTTCGGCCAGCGAGAAGATGTCGTCATCCTCGATACAGTGTTCACCTTCGAAGCGCCGGCAACTGCCACGCTCGTCGGTATCGATTTTCAGATGGCGGCTCACCTGGGGTATCAGCGTCCCGGGTTTGCGGATGAAGCGCGAGGAATAGGTGATGTCTGCCCATTTCGATCCGGTGACAAGCTGACAGGTTGCCGGCAGCAGTCCCAGGCTCAGCACGCTGAGCCAGTCGCGCCCGCAGGTTTTGGCGGCGGCAATGCCATCAAACGGTCCGGAGATCGTCACCAGACGGAGTGCTGCCTCGCGTGCTGGTGGGGCTACGGGCAGATCGGTGAGTGACTTGCGGGAAATCAGCGCCCCCTGGCTGTGGCCAATCACGGTGATCTGCGGGGTACTCGTCTGTTCTGCAAGCAGATTCAGGGCGCGGCGCAGCTCACGCGCGCTGTCGGTCAGTGCTGCGCGGTCATCATAGGTAAAGCAGGCGCTTTGTTGACCATGGAAGGCCAGCACCTGTGCCAATCCGCGGAAGTTGCCGGAGGAGCCAAAACAACCATGGACCAGCACGGTGACTGGCTGGCTGGAGTCAAGCCGCAGGCTGCGATCAGGGTTGTCGGTGCAAGGCCCCAGGCCGGGGATGTTGAGCGTGACATCGGGTGGCGGCAAGCGGCCGGAGTCGATTTCGTAATAGGCAGGATCTGCGGGCTCACGGCTGGCGCAGCTGCAAAGCAGGATGACAAGGCAGGGCAGGAGGAAAAGTCTTTGCATGGCAGATCTCGGGTGACATCCGGTGATCTGCTATTTAACGGCATTTTCCGGCCCGGACTTGCCTGTCTATTGGTCCAGTGCTGCCTTGGTGCGAATGTTTTCTTGCGGGGAGAAATGAAAAGAGCCGCTTGCGCGGCTCTCTGTGGAATGGGGCGGTTTTCAGACCGGCAGCGGCTTGCCGGTCAGGCGCTCGTAGGCTTCCACATACTTGGCACTGGTTTTGGCGATGATATCCGCCGGCAGGCGCGGTCCCGGTGCGGTCTTGTTCCAGTCCAGCGTTTCCAGATAATCGCGCACGAACTGCTTGTCGAAAGACGGTGGCGAAATGCCTTCGGCGTAGCTGTCGGCTGGCCAGAAACGCGAGGAATCCGGTGTCAGCGCTTCATCGATCAGGTGCAGGGTGCCCGCTGCATCAAGGCCGAATTCGAACTTGGTATCGGCAATGATGATGCCGCGTGCGGCAGCGTAATCCCGCGCTTCGGAATACAGCTGGATGGCCGCGTCGCGGGCTTGCGCTGCGATCTGCTCGCCCATCAGCGCCACGCATTGGGCGAAGTCGATGTTTTCGTCATGGGTGCCGGCTTCGCCCTTGGTGGAGGGCGTAAACAGCGGTTGTTCGAGTTTGGCTGCCTGCTTCAGGCCGGCCGGCAGCGCGATGCCGCAGACTTTGCCGGTCGCCTGATAATCCTTCCAGCCCGAACCGATGATGTAGCCGCGGACGATGGCCTCGATCGGCAGCGGTTTCAGACGCTTGACCACCAGGGCGCGGCCCTTGAGCTGATCGCGCTCGCTGGCAGCAACCACGTCTTCGGGGGCAATTCCGGTGAGCTGGCCGGGCAGGATGTGGGCGAGCTTGTCAAACCAGAACAGGGCGGTCTGGGTCAGGACGGTGCCTTTCAGCGGAATCGGGTCCGGCAGGATCACGTCGAAGGCGGAGAGACGGTCAGAGGTGACGATGAGCAGCTTGTCTTCATCCACCGCGTAGATGTCGCGGACTTTACCGCGACCGAGCAGGGGCAGGCTGGTGATGGAAGATTCGTAAAGGGGCTGACTCATGAAAAACTCCGGGGAAATGAGGGGGCTTCGTAGCGTGAAACCGGCGCGGGCATCGCTGACGGAGAGGCGGCCTCTCCGTGCTCACGATCTGTGCCGATTATTGTTGGGGCGGAACGTAACCGCTGGCGGCATCTGCGCCTGTGCCGAAGAAATGGCGCTCCAGCTGTTCGGTCAGATACTTGCGGGCCTTCGGGTCCATCAGGTTCAGGCGGTTTTCGTTGATCAGCATGGTTTGATGCTTGATCCACTGCTGCCAGGCTTCCTTCGAGACGTTTTCCCAGACCTTCTTGCCCAGCTCACCGGGGATGGGAGGAAAGTCGAGGCCTTCGGCTTCTGTGCCGAGCTTGATGCACTTGACCATGCGTGCCATGAGGGTGGTTCCTGTGTGTTGCGATGGGGAAGCGCAATTGTAGTGGAAACCGGTGGCGCATTGATGGCGGACTCACTTATCGCCGTATTCCCCGGGCGACAGGAACAGCGTCTGCGCGGCCGTCCGTGCCTGTTCCAGCCAATCAGCGCGTTGCTCGGGACTGCTGACGATGACCGGGCTGAAACTGCAGCGTTTGAAGCGCGTGATCCCGAAGAAACCGAAAACGCAGGTCTTCCAGAAGTTTTCGAGCGGATTGCCATAAACGGCCTGATCCACCTCGTCGGAGGTGTTGGCGGTGGTGACGACCAATGCGGCCTGGGCTGCGATCAGGCTTTGTACGTAGCCTTTGCCATCCGGCCCGGTCTGGAAACGGTAGGCAAGGCCAGGACGCAGCGCCCGATCCAGCCAGCCTTTGAGGATGGCGGGCGGAGTACTCCAGTAATTCGGGTGAATCACGACGATGCCCTCGGCGGCCAGGACTTCCTGACTGGCGCGTTCGATGGCTGGGGGCAGCACCGCATCGCGGGCCAGCTCGGCGGCTGAATACACGGGATCGAAGCCTTCTGCATGGAGGTCATGAAAGATGACTTCCTTGCCGCCCGCCTGCAGGCGTTCGCAAATGGCATTGGCAATGGCGTGGTTGAAGCTGCCGGGCTTGGGGTGGGCGAGGATGACGAGGATGCTCATGACGGTTTTGCGATCAGGATGGGAAAAAGGGATGGAAATGCTTCGCAAGGCCCATGCCTGTCATGCAGGACACGGTCCGGCACGCGTGCAGGCCTGATATGCAAAGGCCTCCATGAAGGAGGCCTTGAGTGGCGTACGGCGTGTCGCGGTTGAACCGTGTCGGGTTTACTTCACCTGTTGTGCGAACTCGCCCGATTTGTACTTGGCAGCGATCTTGTCCAGCGCGATGGCTTTGATCTTGCTGGCCTGTCCGGCACAACCAAAGGCTTCCATGCGGGCCCGGACGATTTGCTTGGCCGCTTCGCGGGCAGGCTTGAGGTAATCGCGCGGGTCGAACTTGGAGGGATTCTCGAACATGTACTTGCGGATCGCCGCGGTCATGGCCAGACGGATATCGGTATCGATGTTCACCTTGCGGACACCGTGCTTGATGCCTTCAACGATTTCCTCGACCGGCACACCGTAGGTTTCCTTCATGTCACCGCCGAACTGGCGGATGATTGCCAACAGTTCCTGGGGAACGGAAGAGGAGCCGTGCATTACCAGGTGGGTGTTGGGCAGGCGGGCGTGGATTTCCTTGATACGCGAAATCGCCAGGATGTCGCCGGTGGGCTTGCGGGTGAATTTGTAGGCGCCATGGCTGGTGCCGATGGCAATCGCCAGGGCATCGCACTGGGTGCGTTTGACGAAGTCTGCGGCTTGTTCCGGATCGGTCAGCAATGCCGAGTGATCCAGCTTGCCTTCGGCTCCGTGGCCGTCTTCTTCGCCCGCCATGCCGGACTCCAGCGAACCAAGACAGCCGAGTTCCGCTTCCACCGTGACGCCGATGGCGTGCGCGAACTTCACCACTTCACGGCTCACTTCGACGTTGTAGTCGTAGGAAGACGGCGTCTTGCCATCTTCCATCAGCGAGCCATCCATCATCACCGAGCTGAAGCCGGAGCGGATCGCGGCCATGCACACGGCGGGGCTCTGGCCGTGATCCTGGTGCATCACCACCGGGATGTGCGGATAGGCTTCGACGGCCGCATCGATCAGGTGGCGCAGAAATGCTTCACCGGCATATTTGCGGGCACCTGCCGAGGCTTGCATGATCACCGGGCTGTCAAGCTCATTGGCTGCTTCCATGATGGCCTGGACTTGCTCAAGGTTATTGACGTTGAACGCGGGCAGGCCGTAGCTGAACTCGGCCGCATGGTCGAGCAGTTGGCGCATGGAGACAAGAGCCATGGTGGGAATCCTTTGGTGGTTGGGAAAAAATATGGCACATGCGTGTGCCATTCCTGTCAGGATTTTACCCCGCGTCATGTCTTGCCGCACGTGTCATTTGCCGCACCCGGCAAACAAAACGGCCCGTCGCATGCACGACGGGCCGTTGCAGAGCCTTCGAGAGAAGAGGCTTAGCCGCCGATCTTGATGATCTTCAGGCTGTTGGTACCACCGGATTGGCCCAGCGGTTCGCCGACCGTGACAACCACCACGTCGCCGGGTTGTACCAGCTTGTGCTTGATCAGGGTCATTTCGGCTTCACGCAGCAGGTGGTCGAGCGAGTCGGTGATGCGCGGCATCACGATCGGGTAGACCTCGCGGTACAACGCGGTCTTGCTGACGGTGTCAGCTTGCGAGGTCAGCGCATAGATCGGGATGCCCGAGCGCATGCGGCTGATCCACAGTGCCGTGGAGCCTGATTCGGTCAGGGCAACGATGGCTTTGGCGCCCAGGTGATGAGCGGAGAACAGCGCGGCCATGGCGATGGCTTGGTCGATGCGGGTGAAGTCGCGGGTCAGGAAGTCCTGGTCCAGCGTGACCGGATAGGATTTCTCGGCTTCTTCACAGACACGTGCCATGGTTTCGACCACTTCGACCGGGTACTTGCCGGCAGCCGTTTCGGCCGACAGCATCACGGCATCGGTGCCATCCAGCACGGCGTTGGCCACGTCGGACACTTCGGCACGGGTCGGTACCGGGCTGTTGATCATCGACTCCATCATCTGGGTCGCGGTGATCGCCAGCTTGTTCATCTCGCGGGCCAGACGGATCATCTTCTTTTGCAGGGCCGGCACGGCAGCTTCGCCGACTTCCACGGCCAGGTCACCACGGGCCACCATCAGGCCATCGGATGCTTCGAGGATTTCACGCAGATTCTTCGGCTCGACGGCTTCGGTACGTTCGATCTTGGCAATCGTCAGGGCGTTGGAACCGGCAGCACGCAGCAGGGTGCGGGCCATGTACATGTCCGAGGCGGTCTTGGGGAAAGACACGGCGATGTATTCGATGCCGATGGCCGCTGCGGTCTTGAGGTCTTCCATGTCCTTGGTGGTCAGGGCCGGAGCGGTCAGACCGCCACCCTTCTGGTTGATGCCCTTGTTGTTGGACAGCTCGCCACCGAAGCGCACGCGGGTATGGATTTCCGGGCCAACGATTTTTTCGACGTCCAGCACGATGGCGCCGTCGTTGAGCAGCAGGATGGTGCCGGGCTTCACATCGTTGGGCAGTTCCTTGTAGTCCAGGCCGACGCGTTCGTCGTCACCCAGCTCGCAGGAGGCGTCGAGGATGAAGCTCTGGCCTTTTTCAAGGAAGGTCTTGCCGTTGGCAAACTTGCCGACGCGGATCTTCGGGCCTTGCAGGTCGGCAAGGATCGCGACCGGTTTGCCGACGCGCTTGGCGACTTCGCGCACGAGGTTGGCGCGATTGATGTGGTCTTCGGCCTTGCCGTGCGAGAAGTTCAAGCGCACGACATCGACGCCGGCGCGAATCATGCGTTCCAGAACTTCTGCATCATTGGAGGACGGGCCGAGTGTGGCGACGATTTTGGTGTGACGTTGCATACTGATTCCTTCGTAGGCGGTCTTAAGTGTGGAGAGGGATTCGATAGCCTTGTTGCTCGTTGCGGCTTTGGCGCTGCGAGTTGTCGTGGCGGTTTTTTTGCTGGCCTTGCTGGCCGGTGTTGCGGATTGGGTCATGAAGGATCGGATCCGGTGTTAGTTGTTGGCGCGTTGGGCCAATGCTTCTACTGCCGGCAGGGGCTTTCCTTCCAGGAATTCGAGGAAAGCGCCGCCTGCGGTCGAGATATAGCTGATGCGGTCAGCGATGCCGAATTTGGTGATCGCTGCGATGGTGTCACCACCACCGGCCAGGGACATGGCAGAGGACGCGGCAATGGCTTCGGCGACCACTTGTGTTCCCTTGGCAAAGGCATCGAATTCGAAGACGCCCAGCGGGCCGTTCCAGACAATGGTGCGAGCGGCCTTGAGCATGTCAGCCAGATGGGCGGCTGTTTGCGGACCGATATCCAGGATCATCTCGTCGTCGGTGACATGGCCGGCCGGCTTCGTGATGGCTTCAGCGCTGGCTGAAAACTCACGGGCTACGACCACATCCGTCGGGATGGGTACCGAGGCGCCACGCGCGGCCATCTTGGCAATGATGCGTTTGGCCTCCGGGATCAGATCGGTCTCGACCAGCGATTTACCAATGTTGAAACCGGCTGCTGCCAGGAATGTGTTGGCAATACCACCCCCGACGATGAGCTGGTCGACCTTGTCGGCCAGGCTGTCAAGAATGGAAAGCTTGGTTGAAACCTTTGAGCCGCCAACGATGGCGATCAGTGGTTTTTCCGGGGACAGCAGGGCACGTCCCAATGCCTCCAGTTCCGCTGTCAGCAGCGGTCCGGCACAGGCAATCGGTGCGGCCAGCGCCAGGGCGTGGGTGGTAGCTTCGGCACGATGGGCCGTGGCAAACGCATCGTTGACGTAAACGTCACAGAGTGCAGCCATCCGGGCGGCAAGGTCTGCGCTGTCTTTCTTCTCGCCCTTGTTGAGACGACAGTTTTCGAGGACGACAACATCGCCAGGTGCAATGTTGAAGCGGCCGTCCAGCCAGTCGGGCACCAGGCGGACCGGTTTGCCGAGCAATTCGGCCAGGCGTGCAGTGACCGGCGCAAGCGAATCTTCCGTGCGGAAATTCCCCTCGGTGGGGCGGCCCAGGTGAGACGTCACCATCACGGCGGCGCCTTTCTCCAGAGCAAGCTGGATGCACGGCAGTGATGCCCGGATGCGGGTATCGTCCGTGATCGTCCCGACATCGTCTTGTGGCACGTTCAGGTCCGCGCGGATGAATACGCGCTTGCCGGCCACATCGAGATCGGCGAGTTTCCGGAATTGCATGGAAGAGCCCTCAGGCAAAGGCTGCGAAGATGAAAATGAGCCGCTGCAAAAACCGCAGCGGCTCGGCGCTTCTATTACTTGGCGACGACCTGAACCATCTCCAGCACTTTGTTGGAGTAGCCCCATTCGTTGTCGTACCAGGACACGATCTTGACGAAGGTCGAGTCCAGGGCGATGCCGGCGTCGGCGTCGAACACGGAGGTGCGGGATTCGCCACGGAAGTCGGTCGACACAACCTTCTCGGTGGTGTAGCCCAGCACACCCTTCATTTCGCCTTCAGAGGCAGCCTTCATGGCAGCACAGATCTGCTCGTAGCTGGCTTCCTTGTTCAGTTCCACGGTCAGGTCGACCACGGAAACGTCGGAAGTCGGCACGCGGAAGGACATCCCGGTGAGCTTCTTGTTCAGCTCGGGGATCACCTTGCCCACAGCCTTGGCTGCGCCAGTGCTTGACGGGATGATGTTTTCGAGGATGCCACGACCACCACGCCAGTCCTTGTTGGACGGGCCATCAACGGTCTTCTGGGTGGCGGTGGCTGCGTGCACCGTGGTCATCAGGCCGCGCTTGATGCCGAAGTTGTCGTTCAGCACCTTGGCGATCGGCGCCAGGCAGTTGGTGGTGCAGGAAGCGTTGGAAATGATGGCTTCGCCAGCGTAGGACTTGTGATTCACGCCGTACACGAACATCGGGGTGTCGTCCTTGGAAGGTGCGGACATTACGACCTTCTTGGCACCCGCCGTGATGTGGGCACTGGCGGTCGCTTTGTCGAGGAACAGGCCGGTGGATTCAACCACCACGTCGGCGCCGACTTCATCCCACTTCAGTTCGGCCGGATTGCGCAGGGCGGTCAGACGGATCTTCTTGCCGTTGACGATCAGGGTGCTGCCTTCGACGGATACTTCACCTTCGAACTTGCCGTGCACGGAGTCGTGCTTGAGCATGTAGGCGAGGTAATCGGGTTCGAGCAGGTCGTTGATACCCACGATCTCGATGTCTTTGAAGTTCTGTACGGCAGCACGGAAAACCATGCGCCCGATACGGCCGAAACCATTGATACCGACTTTGATTGTCATCTTTTAATACTCCTGATCACCAAAAATGTTGTTGAACCTTTCCACCACTACCGCGTGCTGCGCTTGGCGTTTTGTCTGACGCAAGCCTGACCCGGCCGGGGGGAAGCCGGGTACGCGAAAACAAACAGTCTAAACCAGCTTGGTGACCACTTCGATCACCCGCTCGGGGGTAAAGCCAAAATGCTTGAACAACGAACCTCCCGGGCCGGATTCGCCAAAGCGGTCCAGACCGATCACTGCGCCTTCCAGACCGACATATTTGTACCAGCCATCCGAAACACCGGCTTCGATGGCCACGCGGGGAAGGCCTGAGCCAAGGACCTCCGCTTTGTAGGCGGCATCCTGCAGATCAAAGAGTCGTGTGCAAGGCATCGATACGACACGGACCGGCAAACCGGATTTCGCGAGCAATTTCTGTGCCGCCAGGGCTACGCCGACTTCGGAACCCGTTGCGATCAGCACGGCCTTGGCGCCCGGCTCATCCTTCAATATGTAGCCGCCTTTGCGGATATCAAGGATTTGCTGGGGGGTACGGGCCGAGAAGGGCAGGTTCTGGCGTGTCAGGGCCAATGCTGTCGGGCCGTCAGCGCGTTCAATTCCGTCAATCCAGGCGGCGGCAGCTTCGGTTGTGTCGCAAGGACGCCAGACATTCAGGTTCGGAATCAGACGCAAGGACGCGATATGTTCCACCGGCTGGTGGGTCGGACCGTCTTCGCCGACACCGATGGAGTCATGCGTGAACACCATGATCTGGCGGATCTTCATGAGTGCGGCCATCCGGATCGCACTGCGGCAGTAGTCGGAGAACACCAGGAAGGTTGCGGTATAGGGGATGTAGCCACCATGCAGGGCCATGCCGTTGGCGATAGACACTTCTGCGAACTCGCGGACGCCGTAGTTGATGTAGTTGGCGTCGGAAACACCCGGCAGGAAATCCTTCGAACCCGACCAGTGGGTCAGGTTCGAGCCAGCTAGGTCGGCGGAGCTGCCAAGCAGCTCGGGCAGGGCCGGAGCCAGCGCTTCGATGGCGTTCTGCGAAGCCTTGCGGGTGGCGATGCTCTCGGCTTTGGCCTGAACCTTCTCAATCAGTGCATCGGCTGCGGTCTTGAAGCCGGCGGGCAGTTCGCCCTTGAGGCGGCGCGAGAATTCGGTGGCCAGTTCCGGGAAGGCTGTTGCATATGCGGCAAACTTGTCGTTCCAGGCCGCTTCGCGAGCTGCACCGGCAGCCTTGGCGTCCCATGCTGCATAGATCTCTGCCGGGATTTCAAACGGAGCGTGGCTCCAGCCAATGGCTTTGCGTACGCCTTCGATTTCCGCAGCGCCTAGCGGTGCCCCGTGGGAATCGGCGGTGCCCGCCTTGTTCGGCGCGCCCGCTCCGATGGTGGTACGACAGATGATCAGGGCCGGGCGCTCGCTGTCCGCACGCGCTTCCAGCGTGGCGGCTTCAAGTGCTGCGGTGTCGTGGCCGTTGATCGGGCCGATTACTTGCCAGCCGTAGGCTTCGAAGCGCTTTCTGGTGTCGTCGGCAAACCAGCCGGAAACTTCGCCGTCGATGGAAATGCCGTTGTCGTCATAGTAGGCCGTCAGCTTGCCCAGTTTCCACAGACCAGCCAGCGAGCAGACTTCGTGGCTGATCCCTTCCATCAGACAGCCGTCGCCAAGGAAAACCCAGCTGCGGTGATCAACGACCTCAAAACCGGGACGATTGAACCGGGCTGCCAGCATCTTTTCGGCCAGCGCGAATCCCACGGCATTGGCGATGCCCTGGCCCAGCGGGCCGGTAGTGGTTTCAATGCCCGGGGTGTGATGCACTTCCGGATGCCCTGGCGTCTTGGATCCGAGCTGGCGGAATCTTTTCAGTTCATCAATCGGCAGGTCGTAACCGGTCAGATGCAGCAGGGCATAGTGCAGCATGGAGCCGTGACCGTTGGAGAGCACGAAGCGGTCACGATTGGCCCAGCCCGGATTGGCCGGGTTGTGGGAAAGGTGCTTGCGCCACACGACTTCGGCGATCTCGGCCATGCCCATGGGCATGCCGGGATGGCCGGAGTTGGCTTGCTGAACGGCATCCATGGCAAGTGCACGGAGGGCGCTGGTGACGGGTGAGAATTCGATTGAAGGGGCGCTGGTAGTCATTCTTTGTAGTGGGGGCGAGCCGGGGGAAATATCGGAACTCGCAATTATCTGCCAAATGCGAGCCGCTGCGCCACCGGGAAGAACCCGGGTTTAGGCGAAGCTTGGCCGAATTGCACGATACAGTCAGTCTGCCTTTGGAGGCTTGATGCAGCGCAACCCTAGGGTTTACCTTTACTTGAGCCCGTGCCCCTTTGCTGTAGCGTTGCGGCGGGCCAGCAATGCTTTGATGCGCGGGATCAGGATCACTTGCAAGGACAGCTCCAGTTCGCTTCCCGGCACGACCAGCGTATTCGGGCGCGTCATCCACGAGCCTTGCAACATAGAGAGGAGCGCCGGGAAGTCCACGCCGTTCGGGTCACGAAAGCTGACGACGACAAGGGTTTCGCTGGGCAGTGGCACGTCTTTGGCAACGAATGGATTGGCGGTGTCCACAATCGGGACGCGCTGGAAATTGATATGGGTCCGGGAGAATTGCGGCACGATGGTGTGCACGTAATCGTCCATGCGACGCAGGATGGTGTCCTGTACCGATTCGATCGAGTAGCCGCGATCCTGGGTGTCGCGCATGACTTTCTGGATCCATTCCAGATTGATGGTCGGCACCACGCCGATCAGGAGGTCCACGTGGCGGGCCAGATCCACCTGGTCAGTGACGACGCCACCGTGAAGTCCCTCGTAAAACAGCAGTTCGCTATCTGGTGCCAGGTCTTGCCAGTCCGAAAAGCTGCCGGGCTCGCGTCCTTGGCGTGCGGCTTCATCGTCTTCGTGCAGATAGCGCCGGGTGCGACCGCTGCCGTGGGCGCCATACTCGGCAAACAAGGCTTCGAGTTCGGCGAACAGGTTGGCGTCCGGGCCGAAGTGGCTGGGGCCGCGTTGTCCGGCTTGCTCGGCCTGGACGATCAACCGGTGCATTTCAGCGCGGGTGTAGCGATGAAAGGCGTCGCCTTCGATGCGTGCAGCGCGGATGCCTTCACGACGGAAAATATGGCCGAAGGTGCGGGAAATGGTCGATGTGCCGGCGCCCGAGGATCCGGTGACCGCGATGATGGGATGCTGGATGCTCATTAGCGGTGTGCCTGCAGCCAGCCCAGCCATTCGCCGTACAGCGCAGGGTTGGCGGCCAGAACCACGGCGCGTTTGGGTAAGGGCGCGGCTTCGAGCGGGCCGCCGTCCAGTACGCCATATACCCCGCCGGCTTCTTCGAGGATCAGGCGGCCGGCGGCGTAATCCCACAGGGCCTGGCCGCCATGCAGATACACGTCGAGACGGCCGGCGGCGACAAAACACCACTCCAGTGCCGAAGAACCGAAATTGCGCTGCGAGTAATAAGGCGGCGTGGTCACCAAGCTGGTCGCCAGTTTGTTCGGGATGCGTTTGAAATCAATGCCCGCGACCGAGAAAGCCACGCGGGTGGCCGCTGATCGCAAAGGCAGGCGTTTGCCGTTGAGCCAGGCACCGGCACCTTTGGCGGCGTAAAAGGACTCATCGGTCGTTGGGTTGTAGACCACACCGAACTGGGTTTCTCCACTGACCAGATAGGCGACCGAGACGGCAAATAGCGGTACTCCGTTGGAAAAATTGGTGGTTCCATCGATGGGATCAATGCACCAGACGCCTGCCTGGCCGGCATCCCAATACGCCAGTTGTTGCTCGGGCGTCATTTCCTCGCCGATCACCGGCGCGGCGAGCACTTCGGGCAGACGTGCCATCAGCGCCTGTTGCGAGGCTTGATCGGCATTGGTCAGCGAGCTGCCATCCGACTTGTATTCGCGTACGGTACGCAGGAAGTGCGGCATGATGGCTTCACGTGCAACCTCGCGAACGACAGATTCCAGAGCGCGGGCGCGGGCAAGCTGGGGCATGGTGAAAACTCGTAATGAAGAGGTAAAGCCGGGGCGGCAGGCGGGAGACGCATCATATAATGTGGCTTACCGCACGATTTTTGATCATAGCACCATGCCTCCTCGTTTCCATTGCCCGCTCCAGCTGAGTCTTGGGCAGGATTTATTGCTGCCTGCCGAAGTCGCCCACCACGCCGTGCGGGTGCTGCGTCTGCGTTACGGTGAGGATGTGGTGGTCTTCGATGGGGCCGGCGAAGAATACCTTGGGGAACTCCTCGATCTGGCGGGGAAGCCAGCCGTACGCTTGCGCGAGCGTTTGCTTGTCGAGCGCGAGGCGCCGCTGCGGATCACTCTGGTACAGGCGCTGGCGGTAGCCGACAAGATGGACTGGATCGTACAAAAGGCCGTGGAGCTTGGTGCTGCGGCATTCCAACCGATTGAAGCAGAGCGCTGCGTACTCAAGCTGGCAGGGGATCGCGTTGGCAAGCGCATCGAGCACTGGCGGCAGGTGGCTGTTTCTGCGGCCGAACAATGCGGGCGCAAGCGCCTGTGCGAGGTGCACGCGCTGGCGCGTCTGCCTGCATGGCTGGGGCAGCCCGATGTTGGCGAACGCTGGATTCTGGCGCCGGAAGAAGGGCGTGCCTTGTCGGAGATGCCACGACCTGCGGGACCGGTGAGTCTGCTGATCGGGCCGGAAGGTGGGTGGAGTGACAAGGAACTGGCTGCAGCCCAGGCCGCAGGGTGTCGTCCGGTGCGTCTCGGGCCCCGCGTGCTGCGTACGGAAACCGCCGGGCTGGCAGCGATTGCCGCTATGATGGCGTTGTGGGGTGATTACTAGATATGACAAAGAAGGATGGCATGAATCAGGACAATCGGGTACTCAGCGAGAATCTTTCGGCCGCTGTGCGTATGGGAGATGACGAGGCGATCCGTTTCGTCGACTGGGTTCGCGGCGCAGCTCCGTATTTTCATGCCTTCCGGGGCAAGACTTTCGTGCTGGCGTTTGGGGGTGAGGTCGCGCATGGCGAGTTGATGGAAGACCTGTGCCACGATTGCAATCTGCTGGCAGCATTGGGCGTGCGGCTGGTGCTGGTGCATGGCGCGCGCCCACAGATCGAAGCGGAGTTGGCACGGCGTGGTCAGGGCTCGCGTTACCACAAAGGGCTGCGCATCACCGACGAGGCAGCGCTGGAATGTGTCAAGGCCGCTGTCGGGGTAACCCGGATCGACATCGAGGCGGCGCTCTCGCAAGGTTTGCCGAACACGCCCATGGCCGGGGCCTACATGCGCGTGACCGGCGGTAATTTCATTACGGCACGGCCGATCGGCGTGGTCGATGGCGTGGACTTCCAGTACACCGGCACGGTACGCAAGGTGATCGCCGAAGAAATCAAGGCCGATCTGGATCAGCAGAACGTGGTGCTGATTTCCAATCTGGGGGTGTCGCCCTCAGGCGAAATCTTCAATCTGGTGATGGAAGAAGTCGCCGAGGCGGTGGCGATTGCGCTGGGCGCCGAAAAACTGATCTACCTGTGTGATGCGCCCGGCCTGCTCGATGAGGAAGGGCGGCTCATTGAAGCCATCACCGCGGACGAAGCCGAACGCAAGTTGCTGGCTGGCGTGGGGCTCACCGAAGACCTGCACCTGTTCCTGCCGCGCGCCATCAAGGCCGTACGCAATGGCGTGGCGCGTGCCCACCTGATCGATCGCGACAAGGATGGCGGCTTGCTGCTGGAGTTCTTCACCCGGCAAGGGGTGGGGACCATGGTCAGCCACGATCCGCTGCATCGTTTGCGGGAGGCCAGCATCGATGATGTGGCGACCTTGCTGCAATTGCTGGGGCCTCTGGAAGCAGATGGCACACTGGTGCGGCGGGGGCGTGAGCTGATCGAGATGGAGATCGACCGCTTTACGCTTGCCGAGCATGACGGTGTCGTGGTGGGGTGTGCAGCCCTGTATCCCTTCCCGGAAGACGGCATGGCCGAGATGGCCTGCCTGGCGGTCACTCCGGAATACCGGCGCGCCGGCTTGGGAGAACGGTTGATGCAAAACATTACCGAGCGCGCACAGGCTGCGGGATTCAAGGAACTGTTCGTCCTGACGACGCGGACGCAGCACTGGTTTCGTGAGCGCGGTTTCGTCGAGGCGGGCCCGGAGGAGTTGCCCGAGCGTAAACGGGATCTCTACAATTTCCAGCGACGTTCGAAGATTTTCATCAAGCAGCTCTGAGATGCTCCGGTGAGACACTTGCTCGATCCTGCTGTTTTTGTGTCGCAAAACCTGACCCAACATCGCTGGATCATGACGTGCCGTCTGTATGCCATCGGCACCGGCCTGCTGGCCTGCCTGCTAGATTTCGGGTTCGATCTCAGCAATGAACAAGAATCCGGCGGGACCTTGCTCGGGGCGGTAACCATTGGTGTGAGTGTGTGGGCGATTGTCGCCTATGCCTTCAGAATTGCACGTGAAGTGTCGGTATCCCTTTCCATGCGGATGGCGACAAGGGTGGAGGAGATTGTCAAGACCGGTGCCCTTGTGCCCATCTCCAGTCATGGCTGGGAGGTTTTCGACCGCTTGCAGGATGGCCTGCAGCAATTGCTTGTGCCGCGGGATGCGCGGATCGCCGCCCTGGAGCAAGAGGTCGAGTATTACCGTCGGCTGGCTGAAGGCATGCAGGGGCTGGAGCTGGTATTTGATCTGGATGGTCATTTACGCTGGGTGAATCCGGGCGCCGAGACGTTGACCGGATATTCGCGGGAGGAATGTCTGACGGCGACCGAACCGGCCGAGCCGTGGATCTATGCCAAGGATCGGTCGATGTTCCGCGAGTTGATTGCGCAGGCAAGACAAGGGATGCTGCAGGACAATGTCGAGCTGCGTGTGCAACGCAAGGATGAAAGCGTGGTCTGGTGTGTCTGCCGCTGTTATCCCTTGAGAAATGGTGAGGGACAGATCACTGGCTTGCGGTTTTCCGCACAGGACATCCAGCCGCGCAAGGATGCTGACCTGAAACTGCTGGAAACCGTTGCGGCCCTGCGTCGGGCCCAGGCACTGAAAGAGCATTACCTTGGCCGCAGCAATGACGAGAGGATGCGCCTGGCGGCCTTGCTGGAAATCGTCGAGCTCGGCATCCTGTTCGTGGATCGGGACCGACGGGTGGTCTACATCAACCAGACCTGTGCCGACATGTGGCAACTGGGCGAGCGCAGCAGCGTTGTCGGCATGCGTGACAGCGTTCTACTTGATGCAACGGCTGCCCTGAGAATGGATGACGCGGCATACCGTCAGCATGTCGGGCAGGCGATAGCGCAGCGCAGTCAGCAAAGTGCGTACGATATCCATTGCCCCGATGGGCGGATCGTGCGTGAACGTTCGTCCATTGTGCCGGCTTCAGAGGGCGGGCGGGCCATCGGACGGGTATGGATCTACGAAGACATCACGGAACGCTTGAGTACGCAACGGCGTCTGACCGAGCTGGCAGAGCGGGATCCGCTGACCAATCTCTATAATCGGCGCCGTTTCGATGAGGATCTTGAATATCTGCGTGCGGATGCGCTCCGGCGTGGCGAGCCCTTGGGGCTGATCTTTTTCGACCTGGACGGATTCAAGGAGATCAATGATGCGTTTGGCCATCACGCGGGCGATGAAGTGCTCAAACGCATCGCTGCGGAAGTGGGCCGTGTCGTTCGTCGCAACGAGCAGCTGTTTCGTTTCGGCGGGGACGAGTTTGCAATCCTGGTTGCCCAGCCCTCTGACGAGGGGCTGACCCATCTGGCACAGCGGGTCGTCGCCAAAGTGGCTTCGCTGGGATTCGAGTTTGGCGGATGCCCTGCCCGGGTGACGATCAGCCTGGGCATCACCATGGCATCGGCTGACTGGGGGAGTGCCGAAGCTTTGATCCAGGCGGCAGATCGGATCATGTATCAAGCCAAGAGCGAAGGCCGCAATCGTTGGGTGCTGGCGTCTTTGACGTGATGCCCGGGAATTTTTGGAAGAAACTGTATGACCGAGTCAAAAACCACACCGCCGCGCACGGTTTCCTGCCCGCAATGTGGCCGTGCCGTCGTTTGGGGGGCCGAGAGCCCGTATCGCCCGTTCTGTTCCGAGCGATGCAAACTGATTGATATCGGGGCCTGGGCCAGCGGGCAATATTTTGTTGCGGGCGAGGACGAAATTCCGGGCGAGACGGATCGCAACGAAGCCTAGCCGACGCTCCCTCAGCGGCATCAGTAGAAGCGCGGCTCGCCGGGTGGGCGGGTCTTGAAACGCTTGTGCACCCAGTAATACTGCTCCGGCGCCTTGCGGACTTCGGCTTCGATGAAGGCATTCATGCGAGCGGTGTCGGCTACCGGGTCATCGCTCGGGAAATTCTGCCAGACATCGCCGAACTCGCAGAGATAGCCTTGTGCCCCCGGCTTGGCGAGAATGATCAGCGGGATCACCACCGCATTGGCGAGCTTGGCGATACGTGGCAGGCCCGGCACGGTGGCTGCCTGCACGCCGAAGAAGGGCACAAAAATCGAATCACGTGGACCAAAGTCCATGTCCGGCAGGTAATAGAGCGGACGGCCGGTCTTGAGCGCCTTCACCGCACCGCGGATACCTTCCTGGCGGGACAACAATTGTTGTGTGCCAAACCGCATGCGCCCGTGCAGCAGCATTTTCTCAAGCAGCTTGTTGTTCTGTGCGGAATACACGCTGACGCAATCCACGTCCATGGCCAGGCGATTGCCGACATCGAGATTGGTGAAGTGTGGCACCAGCATGACGATGGTGCGGCCTTCGCGCTGCAGCGCATGGATTTTCTCCACCCCGCGCAATTCGACCAGACGCCGGATACGTGCCTCGGATCCCCACCAGACGATGCCGCGTTCAAGGAACGAGCGGGTGATGGCCACCACGTTACGGCGTGCCAGACGGCTGCGCTCACGTTCGGAAAGCTCCGGGAAGCACAAGCGCAGGTTGGTCAGTACCACACGGCGGCGTGGCACCACCAGGGCGTAGAGCAGGTGACCAAGAAGCCAGCCGATGGCGGCTTGTACGGGCAAGGGCAGCCAGTGCAGCAGCCACAGGAAGATGAGAAAGAAGCGGGTCATGAATTGTCAGCAGGGGGCGGATTGGCGCCAGACGGAACTTTATAACGGTTGTAACCCCAAAGGTATTGCGTGGGGCACTTGCGGATCAGGTTTTCGACTTCGCGGTTGATGGCGTGGGCGCGTTCTTCCAGCGAGCCTTCAAGGGGGTGTTGCGGCGCCATGATGTGCAGGCGCCAGCCCTTGCCGGTGATGCGCTCTCCCCAGAACAGCAGGACACGCGTGTTCTTCAC
>JAGTRY010000146.1 GCA_018262235.1 Pseudomonadota bacterium
CGGTCGTAAAAGTGGCCGATGTCTTCCGGTAGCCATTCACGGTAGGCGTGCGTAGCGATTTCAGTTACTTTGCCTGCACGGACAAGATCGTTGATCCGGGCAATGATCTGTTCGCCCGCGGCACTGCGTGAACAGGCAATATGGACCGGGATCAGCTCGGTTGCGCCTTCTACCGGGATGAACCAGAACTGCTTCGGGTCGAGATCAAAACGTCGGGTTGACCAGGTCAGCTCGATGGCGTAGCCGACGACCGCATCTACTCCCTGATGATTGGCAAGTTGTAGAAAACCGCTAGAAAAAATGTCGCTAGCATTGTACTGGACGGCATTCCCCGCTTTGAGTTGCGTGTCGATGGTGTGACCGAAGCTGCGGCCGCGTGCCACGGCGATCTGCAGTTTCTGCGTGCTGAGCAGCTCGGCCAGCCGGACTTCCCTGCGCCCATTGAGGAAGGGTTCAATCAGGGCTTTGTTGCTGCGCAAGGAAACCAACCCATTGGGCAGAATATGGACGATAGGGTTCGAAAAGATGAAGAACTTTTCGCGTTCGGGCGTTTTCAGGTACGCAGGGTTGCAGGCATTGTCGCGACGCTTCATCTCGTCATGCAAACGCAGTGTGTTTGCTGGCAGCTGCTCGTGTCGGAAATCCGTCAGATTTTGTATCAGGAAGGATTCCCACCTGTCCGCAGCGCCTTGTCCCTTGAATGGTCCGCTGAGGATCGAAATTGGCGGGAAATCGCTGTGGAACCACACAATCTCGCCAGTGGGCTGGTTTGCCTGTGCGACCTTGTAGCACAGGCTTATCAGGGAGATCAGAAGCAGCTTGCGCAGTAGTGCATGCATGGGCGGTATCTGTGGAGCAAGAGTCATTCGTAAAGCATAGTTACAAGCAGCCTGGGTGTGCAAGGACAGGATGGGATGCTATTTGGCCGCCTGAACTTTGGCATAGGCCGCCAGTAACTTGCTATGCATCACGCAGCCCTCAAGGTTAGTACCGGGCGAGGCCGCGCCGAAGAAGCGCTCTTCGCCACCCAGCAGGCGCATGGCTTGATCCAGCGTTTCCTGGTCATAGAGCCCCAGAAGCGCTGTCATGTAGACCTCATCGTCATCCAGGCGCAGCAGGGATTCGACGCAGTGGTAAACACGGCGGCGGGCCGGGTTGAGCTGGTTGAAACTGGTGACCCATTTCAGCCCTGCGTCTACGCCTTCTTCGTCACCGATGGCGAGTGCCAGCAAGGCTTTGAGTTCGCCGATACGGAGATCTTCCCAGATGGAGCCCGGGTCTGCTGCCAGGCCGATCACGGCAGCAACCAGGCGCTGTTCGTCAAGATCAATGTCATTGAGCGCCTCGAGCAGTTCGGCGCATTCCGGTTCGCTGAGCGCTTGCCATTGCAGGATGCTCGGGCGCAGGTCGTTGCCGACGCTGTTGTTGTCGAAATCCAGTTCATCGAGCGGATAGATCTCGGACATGCCGGGCACAAGGATGCGGCAGGCGTAAACACCAAGATGGGTGTAATCGGCAATCAGGATGTCATGTTCGGTTGCGTGGATGATGCTGACGAGGTGCTCGAATTCCTCGCTGGTCGTACCCGTGAAGTTCCAGTCCTGAAATGCGAAATCGGGTTCGTTGCCGAGAAAGTCCCAATGCACGATCCCGCTGGAATCGACAAAATGGATTTCGATATTGGGGACCGAGGCAACTTCTTCCAGATCGTGGCCTGCGGGCGGGAAACCATCCAGCGCGGCCAGTGCGCGGCCTTGCAGGAGTTCAGTGAGGGCGCGCTCCAGTGCAACTTCGAAGCGGGGGTGAGCACCAAAGCTGACAAATACGCCCTGATCGTGGGGGTTGAGCAGGGTGACATTCATCACCGGGAATTCGCCACCAAGTGAGGCATCACGGACCAGCACCCCGAAACCTGCGTCACGCAGGCCCTGGATACCCGCAGCAATTGCCGGATAGCGGGCAATGATGTCTTCCGGGACTTCCGGCAGGCACAGGCCTTCGCGGATCACCTTGAATTTGACATGGCGCTCGAGAATTTCCGACAGTGCCTGGGTCCGGGCTTCGGCAGGCGTATTGCCCGCTGCCATGCCATTGCTGACATACAGGTTGGCAATCACATTGATCGGCACGTAAACGGTCTGGCCATCCCGCTGACGGATATAAGGAAGGGTGCAGATGCCACGTGCCAGGTTGCCCGTGTTCAATTCGACCAGTGTCTCGGCATCGATTTCTTCGCCGGGGTTATAGAACGCCTGAAGCTCGGGCGTCAGCAAGTCTTCGGGCCATTCCCATTCGCCATCAAGCGCGAACCATTTTTCCTGGGGGTAATGGGCGAACGTGGCCTGGGCATTCGCTTCACCGAGGTAGTAGTGCGACCAGAAATAGTTGCAGGACAGCCGTTCGAAGAACTCCCCCAGCGCACTGGCGCGGGCAGCGAGTTGGCTTGCCCCTTTGCCGTTGGTGTAGATCAGCGGGCAATCCGCATCGCGCAGGTGTACAGACCAGACATTGTCGACCGGATTGAGCCAGCTGTGCTCTTCGGTCTTGAAACCGATGGCGGCGAGCTTGTCCTGCAGCGTTGCTATCGAGGCTTCGAGCGAAGCATCCTTGCCAGGAATGAAATGTTCTTGAGTCGTCATGGACGTTCGCCGGTCAGATGGGGGAGGCGCATTCTACGGGGTAAACCGGCAGCCGCCTTGATTCCATTGTGCAGCATGGCGTGCCTGAAAAGCGGCTCCTCGCCTTCGTCCTCCGGTTGATTGGCCGGAGAACAAGGCGGGGAGCGGACGTACAGGAAACCGTGGTTTTAGATTCAGGCCTTCTGCATCAAGGGGCTGGACTGACGTTGATGAAGGTGTTGTTCGAGGAGTTGCTGATTACCCAGGGCGTCGTTCCACCTGTCACATTCGTGATCGTGACATCCTTGAACGTGCTGTTCTTGAGCCGACTGATGCTGCTGGGTTTGGCGCCAGTGATCTTGACCGTGTCGAAGGTGATGGCCTCCTGAAAGGTTTCCGCATAGCCCAGAGTGGCGTCGGTTCCTGCATAGCCGTCTACCGAGAGGAAGGCCTTGGTGCTGCTAGAGCCTAGATTGTCCAGCGTGACGTTCGTAACGGTGATGTTTTGGAACTGGGCGCAGTTGGCGGCATTGGTGAATACATTGCTGCCCGCGCTATAGCTCAGGGTGAATATGAAGGCGTTGGTGGTGATGTCTTTCATCGCATTGTCACGGAAGGTGACGCGCCGTGCCCCGCCGCCGGTGGCCGGTATGCTCTTCATGCGCAGGCCGTTGTCGGTGTGGTACATCACGTTGTCTTCAGCCAGGATGTCCTGAATCCACGCCCCCGTGTGGCTGCCGGCGACGACCGCGCCATGGCCCTCACGCATATAGTTGTTGAAGATCCAGGCATTCTGAGCGGGATTGCCGTTTTCATAAGCGCTGCCTTGACCCGCGGCGAAGTTCACATCATCGTCGCCGGTATCGAAGAAGTTGCTGAACACGGTGATGTTTTCGCTGTTGCCGAATTCCACGCCGTCGCCGTTATTCACGTCGTAACTCTGGCTGGTGGTGCCTGCGAAAACGATGTTCTGACTCTCGATGAACATCACGCCGTGGTAGGCCGGGTTGCGCAGGGTGAGTCCGCCGACGTAGATGCCGTTGACGCCACGGAAAGTCGTCAGGCTGGAACGCCGGTTGCTGTAAAGATCACTGACCGCGCCGGATGGCAATTCGGCGACGGCAGCCGCCATCTGGCTCTTGGCCAGTACGCCAAGTGATGAGTAGGTGCTGCTGCTTCCTGCCGCGAACTGGGGCAGGGCTTGACTGGTTTCGTCGGTGATGTCTGCTAGGCGGTTCCAGCCGTTGCCATCCAGAATGCCTTTGCCGACGATCCGGATATTGGTAAATACATTGCGTGTTTCGTCGTAGCCGGAGCGTTCCGTGATCAGGCCGTTGCGATGATTGCTGCTCAATGCGTTCAGGAGTGAGGGAGGGCGGCGATCATCCGTCGAATTTGTCTGGTAGCTGTAGAGCTGGTAACCGCTGCTGATCGGGAAATCTGTGCTGGCACTTGAAGCCTTGAGTGTGGCGCCTTCGGCAATCTCCAATGTCATATTGCTCTTGAGGAAGAGTGCGCCGGTCACAAAGATCTTGCCACTGGCCGCATCGGCCGGGACCAGTACTTTGCAGCCATAGGCTGACGTGGAACTGGCCGCGCAGGTGTCTATGGCGTTCTGGATGACGGTGGTGTTGACGGTACTCCCATCGCCTACTGCACCCGAATTGGCGATATTGACCACGTTGGTGAAGGCAGGGGCGGTTTTTACGGTGAGAGCCGTGCTGTCAGCGGATTCATTGCCGCTCGCGTCCACCGCGCGGACTGTGAAGCTATAACGGGTGTCTGGCGACAAGCCCGTCACGGTGTAGTTGTGGAAAGTCACCTTGGTGTGGAAAGCTGCGGTGTCCGCCGTGTAGAAAGCGTCGATATACGGCTTGGCGGGCGAGTTTGTCGTGTTGTTGGCGGCAGCACTGCCGATCTTTGTGCCATTCAGGTACACGTTGTAGTCGGTGACTCTGGCGTAGCTGGCGGGCTTCTTCCATACCAGATTGAGGCTGGTATCGTCGTAGGCCAGCGTCGGTACCGCCAGATCGGTCGGAGCAGAAAGCGTGCTGCCCTCCGAATTGCTGGAAGATTCACTTGATGACGAACTGTTTGAACTACTTCCCCCGCAAGCAGCAAGCAGACAGGTGAACAGTATGAGTGCGCCGGTACGATAGCCGAACAGGGTATGCGACATTTGTTTCCTCCTGATTTTGTGGCAGACGCGAAATCAGGGCTGAGCCGGGTTTCTGACTTCGCTGATGGTGTTCTGCCCCCATGTTGTAAGGCGATTTTGCGAGGCAGACCGGGAGGCTGCAAGGTGTTTTTGTTCGAATGTTGTACAAATGGACCCTGGTGTGTGTCGCAAGGATGTTTCAGGTCATAATGTGGGAGAACAATAATCTGTCAAAAGTGCGATGTCATGGCGTTACAAGCCATACAGTGCATACGGAGACAGCTGCTAGACCGGGCTTGCTGCTGGTTACAGGACAGTGCGGATGATCCGCCGAGGGATATCGAACGTGGCAAACAATAGTGCTGACAAACGGATAACACTTGCCGATGTGGCGAAGCTGGCCGGGGTTTCCAAACAGACCGTGTCGCGCGTGATCAACGATAGCGAGCACGTGACTGAAGAAACCCGTAACAAGGTGATGCAGTGCATCGAAACCTTGGGCTTTCGCCCGAGTGCGCTGGCGCGTCAACTCAGTTCGGGGCGTAGTTACACACTGGGTGTGGTGAGCTGTGGTGGCTTTGGCTACCTCGTTTCGGGGGTTGCCTATATTGGCATGGTGCGTCAAGCAGACAAGATGGGATATGCGCTGCTCATCAAGGAATTAACCGATTTCAGTCCCGATACGATCCGGGCAACACTGGACTATCTGATTGAGCGGCAGGTCGACGGATTGATCTGGGCGGGGCCAGAAATTGGCGACAGCAACGTCTGGCTGAATGATTTCGATCTGGACAGCCTGCCGATGCCTTTGCTGGTCGTCAATGCCCGGCAGCGTGGTCGTGCAGAAACCGTGGCCTTCGACAATTTCGAGGCAGGTCGGATGGCTACCCGGCATCTTCTGAGCATTGGGCGCAAACGGATCGGGCATATCTCCGGGCCGATGAGCCGTTGGGTCGCCCAATTGCGGGTGACGGGCTGGCAGAGCGCACTGGACGAGGCTGGATTGCCTGAGTGCAAGGACTATTTTGCCGAGGGGGACTGGGAGCCCGGGAGTGGTGGTCCAGGCCTGCGGCGTTTGCTGGAGTTGTGCCCGAAGCTCGATGCGGTGTTCGTCGGCAGTGACCGGATGGCTTTGGGCGTGTTGCATGAAGCGCACCGCCTGGGCTTGCGTGTGCCGGAGGATCTTGCCGTGATCGGGATTGATAATGCGCCCGAAAGCGAATTCATGATTCCGCCACTGTCCACCATGACGCAAGATACTCCCG
>JAGTRY010000053.1 GCA_018262235.1 Pseudomonadota bacterium
AACCGCGTCCTTGCTCGCCAGCCCGCGCAGCTTCGATGGCCGCATTGAGCGCAAGCAGATTGGTCTGATCGGCAATCTCGCGAATGATGTTGGCCACCGAGGAGATGCTGTCGCTGTCGTTGCGCAAGGCATCGATGCGTTCGGCCGCTTCACGCACGGTGCCGGAAATCGTCTGGATGCCATTGACCGTGGCGAGGATCACTTCTGCCCCACGCGCCGCATTGTCCCGCGAGACCTGGGTGTGCTGACTGGCCTCTTCGGCCTGGTGGGCCACGACGGAGATGCTCACAGTCAGCTCTTCGATGGCTGCCGCCATGCCGGAAGAAGCGGCACTCTGGGTATTCGAGTTGTCGGCAATCTGGTGAGCACTGGCTTCGGCTTCGCTCGTTACGACCTGCATCCGCCCGGTAGCCTGCTGAATCTCGGCGAAGCTGTTGCGCAACTTGGTCAGCAAGGCATTGTAGGCTTCGAGGGTCCGGCCCACTTCATCACGACTGTTGACGGGGATGCTGTTGCGGAAATCCAGTTCCTCGGCAGTCCGCGCAATGGCCTGCTGCATCGCCAGCAAAGGCCGCGCAATGGAACGCCCCACTACCAGACCCAGCAAACCGATCAAGGCAAGGCCAATCAATGCCACCACAATGGTTACGCTGACAGTTGCACGATAGGCTTGGGCAGAGGATTCGGACGCAGCTTCGGCTTCAGCTGTCTTGAACTTCATGAGCTTGTCGAAGATCCCACTCAGCTTCTGGTGCAAGGGGCCAACCTGGGTCTGCATGATGTCGATGGCCATCTCGGCCTCGCTCGCCTCGACCAGATTGGAAACCTGGGTCATCTTCGACATGTATTGCGCGATGCTCATCTTCACATCATCGAGCACCTGCTTTTCCGCCGGATCACTGGTATTTGAATCGTACAGGTTGATCTGTTTGATGATGCTTTTCGACAGTCCCTCAAGTTGTTTGACCAGCTCGGCACCTTTGGCAGGATCCTTGGTGGTGGCCCGTTCGAAGGCAGTGGAATTCATGGTGAGGTACATGGCCCGCACATCGCTGGCGGCCAGTACGGCAGGCATGGTCTTGCCCGTGATGTTGTCTACACTCGCCGAAACCCGGCCTAACCCCACCAGAGCAGTCCCGAATACAACGGCGCTGGTCAACATGGACAACAGCACCATCAGGGCTATTTTACGGGCGATGCTCATTGGGTCTGCCTCCTGAAAATGGTTCTTCCGTATGCGCAAGACACACGTCAATCTAATAAGTTTTGTTACGGCACAAAAGTTTCAAAGCTTGAGGAAGAAAGGCGTTGGGGTTTTCTCGAATAGAAAGGGCAGGCCCAATGGGCCTGCCCTTCTGACGAAATACTCATGCAAGGGTAAAACCTGTCAGAGTGCCTTGGCGTTTTCGGCCAGATACTTGGCCACACCTTCAGGCGAAGCGTTCATGCCCTTGGCACCTTTTTTCCAGCCAGCCGGGCAGACTTCGCCATTTTCTTCGGAGAACTGCAGGGCATCGATCACGCGGATCAGCTCATCGATATCGCGTCCCAATGGCAGGTTATTGATGACCTGATGCTGCACCACGCCCGCCTTGTCGATCAGGAAGGTGCCACGGAAAGCCACGCCACCAGCGGATTCCACGTCATAGGCCTTGGAGATTTCGTGCTTGGTGTCAGCCACCATGGTGTAGCCAACCTGACCGATGCCACCCTTGTCGACGGGGGTGTTTTTCCAGGCCAGGTGGGTGAATTGGGAATCGATGGAAACGCTGATCACTTCGACGTTACGCTTCTTGAATTCTTCGAGACGGTGATCAAAGGCGATCAGCTCGGACGGGCACACAAAGGTAAAGTCCAGCGGGTAGAAGAACAGTGCGGTGTACTTGCCTTTGGTGAATTCGGACAGGGTGATGTCCTTGATCTCGTTATTGCCCAGAACGGCAGTGGCGGTGAAATCAGGCGCTTGCTTGGCAACCAGAACAGCCATGATGGATCCTCTCTCTTGTTCATTCCGGTGCTTACTTGAGTGCACCGAAGGGTTTTGGGAGACCCGATTATGGTGGCCACTCCCTGCAAGGTAAACCCCGAATCCGATTGGCGCTGTCTATTGCTCAGATAGTTGAACGCTTTTCGAAGGCTTGAGCCCGTTCCGGACTGTCTTCAACGAGAACTTCGTCCACACGGGCACCCGGTGGCCCGAAGCTGCACCAGTGGATCAACGCAGCGACTGCCGCAGGCGCGCCACTGAGCATGGCTTCAACCCGACCATCGCGCAGATTGCGCACCCAGCCATAAACCCTGAGCTTGCGAGCTTCCTGGGCCATGAACCAGCGAAACCCGATGCCCTGCACGATCCCCCGGATCAACAGGTGGCGGCCTACATCGTCATCAGCGGGTGGAGTCATTCCGTTTCATCCTGAATTTCGCGCGCCCGGAGCAAGGCTGCATCGATATCCTCGCATACATTGCGCACGCCCAATTGTGCCATCAGGCCGGAACGCTGCACGATGGAACGAGGTTGCGCGCCCAGGCCGCACAGCAGCAAGCTGGCACCCTTCTTTGACAATGCCTTGTTCAGGCCCTGCAACCAGTCGATCCCGGACGTATCGATGTTGAGCAGTTCGCGCAGATCCAGAATCAGCACATCCACGGCCAGGCGTGCCGGATCTATCTGCTCGTCGAGTTTGGCGACCGCCCCGAAGAAGAGCGAACCGCGCAACGCGAAGGCAAGCAGGCCGGGACGCAACTTCACCGCCATGGGGGTGGCTGTGGTCAGATCCTGCATGCGGTAAATGAAGAACAGGCTCGCCAGTACCATGCCGATTTCCACGGCAATGGTCAGATCGAACAGCACAGTCAGCAGGAATGTCGCCAGCAGGATGGCGCGATAATTCCAGGAAAAATGCTTCAGGCGCGCGAACTCATGCCACTCGCCCATGCGTACCGCCGTCACCACCACGATGGCCGCCAGCACCGGAATCGGTACCCATGAGGCCAGCGGCGCGGCCACCAGCACGATGACCAGCAAGGTGATCGAATGGATGATCCCGGCAACCGGCGTCCGCCCGCCTGCCCGCACATTGGTCGAGGTACGGGCAATGGCTCCCGTCGCAGCAAAACCCCCGAAGAAAGGAGAAGCCATATTGGCCAGGCCCTGCGCCACCAGCTCCTGATTGGGGTCATGCTTGTCATCGACATGCGGATCCACCACGCGTGCCGACAGCAGGGATTCAATTGCCCCCAGCAGGGCAATCGTGATGGCCGGCGCGAGCAGGCGCCCGATGGAAGAAAGATCCGGCACCGGAAACGAAAGCGCCGGCAAGCCCTGCGGAATACCGTTGAAGCGACTGCCAATGGTTTCCACCGGCAAGTCTGCCAGCACACAGACCAGCGTCCCGAGCAGCAGCCCCACCAATTGCGCCGGCAAGATACCCACACGCACGAAACGCCGGACCAGCCACTCCCAGACCACCACGATCAACACCGAAGCCACCGCCAGACCGGCAGCATACGGATTGATCGTCGGCAGCAGGGAAGCCAGCACCTTCATGCGCTCGAAGAATTCAGCCGGCAAGGCCCCGCCACTCATGCCGAAAAAATCCTTGATCTGCGAGAGCGCCAGCACCACACCGATCCCGTTGGTGAAGCCGATCACGACCGATACCGGAATGAAACGGATGAGGTTTCCCATGCGGGTCAGCCCCATCACCAGCAACAGGATGCCGGCCAGGAAAGTTGCCGCCAGCATGTTGTTAACCCCGTAGGACACCACGATGGCATACAGGATGGGGATGAAAGCGCCTGTCGGGCCGCCAATCTGCACCAGCGAGCCACCGAAGACCGATATCAAAAAGCCGGCGATGATCGCCGTCCAGATCCCGGCTGATGGAGAAACGCCGCTGGCAATCGCAAACGCCATCGACAAGGGCAAGGCCAGCACGCCCACGGTGATGCCGGCCGACAGGTCACGCCCGAACATGGCACGGGTATAGCCCTTGATGGAATCTTGAAGTTTGGGGTGGAACTGCAACACAACCGTTCTCTCCATGACAAGAAGAAACGCATTCACCCGGAATGCGGGGAATCCATGCCTGCCCCGCCGCAGTGCTCTCCCGGCGCCCGTCCGGGTCTGGGCCATGCTTGGATTATGGCCAGCGTGGCGACCCGGATCAAACAGGCATCAGGGCAGCCACGTCAGGTCACGTCCGGTTCATTCGGACTCGTTCTGGATGTCGCGACTGCGCATCAAGGCGGCATGCAGGCTCGGGCAAACATTGTGCAAGCCGATGACAGCCAGCAGGCCCGAATGCGCCAGATAGTTCTGCGCATGCTCGCTCAGGCAGCACAGAATCAGCTCACCCTCGTTCTTGGTCAGCGCGCGATGCACGCTGTGCAGCCAGCCCGCGCCGGTCGCATCGATATTGATGACCTCGCTCATGTCGAAAACAACGATGTCAGCGTCCTGACGGGTCTCGCTGATCTGTTCGTCGAGTTTGGCCACGGAACCGAAGAACAGGGTGCCGCGTACGGCGTAGACCGCCACGCCAGCGCTAGCCTTGACGTCGACGCGCTCCAGCTCGGTCAGGTCCTGCATGCGATGGATGAAGAACAGGCAGGCCAGGAGCAGACCGATTTCCACCGCCACGGTCAGATCGAACAATACGGTGAGCAGGAAGGTTGAACACAGGATCAGCGCGTAGTGCCAGGGAAAGCTCTTCAAACGCGAAAATTCATGCCATTCGCCCATGCGGATCGCGGTCACCACCACTATCGCAGCCAGCACCGGAATCGGCACCCATGAGGCCAATGGCGCAGCCACCAGCACGATCAGCAGCAAGGTCAGCGAATGCACGATGCCGGCCACCGGCGAGCGCCCACCGGCCCGCACATTGGTCGAAGTCCGTGCAATCGCCCCGGTGGCGGCGATTCCGCCGAAAAACGGCGAGGCCATGTTGGCAATCCCCTGCGCCATCAATTCCTGGTTGGGATCGTGTTTGTCATCCACCTGCGGATCCACCACACGCGCCGAAAGCAAGGACTCAATCGCGCCCAGCAAGGCTATCGTGATCGCCGGCATCAACAGTTTGCCGGCTGCATTCAGGTCCGGCAGCGGAAAGGAAAAAGCCGGCAGGCCCTGGGGAATTCCGTTGAAACGACTGCCAATGGTCTCGACGGGCAGATCCAGCAGCACACACACCAGCGTGCCCAGGATCAAGCCGGCCAGTTGTGCAGGCACCTTGCCCAGCAGCGGTACCCGTTCGGCCAGTTTGCCCCAGGCGAATACCAGCACCAGGGTTCCGACCGCCAGCGCCGTGGCCTGGATGCTGAAGCTGGGCGCAAGATGCCAAAGCACTTTCATGCGCGGGAAAAAGTCCGCCGGCAAGGCGCCTCCGGCCAGCCCGAAGAAATCCTTGATCTGCGAAAGGGCGAGCACCACGCCGATCCCGTTGGTAAAACCGATCACCACCGAAATCGGGATGAAGCGAATCAGATTCCCCAGGCGCAGCAGCCCCATCGCCAGCAGGATGATGCCGGCCAGGAAAGTCGCCGCCAGCATGTTGTTGGCCCCGTAGGTCACCACGATGCCGTACAGGATGGGAATGAAAGCGCCGGTCGGGCCGCCGATCTGCACCAGCGTGCCGCCAAAAACCGAAATCAGGAAACCGGCGATGATCGCCGTCCAGATCCCGGCTTCGGGCGAGACGCCACTGGCGATGGCAAACGCCATCGACAAGGGCAAGGCCAGCACCCCGACGGTGATACCGGCAGAGAAATCAGAAAAGAAACGCGCTCTGGAATACCCCTTGAGGGAATCCTGAAACTTGGTGTGAAACCGATGAAGCGAAACCACGAAGAACCTCCTGTGCAAACCTGGATGAAAAAAACCGGTTCGAGCAGAAGATTCAGCGCGGGCGCTGGTGGTGGGCGACGATCCAGCGTTTGCTTCGGGTCAGTGGCATCGGTCGCAGTCGTCTCTGGCTTACTCGCCGCGGACCTGATCGACAGGTCTGGATTCGGGCCGGGGCAAGGCTTCGCGCAGCAGATTGGCTGCCGCGATCAGCATCAGGATCGCGCCGGCCACCAGCAGGATGGCCGCTTCGACGAGATTCGTCGGCAACTTCACCAGCAAAGCCTGACCATTGGCGAGAAACATGGCGCCTGCCGCAAACAGCAGCATGCCAAACAGATCCAGCCCCAACCACCCCAGCATGCGGGGAGTCAGGCGCAACTGTTTGCGACCCGGCGCAGGCATCGCTTATTTCACCCGCATGCCGGGCTGGGCACCGGAATCCGGCGACAGGATGAACAGGCCCGGGACCTCGCCCTTGTCATCCGAGGCAGCCAGCACCATGCCCTCGCTCATGCCGAACTTCATCTTGCGCGGTGCGAGGTTGGCGACCATCACCGTCAGACGACCGACCAGTAAAGCCGGATCGTAGGCACTCTTGATCCCGGCGAAGACCTGACGCGGTTTGTCCTCGCCAATATCCAGCATCAGCTTGATCAGCTTGGCCGCCCCCTCAACATGCTCGGCGGCCACGATCCTGGCGATGCGCAGATCCACCTTGGCAAAGTCATCAATGCTGATATGCGTGGGCTCTTCTGCCTTTGCAGGCGCCGCAACAACAGGGGCCGCAGCTTTGGCGGCTTCGACAGGTTTGGTTTCGGTCACGAGGCTTTCCTTGTTGGCTTCGAGCAAGGCATCGATCTGCTTGCGTTCGACACGGGTCATGAGGTGTGCATACTGGTTGATGGCATGCCCCGCCGGCAGGGGAGCCGCCAGATCACGCCAGGCAAACGGTGCAACATCGAAGAAGCTCTCGACACGGGCAACCAGTGTCGGCAGTACCGGCTTGAGCATGATGCTCAAGGCCCGGAACTGGTTCAGTGCGGTGCTGCATGCTCGGTGCAGGCGTTCCGCCACAGCAGGATCGTTGTCCGGATTCTTCGCCAGCTCCCAGGGTTTCTCTTCATTCACATACACATTGGCCACATCGGCCAGACGCATGATTTCGCGCAGGGCGCTGCTGTAATCGCGGTCATTGAAGGCGCGCGTCAGGGTCGCAATCGTTTCCTCGGCCATGAAAGGAGCAAGCGCAGCGGCATCACTGCCGCCCAGCTTGCCGCCGAAACGCCGGCTGATGAAGCCCGCACTGCGACTGGCAATGTTCACGAACTTGCCAACCAGATCCGAATTAACCTTGGCAACGAAGTCATCCAGCGACAGGTCCAGATCCTCGATGTTCGAGTTGAGCTTGGCCGCATAGTAATAACGCAGCCATTCCGGATTGAGCTTCTGTTCCAGATAAGAACGCGCGGTGATGAAGGTGCCGCGGCTCTTGCTCATCTTGGCGCCATCAACAGTGAGGAAGCCATTCACGTTGAGGAAGTTCGGCGTGCGGTAATCGGCAAACTTCAGCATCGCCGGCCAGAACAGGGCGTGGAAGTACAGGATGTCCTTGCCGATGAAGTGCACCATCTCCGTTCCAGCTGCTTCGGCCTTGACCGGATCAATATAGTCGGCCACATCAAACCCGACGCGATCGGCATAATTCTTGAAGCTTGCCAGATAGCCGATCGGCGCATCCAGCCAGACGTAGAAATACTTGCCCGGCGCGTCCGGAATCTCGAAGCCGAAATATGGCGCATCGCGCGAGATGTCCCAGTCCGAGAGCTTGTTCTCGCCCGCTTCGCCCAGCCATTCGCGCATCTTGTTGGAGGCTTCCGGCGGCATGCGGCGCGAGCCATCGGCATTCGTCGCGCGCGTCCATTCACGCAGGAACTCGACGGCCTTCGGGTCGGACAGGCGGAAGAAGAAATGTTCGGAAGAACGCAGCTCAGGCGTCGCGCCCGACACGGCCGAGTACGGATTCTTCAGCTCGGTCGGCGCATAGGCGGCACCACAGACTTCACAGCTGTCGCCGTACTGGTCCTTGGCCGCGCACTTGGGGCATTCGCCCTTGATGAAGCGGTCCGCCAGGAACATCTGCTTGACCGGATCGTAATACTGCTCGATGGCGCGCGTTTCGATCATGCCGGCCGCACGCAGCTTCTTGTAAATGTCTTCCGCGTAGGCGCGGTTTTCCGGGCTGTGGGTCGAATGGTAGTTGTCAAACGCCACGCCGAAATCGGTGAAGTCACGCAGATGCTCGCCGCGCACGCGGGAGACGAGTTCCTCGGGCGTGATGCCTTCCTTTTCGGCCCGCAGCATCACGGGCGCGCCATGGGTGTCGTCCGCACAGACGTAATGTACTTCGTTACCCAGCATGCGCTGGAAGCGTACCCAGATATCGGCTTGCACATAGCCCACGAGGTGGCCGAGGTGGATGTCGCCGTTGGCGTACGGCAAAGCGTTGGTAACGAAAATCTTGCGCGAAGGAGTGCTCATTTTTTCTTGGTAGAGGGAAATTCAGGGTTCAAGACGCAATTGTAGCCGGTAAGCCCGTCCGGAGCCCGTCGAAGCACGAAGCATCGACTGCAACGTACGCCCGGTTCAGTCCACGATCAGCCGTTTGCCAAGACCGAGAACGACTTCCTGACCGTAGCCCAAGGCCGCGTAGAAGCCCAAGGCTTCCGTATTGTCCGCCCGCACCTGCAGATTGATCTTCGGGCAACCACGCGCCAGCAACAGCGCTTCGACCTGCGCCATCATCGCCCGCGCCAAGCCCCTGCCACGCTGCGCCGGACTGACTCCGAGGTAATTCACCCAGCCGCGATGGCCCTCGAAACCCGCCATGGCGGAAGCGACAATTTGCCCGTCCAGCTCACCGACAAGAAACAACTCGGGTTGCACAGTCAGCTTGCGGGCAATATCCAGCGCCGGGTTGTTCCATGGCCGGGTCAGGCCACAGGCCTGCCACAAGGCGATCACGGCGGTCTCATCGGCGTGCTGGTAAGGACGGATATGCATGGCGGAATGATCAGAAAAATGCAGGCAGCACATTAACCGAGCCATCCGTTTGCAGGCAAGAAGGCAGATCAAGCGCATCCCGGGTTTCTGCCATCCAGGCCGCACGGCCGTTGCCAGAATACCGACCGGAATCCGGCACGGAACGATTATTTTTGCCTCTTCGCGCTTTTCGCTGGGCAGTTTTGATACCGTGCGTGCTCCGCTCGACCCGCTCCACACCCCAGATCGATGCTGCCGCCAGAACGAAGCATCGCTCAATGCCGGAGCACGACCAGCCTGGCCTGCGCCAGGACGAGACGCCCAAAGTCGACAAACACCGTAGATCTGGAAATGGAAGTTCATGCGCATCCTGCTGATTTACTCTAACCAGAGTCGTGAAATGGAACCCGCGGCGCCGGTGGGCTTGAGTTATGTCGCGTCGGCCACTCAGGCTGCCGGGCATGAAGTCCGCCTGCTGGATCTGGCATTTTCAGCGGACCTGACCCGCGAGCTGGCCGCAGCGATCCTGGCTTTCAAGCCGGAAGTGGTCGGTCTGTCGATCCGCAACATCGACAACGTGGTGAGCCAGCGCTTCGTTTCTCCTCAGGATGCCCTGCGCGAACAAGTTGCCGTGATCCGCCAGCACGCCCGCAAACCCGATGGCACACCGGTCCCGCTGGTGCTGGGGGGCCCGGCCATCTCGATTCTGGCTGAACGCGCGCTGAGCCTGTTCGGTGCGGATTTCGCCAACGTCGGAGAAGGTGAAGTGGCTTTTCCCGCCCTGCTCCATGCCCTGGAACACGGCACGCCGTTCAGTGAAGTCCCGGGTCTGTGCTATCTGGAAAACGGCATTGCCCGGCGCAACCGAACCCTCCTGCTGCCAGACTTCCACCGCTCGGGCATGCAACAGTTCGTCCAGTGGAAAAACTATCAGCAAAGCGGTGGCACCTGGCCCGTACAGAGCAAGCGCGGCTGCGGCATGAAATGTACCTATTGCGCCTATCCCCTGGTCGAAGGCGCCAAGCTGCGCCTGCGTCCTCCGGGCGAAGTGGTCGACGAAATCGAACAGGTCCTGCGGGATGTCAAACCACGTACCTTTGAATTCGTGGATTCCACCTTCAACACGCCGGCTTCGCATGCCATCGAGATCTGCGAGGAAATCATCCGCCGCAAGGTGAAAGCCAGTTTCACGGTGATGGGCCTGAATCCGCGGGATGTGCCGCCGGAACTCTTCCCGACCATGAAACGCGCCGGCTTCAACTCGATGCTGATCTCGCCCGAAGCCGGTTGCGACACCATGCTGAACAACTTCCGCAAGGGTTTCACGATGGAACACGTGAACACCTGTGTCGACCGCGCACGCACCTCGGGCATGAAAAGTTTCTGGTTCTTCATGCTGGGGGGCCCCGGCGAAACTCTGGAGACCGCCGATGAAACCTTGCGTTTCATGGAAACCCGCCTGACCGGACGGCAATTCCTCTCTGTCGTGTTTACAGGCATCCGCATCCTGCCCGACACCGAACTGGCCCGCCAGGCCATTGCCGAAGGGTATATCAACGCCGAAACGGATCTCTCCAGCGGCGTGTTCTACCACTCGCCGCTGGTCAGCGAACAAGCCCTGATCGACCGCGTGACCCTCGGTTTCTCACGCAACCCGTGCATCGTGCATGCCGCCGACGGCGCCGTGAGCGACCGCCAGCGCAAGCTTTACGCCTGGCTGGACAGGCTGGGAGTGGCTTCGCCCTACTGGCGTTTCCTGCCGGACTTCCTGAGCCTTCCGCCGATCCACTATCTGCGCAACAAATATCCTTCTGGCATGGCCGCAGGTACGCCGTGACCGCTGCCCCGCTTCCGCCTGAACGCACGTGCAGCACCTGCCAGGCGTGCTGCTGCCAGCTCGAAGTCATCCTGATGGGTGAAGACAGCGTGCCCCGTCATCTGACCCACGAAGATGCATGGGGTGGCGAAGTGATGCGTCGCCTCGATGATGGCTGGTGCGTGGCGCTGGACCGTGATTCCCTGCTGTGCACGATCTACGCACGCCGCCCGGACGTGTGCCGCGAGTACGAAATGGGGGGACTGGCCTGTATCGAGGAACGCGCGCATCTGGATGCGCCCAAGCCGTTGCGGCACATGCCGAAAGCCTGATCAGGCCTGTAATTCCCGGACCGTCCGGGCAAGTCACTTTTTTCAAATGAAGTTTTAATGCGCTCCAGATTCTCTGGAAGTCGCGTTATGCTCCACGGCAATCCGACTCTGGTTTCGCCCCGCATGCCTTCAAGCCCGGACTCTGGTACCACAGGTAGCACCACTTTCCCGAATTTGCAGGGACTGATCGATGCAAGCACAGGCGCATCCATCCTGATTGACCGGGACGGGGTGATTCTGGCTATCAATGAAACCGGCGCCAGACGTTTCAAGCTCAGCCGCGAAGCGGCCATTGGCCGCAACCTGCTAGGGCTTTTCCCCGAAGATCTGGCCCGTACCCGTCAGCAGATCCTGCTGCAAGTGCGCCACGATGGTCAGCCCAACATCTTTGAAGACGAACGTGAGGGTCGCTACTATCGCAACTCAGCGCTCCCTGTCTTCAATCAGCATGGACAGGTGGAACAGATCGGGATCTTCTCGGAAGACATTACCGAACGCCGCCTGATTGAACAGAAACTGCAGGAGAGCGAAGCCCAGTATCGTTTTCTCGCCGAGAGCACGAGCGATGTCGTCTGGCATCTGGATGCCCGGATGTGTTTCTCTTACATCAGCTCGGCAGATTTCCGCGAACGCGGCTTTCTGCGCGAGGAAGTCATTGGAACCCCCGTCGCGGAAGTCTATACCCCCGAAGGCAAGGCCATCCTGAATGCCGTCATCAGCGAACGAATGGCCAAACAGGCCCGAGGCGAAAAGGTCGAACAGACCATTCGTTTCGAAGCGCCGGAATTGCGCAAGGATGGCAGCGTTTTCTGGGCAGAAACCGTCTCCACCCGGATTCTCGATGCCAACGGCCAGATCTGCGGCTTTGTCGGCATAACCCGCAATATCGAAGAGCGGCGCAGTTATCAGCTCAAACTCGAAGAAGCCAACCAGCAACTCAAGACGCAGCTGGCCGAAATCTCCGCCTTGCAACGCCTACTCGAAGAAAAGGCCGTGCGCGATGCCCTGACCGGCCTCTACAACCGCCATTATCTGCACGAAACCTTGTCGCGCGAACTGGCAAGAGCCCGCAGGGAAAAGACGTCCCTGGCCATCGTCATGATGGACCTGGATCTTTTCAAAACCATCAACGACACCTACGGCCACGCCACCGGCGACCAGGTCATCCGGATGACCGCCACGATCCTGCAACAAGGCTCGCGCGAGAGTGACATCGCGTGCCGTTACGGCGGCGAGGAATTCCTCGTCGTCCTGCCGGACATCTCGCTTGAGCATGCCCTGATGCGCGCAGAAACCTGGCGCACGGCCATCGCCGACGCCCATCTGCCACATGAAGGGGGCACGATCCAGACCACCGCCTCGCTGGGCATCTCGATCTTTCCCGGGCAGGCCGATGACATCGATGAACTGCTGGCAGCGGCGGATGCAGCGCTATACGCCTCCAAGCACCGGGGCCGCAACTGCGTGAGCGTTTTCACGCCAGGCTGATCGCCGTTACAGGGCGCGAGGATCCGCGCCCTGCTCCTGAACGCTAGTTTCCGGGTGCCTTCAATGCCACCGGCTTGACCTTCGGCGTCAGCGTGCCGCCCTTCCTCGCCCGCTTGCCACGACAAGCTTCCAGCGCCACACCCTTGACGAGCAACTCGACGTCCTTGCCACCACGGCCGGAACCGGTGACGACAACTGCATCGGTCGGCGGGCAGCAGATGGCGCAGAGCTCTTCCTTCTCATCCAGCCCCATGACGATCATGCCCCGGCCACGCGGCATGACTTTCATCTCGGCGCGCGGGAAATAGAGCAGGCGACCATTGCCGGAAACCGCCGCCAGCCAGTCGCCCTGCACCTGCGCAGGCGCGAGGACGGTTTCCTGCGCTTCGAGGGTCATGAACGCCTTGCCGGCACGCTGGCGTGTGATGAGTTCTTCGAGCTTCGTAATGAAGCCGTAGCTGCCCGAGTTGGCAAAGAAATAATCATGCGTGGGATCATCCGCCAGCGCCTGGGCGATACGTGCACCGGGCTGCAGTTCGATCAGGGTGGAAATCGGCACGCCATCGCCGCGCCCGCCGGGCAATTCGCTGATGCGAACGGAATGGGCACGGCCCGTCGTATCGATCAGGATCAGCGGCCAGGGCGTGCGCGCTTCGGCCACCAGGAAGGGGCCATCACCACTCTTCCAGCTGAGCGTTTGCGGGTCGATGCCATGGCCTTGACGCGTGCGTACCCAGCCATGCCGGGAAAGCATCACCGTGACCGGTTCATCCAGCACAGGCGTTTCGATTGCTGCAACCGGCATCGCCGTCTCAACCAGGGTACGGCGATCATCACCATATTTCTTCGCGTCCTCGGCGATTTCCTTGAGGATCAGCTTGGTCATGGCATTGCGGTTTTCGAGCAGCTCGATCAGGCCGGCGCGTTCTTCACGCAATGCGGCAAGTTCCTTCTCGATGGCAATGTATTCAAGCTTGGCCAGCTGGCGCAGGCGGATTTCGAGAATGTCCTCGGCCTGCATTTCTGAGAGCCCGAAACGCGCCATCAACTCGGCCTTGGGCTCATCGGCTTCGCGGATCACCTTGATCACTTCGTCGATGTGCAGCCAGGCAATCTGGCGGCCTTCGAGGATGTGGATGCGGCGTTCGACCTGCCCCAGGCGATGACGCGTACGACGTTCGACGGTAATGAAGCGGAAATCGATCCATTCCCGGATCAGCGTTTTCAGCCCCTTTTGCGCCGGGCGACCATCCAGCCCGATCACCGTGAAGTTCATCGGCACCGAAGCTTCCAGACTGGTATGCGCGAGCAGCACGCGCATCAGGTCTTCCGGATCCTGCGTCCGCGTCTTGGGTTCAAGCACCAGACGTACTGCCGCCTGATCGGAACTCTCGTCACGGGCTGCGTCCAGCACCCCCAGCAGCAGCGCCTTGTTGTTCTTCTCTTCCTGGCTGATTTCCTTTTTGCCGGTTTTGGGCTGCGGATTCGTCACCGCCTCGATTTCGGAGAGGACCTTGGAACTCGACACGCCATGCGGCAGCTCTTCGACAATCACCCGCCAGGCCCCGCGCGCCAGCGTTTCGATGCGCCAGCGCGCACGCATGCGAATCGAACCGCGACCGGACTCGTAGGCATCCCGGATCGCCGAATCCGGCGAGATGATCTGGCCCCCACCAGGGAAATCCGGGGCAGGCAGCACCTGACGGATGTCTTCCAGCGTGGCATCCGGTTTCTTGATCAACAGCTGGGCCGCTGCCGCGACCTCCCGCAGGTTATGCGAAGGACATTCCGTCGCCATCCCCACGGCAATGCCTGAAGAACCATTGAGCAGCAGCATCGGCAGACGTGCCGGCAACAGCTTGGGTTCATCGTGGCTGCCATCGTAATTTGGGCCGAAATCCACCGTGCCCTGATCGATCTCGCCCAGCAGCAGCTCGGCAATCGGGGACAAGCGCATTTCGGTGTAGCGCATCGCCGCGGCGCCATCGCCATCACGCGAGCCGAAATTGCCCTGACCATCGATCAGCGGGTAACGCAGCGAGAAATCCTGGGCCAGACGCACCGAAGCATCGTAAATCGACGAGTCGCCATGCGGGTGCAGTTTCCCCATCACGTCGCCCACCACACGCGCAGATTTGACCGCCTTGGCGCCGGGCACCAGACGCATCGCATGCATGGTGTACAGGATGCGGCGCTGCACCGGTTTCAAACCGTCTTCAACCTGCGGCAAGGCACGGCCGCGCACCACGCTCATGGCGTAAGCCAGATAGGCACGCTCGGCAAAGGCGGCAATCGGCAGATGGTCGTCAGGCAACTCGGTCAAGCTGGGTGGCTCGGGCGGAGCGGGAGGCTCAGCCGGCTCGGCAGGCAGTTCCTGAACGGGCGCCTGTACCGGCTCGTCGGCAAACATGTCGGGTTCTTGGTCAATCGGATGCGTCATTACAAGGCGGAATCGGGTAAGTCAGGGGGCCGATTATCGCAGGCTCTGGGCCCAAACGGTACGGCGCAAAGGAACAGGCCCCCGTCCGGCCTGCCGGGTTTACCGCAGTGCTCAGCGGACGCAAGTGAAATCATAATTTGACCGGTCAGTTCTCTGGCATATAACTAAAAGCAGGCGCGGGACACTCGCGCTTCCACAACAGGAGATGAAATCATGAACACCCGCCGCAAAATGCTGCTTGGTCTGGTTTGCCTTGCCCTCAGTTCCTTCGCCTTTGCCCAGCAAGCTCCAATTGTCATCAAATTCAGTCATGTGGTTGCTCGCGACACGCCCAAAGGCAAGGCCGCCGATCAATTCGCCAAGCTGGTGAACGAACGCGCCGCCGGTAAACTCAAAGTAGAGGTCTACCCGAACAGCCAGCTCTACAAGGACGGGGAAGAGATGAATGCGATCCAGATGGGCGCCGTGCAGATGCTGGCCCCCTCGCTCGCCAAATTCGGTCCTCTGGGCGTAAAGGAATTCGAGGTCTTCGATCTGCCTTTCATGTTTGATGACTACGCAGCCCTGCATCGCGTAACCAACGGCCCGATTGGCGCCGGACTGCTCAAGAAGCTGGAACCCAAGGGAATCACCGGCCTTGCATACTGGGACAATGGCTTCAAGGACTTTTCAGCCAACAAACTCACCAAGACACCGGCCGATTTCAAAGGCTTGAAGATGCGCATCCAGTCCTCCAAGGTACTCGAATCGCAGATGCGTGCGCTAGGCGTCATCCCGCAGGTCATGGCTTTCTCCGAGGTCTATCAGGCACTGCAGACCGGCGTGGTGGATGGGACGGAGAACCCGCCATCCAACTTCTATACCCAGAAGATGCATGAGGTGCAGAAGTACATGGTGCAGTCGCATCACGGTTATCTGGGTTATGCCGTGATCGTGAACAAGAAGTTCTGGGATGGGCTGTCACCGGATCTCCGCCAGATCATCACCACCGCGATGGAAGAATCCACGCGTTATGCCAATGCTATTGCCCAGAAGGAAAACGCTGACGCAACCGACGCGGTCAAGGCTTCAGGCAAGACCCAGGTGATCACACTCAGCGCCGCAGAACGGACCGATCTGAAAAAGGTGCTGGTGAAAGTACACAAGGAACAGGAATCACGCATCGGCGCGGACCTGATCAAGAGCATCTACAAGGAAACCGGGTTCGACCCGAACAAGCTGTAGATCCGAGCAGAAGGGGGCGCAAGCCCCCTTTGCATAAGTGCCCTGCTGAACCCGCTGTTCTTTGTCGGAGCCGCACATGAAAATCCTTGATCATCTTGAAGAGTGGCTGATCGCCACCCTGATGGGTGCCGCCACGATCATCACCTTCCTTGCCGTCGTGCATCGCTATCTGGCTGGACTGTCCATCCCCGGCCTGCAGGACTGGCTCCTGACCATCAATCTGGGCTGGTCGCAGGAGTTGACCATCATCCTCTTCGTGTGGATGGCCAAATTCGGCGCAGCTTATGGCGTGCGCACCGGCATCCACGTCGGCGTGGATGTGATGATCAACCAGCTCGCGCCGCGCAACCGGGCCCGTTTTGTCATTTTCGGCCTGCTCGCTGGCGCATTCTTCACGGCCATCGTCGCCATACTGGGCAGCATGCTCGTGTGGGGCAACGGCCTTCACTACGAATTCAACCAGTGGACCGGCAGCAGCGAGTTCGTCCCGGAAGGCCCCACCACACCGGACCTCGAATGGCCGACCTGGATGGTCTTCATGGTGGTCCCGCTGGGTTCCAGCCTGATGTGTTTCCGCTTCCTGCAGGTCGCGTGGAACTTTTACAAGACAGGTGAGTTGCCCCGTCACGACCATGGCCATGTCGATGGTCTGGATACGGAAACCGCGGAGACCGCCAAATGAATGCACTCATCATCTTCGGGCTGCTGATCGCGCTGATGCTCACCGGCATGCCCATTTCAATTTCGCTGGGCCTCACGGTACTGGCCTTCCTCTACACCATGACCTCGGTGCCAATCGAATCGGTCGCGATGAAGCTCTTCACCGGCATCGAGAAGTTCGAGATCATGGCCATACCCTTCTTCATCCTTGCCGGCAATTTCCTGACCCACGGCGGGGTTGCCAAACGCATGATCAACTTTGCCACCTCGCTGGTCGGGCACTGGCACGGCGGGTTGGGGCTGGCAGGCGTGATGGCCTGCGCATTGTTTGCGGCAGTATCCGGTTCCAGCCCGGCCACCGTGGTGGCCATCGGATCAATCCTCCTGCCGGCAATGGTCAAGGCCGGGTTCCCCAAACGCTTCGGGGCCGGTGTGATCACCACCTCCGGCGCGCTGGGCATCCTGATCCCGCCCTCCATCGTGATGGTGATGTACTCGGTGGCCACCAATGCATCGGTGGGAACCCTGTTCATGGCCGGAGTCATTCCCGGTCTGGTACTAGCCTTCCTGCTGGGGCTCACCACCTGGTGGCGGGCGCGCAAGAACAATTACCCTCGTGTCATGCTGTTCCCGCAACGCAACAGCCTGCAGGCCACCATCGGCTGCCTGTTTGGCGCCTTCTATGCGCTGATCTTCACCGCCGTACCGCCCTGGCTGCTGGGCATGGCGCTGGCCAACTGGTTGCCGAATGCCGGCTTCGCGTACTTTCTGGCGGGGGTTTTCTGGCTCGGGCTCGCGCCATGGACCACCCAAAGCAAATGGATCACCCGCATCGTGTACATCGGCCTGATCGTGATCGGCCTGCCGATGTACGTGAGTTTCCTGCTCATCGAACCGTTTGCCGCCGTGTCACCACTTTATGCCAGCTTCGTACCGGTGGTGGTCATGCTTGCCTGGCTGACCCTGATTCAGGCCTGCGGCAGTTACACGAAAATAGCGCCCACCTTCAAGTTCGAGTTGATGTGGGAGTCTCTCGAAGTCTGGCGCGCCTACTGGAAAAGCATCTGGGGCCTGTTGCTGATCGTGGTGGTGATGGGAGGCATCTACACCGGCATTTTCACGCCGACGGAGGCCGCCGCGATGAGTGCGGTCTACGCCTTCTTCGTTGCCGTATTCGTGTACAAGGACATGAAGCTCGCCGACGTGCCCAAGGTACTGCTCTCCTCGGCCAACATGAGTGCGATGCTGCTCTACATCATCACCAATGCGGTGATGTTCAGCTTCATCATGACCAACGAGAACATCCCGCAACAGCTTGCCGACTGGCTGCTCATGCAAGGCTTCGGGCCGGTCGTCTTCCTGCTCGCGGTCAACGTCCTGTTATTGATCGCCGGCAACGTGATGGAGCCCTCCTCCATCGTCCTGATCATGGCCCCGATCCTGTTCCCGGTTGCCGTGCAACTGGGCATCAATCCGATCCATTTCGGCATCCTGATGACGGTGAACATGGAAGTCGGGATGTGCCATCCCCCCGTCGGACTGAACCTGTATGTGGCCTCCGGCATCACCGAGATGGGCATCACCGAACTGACCAAGGCCGTCTGGCCCTGGCTGCTCACCATGCTGGGATTCCTGCTGCTGGTCACCTACTGGCCACCCTTGACCTTGTGGTTGCCGAACCTGCTGGGCATGCATTGACACCAGCCTTCCCTCACCTGGCGTGCCAGACAGCACGGCCGGGTGAGGTCGCCCCTGTAAGTGCACCATCCCGATCAAGCTTGCCGGCGACGTGACGCGTAGAATCGGCCCTCACCTCGCATAAGGACTTCCATCATGGCCAAGGGCAGCACCCTGCAGTTCACCTATCACGAAACGCGCGACCCGGACACCGGCGTACGGGTGACCCGCCTTTCTCCGCCAGATGTTGCCTGCCCCCGCAACTATTTCTACCAGAAATGTTTCACCACCGATGGCTGCAAGCTTCTCTTCGGTGGGGAATTCGAAGGCGTCTTCAACCTGTACCTGCTGGATCTTCCCAGCGGCGTCGCGCGTCAGCTCACCGAAGGTACGGGTGACAACTATCACGGTTCTTTCATCGCGCCAGATGATCAGTCCGTGTTCTATGTGAAGAATCGCGATGAATTCCGCCGCGTCGATCTATCCACCTTGAAGGAAACCGTGATCTATACCGTTCCGGCAGGCTGGAAAGGCGCGGGCACCTGGGTTCCCAACAGCGATTGCAGCAAGATCGCGGCCATGGAAATCCTCGCGACCGATCTCGCTGGCGGCGCGACGGGCTGGGAAAAATTCCGCAACCAGTTCGAAATCAAACCGCTCGAACGCCTGATCAGCATCGATGTCGCAAGCGGTGTTGCCCGCCGCGTATTCGAGGAGAAACGCTACATGGGCCACCCGATGTACCGGCCATTCGACGACAGCATCATGGGCTTCTGCCACGAAGGGCCGCACGATCTGGTCGACGCTCGCATGTGGCTGATCAATGCGGACGGCACGAAGCTCCGCAAGGTCAAGGAACACGCTCCGGGCGAATCCTGCATGCATGAATTCTGGGTCCCGAATGGATCGAAACTCATGTACGTGAGCTACACCAAGGGGGAACAGGAGCGCACCATCTGGGCCGCCGACCCGGTCACGCTGGAAAACGAAAACATCATGGCCATGCCGCCCTGCGCCCATCTCATGAGCAACTTTGATGGCAGCCTGCTCGTAGGTGATGGCGCCGGCCAGCTCGGCGACGTTTCCGACAAGGATGCTCACGCTTTTGAAGCGGATCCTTACATTCATGTTTTCGACATGAAAACACGCAGTCACCGCCCCGTCTGCCGCCACGACAGTTCCTGGCGCGAATACAAAGGCAACACCCAGGCAAGCCACCCGCACCCATCTTTCACTCCGGATGACAAACGGGTCTATTTCTCCAGCGACCGCGAGGGGAAACCGGCTTTGTACCTGGCAGATCTGCCTGCGTAAACCGAGCTTTTTTTGTAGAGATGCCTGACACCCAGACCTTCGGGCAGCGACCGAGAGCCTTGGGCGTCGATCAAAAGAGTCAGAACGAATCCACGTAGAATCCCGCGGCATGTCTGAGTTCATCGCGGACATGTCCGTGGGGTCTGGCCTGCAGCACGACCTGTGCGCACCTCCCCGCATATCTTGCTGGAGGCATCGTGGGAATCATGGAGTTTGCCCTTGAACACCTGAATGCAGTGATCATCACTGCAGCCATCCTGATCGTACTGCTCTGCTACAAGTGGGTGCTGTGGCTGTTCGGCGTGATCATCGTGCCGGACGACTCGGTCGGCATCGTCACCAAGAAATTCGTGCTCTTCGGCGCCAACAAGAGCCTGCCGGATGGCCGCATCATCGCCCTGAATGGCGAAGCCGGTTATCAGGCCGATACGCTGGCGCCGGGCCTGCACATCGCACTGTGGCCCTGGCAGTACACGGTAGAGCTGGTGAAGTTCTTCACCGTACCGCCCAACCAGATTGGTGTGGTTGAAGCCTGCGACGGCCAACCTCTGCCGAGCGGTCGCATCATCGCCCTGCAGGTTAGCTGTGACACCTATCAGGATGCGCGCGCCTTCCTGCAGAACGGTGGCATGCGCGGCCCGCAGATGGCCCTGATGCCTCCCGGCACCTACCGGATCAACCCGTTGCTGTTTACCGTCACGCTCGGCAGCGCCCTGACCATCCCGCCCGGCAAGGTCGGTGTCGTTGAAGCGCTGGATGGCAAGCCCCTGCCCAGCGGCCGCATCATCGCGCGCCAGGTCCTGTGCGACTCGTATCAGGATGGCCATGCCTTCCTCGGCGGTGGCGGCGAACGCGGTCCGCAGATGGGCCTGATCACCCCCGGCACCTACCGCATCAATCCGCTACTGTTTGAAGTACAACTCGCCGAAGTGCTCGACATCCCGCAGAACAAGATCGGCATCGTCACCACCAAGGAAGGTGAACCACTCGCCGCAGGCGAAATCGCCGGCGCCTCGGTGGATGGCCACAACATGTTCCAGAACGCCCAGGCCTTCGTCCAGAACGGCGGCTGCAAGGGTCTGCAGGAACAAGTGCTACTCGCTGGGCGTTACTTCATCAACCCGCGCTTTGCCACGGTGGAAGTCGTCGATATGGTCGAAGTGCCGATTGCGCACGTCGGCGTGGTAATCGCCTATGTCGGCAAAGAAGGCAAGGATGTCACTGGTGAATCCTTCCGCCACGGCAACCTCGTCTCGCGTGGCGAAAAAGGCGTGTGGGTCGAGCCGCTTGACCCGGGCAAGTACCCAATCAATCCCTATACGCATAAAGTCACCAACGTGCCGACCGCCAATGTGGTGTTGAACTGGGCCACCGGAAAAACCGAAGCACACAACCTCGACGCCAACCTGTCGACCATCACCGTACGCTCGGCCGACGGTTTCAAATTCAATCTGGATGTGTCACAGATCATCCACATCCCGCGCAACGACGCCCCCAAGGTGATCGCCCGCTTTGGCAGCATGTCGGCGCTCGTCACCCAAGTGCTGGAACCGACCATCGGCAACTACTTCCGGAATACCGCACAGGGTTCGGACGTGATCGAATTCCTGAAGAATCGGACAAAGCGCCAGGACGAAGCCCGCCTTTCAATCTCGACCGCACTCAAGGAATACAACGTTGGCGCGGTCGACACACTGATCGGTGACATCGTGCCGCCGGACGAGCTGATGAAGACCCTGACCGACCGCAAGATCGCCGAGCAGGAACGCGTCACCTATGACACCCAGCGTCAGGCACAGGACATCAAGCAGGCACTCGAACAAGCTACCGCACTCGCCGCCACCCAGGCGCGCGTGGTGGATGCGGAGCGCCAGGTGACGATTGCCGAGTTCAACGCCAAGGCCACCGTAAAATCCGCCGAAGGTCAGGCCCAGGCCAAGAAGATCAACGCCGAAGCCGATGCCAACGTACTACGTACAGTCGGCGAAGCGGAAGCCGCCAAGACCCACGCCGTGGGGGGCGCCGAAGCGGAGGTCATCAAGCTCAAGATCGCCTCAATGGAGTCCGGTAACTACGCCATGGTGCAGGTTGCAGAAGCACTCGCGAAGGCCGGCGTCAAGCTGGTGCCGGATATTGTTGCCGGTGGCGGCTCAGGTTCAGGCGGCACGTTGGTTGATGTACTGCTGGGCAACCTGATCCGGGACGGGATGAAGAAGCCGGTGGAGAAGCTTGAGGGCTGAATAGTGATGTGACCAACAGTGTGGAGTCGGAAAAAGCTACGCTTTTCCGACTCACCTCTTCGGCCTTGACCCATCTGAATGGCCTGATGGGCGGGCCTTCTGCAGTAGCCCTGTGCTTATCGCCGTCTGATGGATCTCTTCAGGCATGTCGTCATGCTTGCTTGCCTGAAGCGGGCTCCCGCGTAACTTGCCAGATTCCAACGCACACCAGCACCAAGGCGACGAGGTTTTTCCATTCCATGATGCTTTCGCCAAGAAAGAGGGCGGAAAGTGCCACGCCAGAAACCGGGATCAGAAAGTTGAAGACGGTGACCATGCCGACACGGTTGTACTTGAGCAGGATGGTCCACAGGGCGAAGGCGACCGAAGAGAGCAACACCATATAGGCCATCAGGGCCAGGGCCGCTGGCGAGAAGGATTCCAGCTCACCACCTGATAGCCAGCCGCCAATGAGGAGTGCGCCACCGCCAATGCCAAGCTGATAACCGGTGAGCACTACCGAATCGATGTGCTGTGAGATTTTCTTGCCGTAGATGGAGGCCACCGAAAGAATGAAGGCGGCAAGGATCACGCAGCCATCTCCGGCAAGGTTGAACTGAAAATCCAGCAACTCTCGATCGAAGTTGACCACCATGACACCGGCAAATCCGATCAGGCAACCGGTGATGCGCGACACGCTAAGCTTGTCGTTGTGATAGATGAAATGCGCCAGCAACACCGAAAAGAAGGTCCCGGTGGCATTCATGATCGAGCCCTTTACCCCGGTGGTGAAGGCCAGCCCAATGTAGAAGAACACGTATTGCAGCGAAGTTTGAGTGAGCCCAAGCAAACAGATTTCACCCAATTCCCGAATGGATCTGAAACGCAACGAGCGGCCACCGATGAAGGCAAACACGAGTAGCAGCAGACCGGCAAACAGGAAGCGCCAGCCAGCGAAGAGCATCTTGGCCGGGATGTCGCTGCTGGCAATATGCAACAGCGCGTAGCCGCTCTTGATTGACGGGTAAGCGCTGCCCCATAACAGACAAGCCAGCGTAGCAAAGGTGAAAACCACGGAACGGCGGGTAAAAAAACTGGCGGAGGACATACGTTGTGAACCTGGCTACATGCGACCCCGTTCCGACCAAAGCCGAAATGAGATCTTTTTGACTTACAAAATAATCCCGCCGCCGAGGCACACCCGGCTTTCATACACCACCACCGACTGCCCCGGCGTGACGGCCCATTGCGGCGATGCAAATGCTATCTCGGCCCGTTCAGTCGTCAGCGAATCGATCTCGCACGGCTGATCCGCCGTACGGTAGCGCGGCTTGGCGCTGTACACCCAGTTGGTGCGCGGCGCACGACCACTGATCCAGTTCAGGTCGCCCGCGACCAGGCGCTCGCGCTGCAAGGCAGGATGCGCATGGCCTTGCACGACATACAGCACGTTGGCATGCATGTCCTTGGCTGCAACATACCAGGCGTCATGCTCACCGACAACCACATCATTCCCCTTGATACCACCGATGTGCAGCCCCTTGCGCTGGCCGATGGTGTGGTACATCAGCCCCTGGTGTTCGCCGAGCAGCCGATTGTCATCCAGTGCGCGGATTTCGCCCGGCTTGGTCGGCAGGTAGCGCATCAGGAATTCACGGAACGGTCGCTCACCGATGAAACAGATGCCAGTGGAATCCTTCTTGTCGAACACATGCAGCCCCGCATGCTCGGCAATCTCGCGAACCTCACGCTTGTAGATGTTGCCAAGCGGAAAGATGGCTTTGGCCAGTTGTGCCTGATTGAGGCGATACAGGAAGTCCAAAACGATTACAACCGTAAGATTAAAAAATGCATGAAAGAAAACGACCTGATCAAGGTCAGGAATATGGTCCAGAGTATCGTCCAAACGACATTTGAAGAGCCGGTGACCGGAAGTCTTGAAGGTGTAAGCACAACAGTCAATATTTTGTTGCGTGAGGTCTCCAACAATCGCGAAGTTATAAAGGTACTATTCGATCTAACGAGTAAAGACTATACAACAACCATACATTCTGTGAATGTGATGGCTTTGG